>DAIQND010000057.1:0-11524 GCA_036788555.1 Solirubrobacteraceae bacterium | reverse complement strand
AGTTCTCGCTGTCGGTGGTCCCGCCCGGCGCCGCGCTGCGGGGGTAGACCAGGTGCGGCCCGTTGCTGGTGCGGTCGGTGGTCACGACCAGCCGGGCGCCATCCCGCGAATCCGCCTGCGAGGCGGCGGCGGCGTGGATCGCCGCCACTGAGGTGGCACAGGCCTGGGCGATCATCGGGCCGCTGACGCCGGCGAATCCGAGACGAGCCGCGAGGGTCGGCGCGCCGTAGAACGACTCCTTCTGGGGAATCGTGAGGCCGAGCACGAGCT
This sequence comes from Solirubrobacteraceae bacterium, assembly GCA_036788555.1. Lineage (GTDB taxonomy): Bacteria > Actinomycetota > Thermoleophilia > Solirubrobacterales > Solirubrobacteraceae > Palsa-465. The sequence continues at coordinate 11,254 of DAIQND010000057.1, read as the reverse complement.
CCTGCACCGGCCACTGAACCCCGCGCTGCTCGAGCGCACGGGCGGTGACCTGGTGGGCGAGGTCGAGGCTGTTGATATCCGCTGTGGCACCCTGCCAGCGCACGAACGGCGAGGACCAGGCGGCGTGCAGGGGGATGACCGCGTTCTCGAACCTCAGGCGATCACCTCCGGATCGAGCTCGTCGGCGTACAGCCGCGCCACCTCGGCGGCCCGCCGCGTCAGGCACGCCCGCTGGTTGATGTAGCCCTTGTCGGTGATCTCGCCGGCGTCCAGGCTGGGCGGCTCGGACAGCAGCAGCAGCCGCTCCACGCGCGCGGCCGAACCCGAACCGGCGTTCACCCGGGCGAGCGCCTCGGCGAGGTGCTCTCGCAGGCGCGGATGATCGAGCGCCACCTCCTCGTCGCTGCTGCACAGCCGGCGCGCCTCGGCCTGGTTGACCCACGCGAGCGCGCTCACGTACTCGCGGTCGTGGCCGCAGATCACCGCGTCGGTGAGGACCTTCGCTTCGCTCAGCAGTCTCAACCGCAGGGGCCCCACCGTCACCCAGGTCCCGGTGAGCAGCTTGAAGTCCTCAGCGATCCGGCCATCGAACAGCAGCCCCTGATCGGGGTCGTCCTCATCGACCAGCTTGGCGGCGTCGCCCGAGCGGTAGAAGCCCTCGTGGTCGAATGCGGCCGCGGTCAACTCAGGGGCGCGGTAGTAGCCGGAAGTGACGTTCGGGCCGCTGACCCGGATCTCGAGCCTGTCGGCGACCGGGGCGAGCTTGATCCGGTTGCCCGGCAGCGGCACCCCGATGCATCCGCTCGCCGGGTTCGGGAAATGCGCGCTGGTGGCCGCCGGGGAGGTCTCGGTGGTGCCCCAGCTCGATGTGAGCGGGACCTCGTGGTCGGCGTGACGCGTGGCGAGCTCGCGCAGCCTCAGCCCCAGCGCCTCCGGCAGCGCTGCCCCGGCGTAGAACATGAACCGCAGCCGGCTGAAGAACCGCCGCGCCAGCTCGTGGTCGCCCTCCAGCGCCGGAGCCAGCAGCGCGAAGCCGGCAGGCACGTTGAAGTACACGGTGGGGGAGACCTCGCGCAACGCGGCGAGCGTGCGCGCAAACAGCGGCGGCGCCGGCTTGCCGTCGTCGATGTGCAGGGTGCCGCCGTTGAACAGGACGAGGTTGAGATTGTGGTTGGCGCCGAACGTGTGGCTCCAGGGCAGCCAGTCCACCAGCACCGGCGGCTCGTCGGCCAAAAACGGCCAGGCCTGCTGGAGCATCGCCTGGTTTGCGCACAGCATCGCGTGGGTGTTGATCACGCCCTTGGGGATCCCGGTCGAGCCTGAGGTGAAGAGCAGCTTGGCCACGGTTTCCGGGCCCACCGCATTCGCCGCCGATTCGACCGCCGGGCTCGGCGCGCGGCGCTCTAGCTCGTCAAGCCTGTATGCCCCGTCCCGCTCACCCCGCGCGACCAGCACCTGCGAGACATGGGGCGCGAGCGCGTCGAACGCGGCGGCGTAGAGGTCCGCGTCGTCGGCGAACACCAGACCCGGACGCGTCAACTCGGCGATCGCCCGGATCCGCGCGTGGTCCCTGCTCATCAGCGAATAGGCGACGCTGATCGGCATCACCGGCACGCCGGCGGTGTAGGCGCCGAGGGTGACCAGCAGGTGCTCGACCGAGTTCCCGGACAGGATCATCAGCGGCCGCTCGGGCCCCAGCCCGAGCTCGAGGAACGCCGCCGCGAAGGCGTCGGCCCGCGCGCGTGCCTCCCCGTAGCTGACCGCGACCCAACGGTCCTGAGCGTCGCGCTGGGCGGCCAGCGGCCGATCGGGATGCACGGCGGCGCGCTTGCGCATCACCGAGGTGATCGAGGGCTCGTAGGGGGACAGCGCGCGCCGAGAGGTCAGGATCAGCGTGCCGTCGGCGCGGCGTTCGAGCGCCGTATCGGGCGCGGCGAAGGTTGCAGCGGAGACGAGCGTGCCCATCAGCCTAGGCGGCGGCCACCCCGGCTGGGCGATCGATCAGCGTCGAGAGCACGATCAGCGTCTTGGTGCGGACGACGTTGGGGTCGCGGCGGAGGCGCTCGACGAACCCCTCGAGGCCGGCGATGCTCTGCACCCGCACGCGAACCACGGCGTCCGCCTCGCCGGAGACGGTGAAGGCCGAGATGATCTGATCGAGCCCCGAAAGCGAGCGGCCGACGTCGGCCGGCGCGGTCCGGTCCGAGCAGTAGATCTCGATCAACGCCTCGATTCCCTCGCCGAGCGCCCGCGGGTCTATCCGCGCGCCGTAGCCCGCGATCACCCCGTCGCGCTGAAGGCGGTCGACCCGGCGCTTGACCGCGGTCGACGAGAGCCCCACCTCGCCCCCGATCTTGGCGAAGGTGAGCTTGGCGTTGTCCTGTAGTAACGCAACGATCCTGCGATCGACTGGGTCCAGAGGACGGTTCAGCTGCACACAGCGCCCACTTCAGTGCTCCTTGGTTGCGTGGACTCTACCATCGTGCGACATTCCGCACATGACCGTCACGGCGAGGTCGGACGAGCGTGTCGGCGGCTCGCTGCTCGAGCTCGACGGGGCCACGCTCACGGTCGCCGACGCGCTCGAGGTCGCGCGGCGCCGGCGGAGCGTCCGGCTGGCCGACCGGGCGGCCGAGGCGGTGCGCGCCTGTCGCGAGTTGAAGGTTTCGCTGATCGCCGAGGAGATCCCGATCTACGGCGTCACCACCGGGCTCGGCGACAGCGCTCACCGTCAGGTGTCATCCGCCAAGACGGCAGAGCTTCAGCAGAATCTGCTGCGCTTCCTCGGATGTGGCACCGGTCCGCTGACCCCGCCCGAGGTGGTGCGGGTGGCGATGCTGCTGCGCGCCAACTGCCTGGCCAAGGGCAACTCGGGCGTGCGGGTGGAGCTGGTGGAGCGGCTGCTCGAGCTCCTCAACCACGACGTGGTACCGCTGATTCCCGAGCGCGGCTCGTGCGGGGCCAGCGGCGACCTGGTGCCGCTCTCCTACATCGGGCGGACGCTGGTAGGAGAGGCGCGCGTCGCGTATGCCGGCCAAACCCGTCAGGCGGCACAGGTGCTCGACGAGCTCGGGCTGGAGCCGCTGACGCTCGAGGCCAAGGAGGGGCTGGCGCTGACCAACGGCACCTCGTACATGACCGCGTTCGCATGCCTGGCCGTGGGAGCCGGGCGCGAGCTGGCGGACGTAGCCGACCTGCTCACCGCGATGGCCTCGGAGGCCCTGCTGGGCAACCGCGGGCACTTCAACGCCTTTTTGTTCGACCGCGCCAAGCCCCACCCGGGCATGGTCCAGTGCGCGGCCAACATCCGGCGTCTGCTCGCGGACTCGCAGCTGGCGCTCGACGCCGAGGAGATCGTCAGCACGAGTCTTGACGGAGCCGACTTCGTCGAGCTCGAGCGCCGCGTCCAGGACAAGTACTCGATCCGCTGCGCGCCCCACGTCACCGGCGTGCTGCGCGACGTCCTGACCTGGGTCGAGCAGTGGGTGAGCACCGAGATCAACTCCTCCGACGATAACCCCCTGTTCAACGTGGCCGGCCACCGGCCGGAGAGCGGCGGCAACTTCTACGGCGGGCACATGGGCCAGGCGATGGACTCGCTCAAGGTTGCGCTGGCCAACCTGTGCGACCTGCTCGATCGCCAGCTCGAGCTGGTGGTGGACGAGAAGTTCAACAACGGGCTCACGCCCAACCTGATCCCGCGGTTCGGCGCCGACCACCCGCAGGCGGGGCTGCATCACGGCTTCAAGGGCATGCAGCTGTGCTGCTCGGCGATGACCGCCGAGGCGATGAAGCTCTGCAACCCGGCCACGATCCACTCACGCTCGACCGAGGCCCACAACCAGGACAAGGTCTCGATGGGCGCGATCGCCGCTCGCGATGCGCGGACGATCGTCGAGCTGGCGGAGAACGTCGCGGCGATCCACCTGATCGCGTGCTGCCAGGCGCTGGAGCTGCGAGGACTCGAGCGAGCTGGAGAACGGACCCGGCAGGCGTTCACGCTCGTGCGCGAGCGGGTTGCCTTCCTCGACGGCGACCGGTATCTGGACGAGGACATTGCCAGCACGGTCGAGCTGATCCGCTCGGGGCGGCTCTCAGAGCTCGTGCGTTGAGACTCGAGCGGCAGCTCGGCTGCCACCGGTCCTGCGGCTCACCCGCGGCCGGCGTTGGCGCCGAGCGCGTTCAACCACGCGCGGATCGACTTCCCGGCCGGCGTGGCCTGGCCCTCCTCGTATCCGGTGGTCGCCATCGCCAGCGTGATGCCGTTGGTCGTCGACCACCCGAACTCGATCCCGGTGCCCGAGGCGGCGTAGCGGGCGATCGGCGCGCCCTGCGGCAGGTAGGTCCCGGGCCTGGCGATGTCGGTGATCTCCTCGGCGACGTACTGCACGTGCCCGGCGTAGGGGCCGTTCAGCAGCTCCCAGTACACCAGTGGCTGGCCGGCGTACCAGTTCGGCTCGATGTCGAGGATCTTGACCGGGCCCGGGGCGAGGATCGGCGCTCCCACCGGCAGCGTCGCGTCGACCCCCTGGTCGGTGCGCTCCCAGCGACCGCAGCAGGTCACGTAGCGCAGCGGATTGATGTAGCCGCTGGTGGTGGGGGTCGCCGCCACCAGCTCGAGCTGTAGTTCGTGCTGGACCTCGGACAGCGGCGGCGCGTGGGCGTTGGGGTCGCCGACCGGGTCGACGGGGGTGGGTGGCGGCCCATCGGTCTGCGCCTGTGCACCCGCCGTCGGCTCCACCACCTGCGGCCTGGCCTGCGCAATCGCGGCGGTCGAGGTGGTCTCGGCGCTCCGGCGCACCTGGGCCGGGTGGAGCTGAGTGGTCCCGCAACCGCTCAGCACGGCCACAGCAATCGCCATCGATACACAGCTCGTCTTCAGCCTGCCACGCATGACCTTCGGCACCCGAGGTTCATCGACATCCAACCCGCGGTTCGCAAGCTCAAGGGTACGGGTACGACGTGGACGTGCCGCGCTCAGAATCCCGCCTGACGGTAGCCGTGACGGGGCCGACGGGGACGTTCGGGTTCGGCCTGGTCCCGCTGCTCGAGCAGGAGCGCCGGATCGAACGGATCGTGGGCATCGCGCGGCGGGCGTTCGATCCGTCCAAGCACGGGTGGGCGAAGATGGACTACCGCCAGGGGGACGTGCGCGACCCCGATGGGCTGCGAGCGGCGTTCGCCGGTTGCGACGTGGTCGTGCATCTGGCGTTCATGATCACCGGCACCGCCTCCGCCCGGACGATCCGAGCCATCAACGTCGACGGCACCCTGAACGCGTTGCGTGCCGCCCGCGATGCCGGGGCGAAACGCTTCGTCTACGCCTCCTCGGTGGCGGCCTACGGGTTTCATCCCGACAACCCGGTCGGGATGACCGAGGACTGGCCGACGCGTCCCGCCGCGCGGCTGTTCTACGCCCAGGAGAAGGCCGAGCTGGAGCAGCTGCTCGGCGAGGAAGCGCAGGCGGCGCCAAGGCCCGAGCTCTATTTGGTGCGCCCGCCGATCGTCCTCGGGCCGCATGCGGTCGGTGGCAAGGGGACGGTTCCCCAGCCGGTGGCCCGCGCCGCCCGGGCGATGCTCGAGCTGATCAACCGGCTGCCGATTCCCCTGCCGGTGCTCGTGCCGGACGTGCCGCTGCAGTTCATCCACGAGGACGATGTCGGGCAGGCGCTGCTCAAGTGCGTCCTCGCCGCCGGTCCTCCCGGGGCCTACAACATCGCCGGCGACGGCGTGCTCACCGGAACGGACATCACGCGTGAGCTGGGGCTGGCCCCGCTGCCGATTCCGGCGCCGGCGATTCACGTCATGGCGCGCGCCGCCGCGGCGCTCCCGAGGCCCTCGTTTGCGCCACCGGCCGCCGAATGGGTGGAGGCGGTCAGCCATCCCTCGATCATGGACACGACGAAGGCCAAGGAGGAGCTGGGGTGGCGCCCCCGCTACACCGGGCTGGAGGCGCTGCGGGACACGCTGCGCGCGCAGGGCGTATCGAGCGGCTCCTAGTCCGCCGGACGGAGTTCGGCGATCAACGCGGAGTGGTCCGAGAGGCCGGCGCGGCGCCATTCGTGGGCGTATCGGCACGCGCTGACCTCGATCCGGTCTGAGACGATCAGGTGGTCCAGGCGGTAGCCGCCGCCCCACCGCGGCCACTCCCAGCTTGGCTCGCGCTGCTCGTAGCCGTGCAGCGCGCGGAATCCATCCCGGTAGCCGTACGGCTCCAGGCCGCGGATCAGCGCGGATTCGGCGCGGTCCCAGCGCTCGCCGCGGTCCGGGCGCAGGCGCCCGTAGCGGTCGCGGGCGAACGTCCACACGCTGCCGTCGCGATGCTCGCGGCGCGGCGTGTTGAGATCCCCGCACAGGACGCACGCCCCCTCCTGGCGCCGGGCCAGATAGACGTGCACGGCCTCGTGCGCGCGGACCTTGGCCATGGCCGGCGAGGGACTTATCGGCGAGTGGAGGTTCACGAGCTCGAGGCCGTCGCCCAGGCGTGCGGCGAGGGCTCGCTCCGGCCACGGGACGCCGGGGACCACGCCGGCGCTGAGCGGCTCACGGGCTGCGGTGAGCACCGACAGGCGCCGCCTGCTCGGCTCGCGGCGATCGGCGGGCGGCGGGTGTACGACGTGCTCGAGCCCGATCGTCCGCAGTGCGTGCTCCCATAGCGCCCGCGCGCGGTCGGTGACCTCCTGCAGGCAGACGAGGTCAGGTTCGACCTCGGCCACTCTGGCCGCCTGTTCAGGCAGGAGCTTCAATCGTCCCGCGACGTTCCAGCTGATCAGCCGCAGCGGTGCAATACGCTCTGTCAATGGGTCTCGTGGGGCCGCCGCCGACGTCGTTCAACCCGGTGCGGAGGCTGAGCCAGGACCTGCTGATGGAGCGGCGAGCCGAGGTTCCCTTTCCGCCCGGAGAAACCTGGTTCAGCGCCCGCCGCACCCGCGGCTTCACGGTGGACCCGCTCAGGCTGCTGCTCGACGCGTACGAGCGCTTCGGTCCGGTGTTCACGATGCGGGTGTTTCACAGCAACAACGTCTTCATGATCGGTCCGGAAGCCAACCACTACATGACGGTGTCGCACGCCGGCAACTTCAGCTGGCGCGAGGGCCACATGGGCGACCTGGCCGTGCTCCTCGGCGACGGGCTGCTGACGATCGACGGCGAGTTTCACCGCCGGTCGCGGCGGATCATGGTCCCGGCGTTTCACCATGAGGCGATCGCCGCGACGCTGGTGACGATGCGCGCCGAGATCGAGCGCGCCCTGGCGGGGTGGCCCGACGGCGGGCGGATCGACATCTACCGAGCGACGCGTCGCGTGGCCCTGCGGATCGCGATGCGGGCGCTGTTCGGCCTGGATCCCGACCGGGCCGGAACCGACATGGCACGGAACTTCGAGCAGGGGCTCGGCTTCTGGGCCAATGACTACTGGCTGCAGGTGATCCGGGGTCCGGGGACGCCTTTTGCCAGGTTGCAGAAGGCCCGCGTCGCGCTCGATCGCGTCATCCTCGGGGAGATTGCGCGACGGCGTCGCGAGCACGTCCGCGGCCAGGACGTGCTGAGCATGCTGCTCGATGCCCACGACGAGGACGGCAACCGCCTCGACGACCGGCAGGTTCGTGACGAGGTGATGACACTGCTGTTCGCCGGCCACGACACGACGACCTCGACGATCGCCTTCATGTTCTATGAGCTCGCCCGGCATCCTGAGATCGTGGTGGCGCTGCGCGAGGAGCAGGACCGGCTGCTCGGAGGCGAGCCGCCTGACGCCGCGATGCTGATGAGCGGCCGTCTGGAGCAGCTGGAGATGGTCCTGGACGAGACTTTGCGGCTCTATCCACCGGCGTGGATCGGCGCGCGCAAGTCGCTCTCCACGTATGAGTTCGCTGGGCAAGCCGTTCCCGGCGGCGTCTACGTCAACTACAGCTCGTGGGTGTCTCAGCACCTCCCGCACGTGTTCGCCCGGCCCGAGGAATTCCGCCCTGAGCGCTTCGCCCCCGAGGCCAAGGCCGCGCTGCCGAAGGGGGCCTATGTGCCGTTCGGCGGAGGCTCGCGGATCTGCATCGGAATGCGCTTTGGCCAGCTCGAGGTCAAGGCGATCGCCAGCGCCCTGGTCGCTCGCTTCGACTTCGAGCTCGAGCATGGCTACGAGCTGCGGATCCGCCAGATGCCGACGATCGGCCCCCGCGCCGGCGTCCCGCTGGTCCTGCGGCGCCGCCGGGCGGCGCGCCCTTCGCGAGCGCTGGTGGCATAGCGGCGCGCTGACGCATCGGCGGCAGGCGCCGCGGGTAGGAAACGAGCATGTCGCGTGCGGATGGCCGGTTGGAGGAGATGCTGCGGGCGCTTCCGGGTTCCGCCGAGGCGTACCTGAGGATGCTCGGGGCGGCGGCCGAGGACGTCGCCGAGACGGTCACCCGGCAGGCCCGGAGAGACCCGTTCGCCCGGCGCGACCCGCGGTACATCGAGCGAACGCTGCCCGCGCTGCGACTGGCGTCGAAGCTGTATTTCCGCGCGGACGTGCGAGGGCTGAAGAACATCCCGGCCGACGGTCCGGTGCTGCTGGTAGGCAACCACTCCGGCGGCACGGTGATCGTCGACACGTATGTGTTCGCGCAGGCTTTCTATGACCACTTCGGGCCTGACCGGCGGTTCCATCAGCTCGCCCATGACCTCGTGTTCAAGCTGCCGGGGCTGCGGGTGCTGGTGGAGCGATACGGCACCGTTCCGGCTTCTCCGGCCAACATGGGCCGCGCTCTGCGCCGGAAGGCGGCGCTGCTGGTCTACCCGGGCGGAGACTGGGAGACCTACCGTCCGAGCTGGGAGTCCGACAAGATCGACTTTGCCCACCGCACCGGATTCGTGCGGCTGGCGCTCGAGCATAAGGTCCCGATCGTCCCCGTGGTCGCGATCGGCGGCCAGGAGAACGGGCTCTTCCTCGGGCAGGGCGGCCGGGTGGCCACGGCGCTGAAGCTCGACCGGCTGATGCGGCTCAAGGTGTTTCCACCGGTCGTCGGGCCGCCGCTGGGCCCGACGATCCTCGATCTTCCGATTCGCCTCCCGCTTCCGGCGAAGATCTCGATCCGAGTGCTGAAGCCGATCGATCTGCGCGAGCGGCTCGGGCGCAACCCGGACATCGACGAGGCTTACAAGCTCGTCACCTCGACGATGCAGCGCACGCTGACCAGACTCGGGAACCAGCGGACGCTGCCGGTGGTGGGATAAGGCGCCGCCAGACCGCGCCACGACGGCTGATCGGTCGGTGAGTCCGTCCCCGGGCGACGGTTGACGGCACTACTATTGATAGCGCAACAATCTGCTAGAGTTGGTTGCGCCAGCAAGAAGTCCTCTTTCGAAACCCTGGCCATCAGGAGGAAGAACCCAATGAGCACCACTGAGCTAGAAGTACTGCCCGCCGGGACCTGGACTGTCGACAAGGTCCACTCCGACATCGGCTTTGCCATCAACTACATGGCCGGCACGTTCACCGGCAGCTTTTCCGAGGTCGACGCCGACCTGCGTGACGGCGTCCTGCGCGGTTCCGCCAAGGTGGCGAGCGTCCAGGTGAAGGACCCGAACCTCGCCGGGCATCTCCAGACCCCCGAGTTTTTCGACGCTGAGCGCCATCCGGAGATCAGCTTCGAGTCGCGTGAGATCCGCGGCGAGGGAGAGAGGCTCGAGATCGAGGGCGAGATCACGATCAAGGGCCACACCGAGCCGGTCAAGATCGACGGCGTTCTGACCCAGCCGATCAACGACCCCTACGGCAACGAGCGCTTCGGGCTGAAGCTCGAGGCGAAGGTCGATCGGACCAAGTTCGGCGTCAACTGGAACAACCCGCTGCCGAGCGGCGAGCCGGCGCTCTCCAACGAGGTGACGCTGATCGCCGACCTGCAGCTGGTCAAGCAGGCGTAGGCGATGAAGGTCCTCGGCATCAGCGGCAGCCTGCGCCGCGACTCGCACAACACCAAGCTGCTGCGCGCGGCGGGTGAGATGTTCCGCTCCGCGGGCGCCGAGTTCGAGGTCTACCCGGATCTCAAGCTCCTGCCGCCATACGACGAGGACGACGATCGTGATCCGTCGCCGGTCGCCGTCGCGCAACTGCGCGCGGCGGTGGCCGACGCTGACGCGCTGTTCTTCTCGACCCCCGAATACAACTCGTCGGTCCCGGGACAGCTGAAGAACGCGGTCGACTGGCTGTCACGACCCGTGGGATCCAACGCGCTTCGCAACAAGCCCGCGGCGGTGATCGGCGCCAGCACGGGGATGTTCGGCGCCGTCTGGTCGCAGGCCGAGCTACGCAAGACGCTGGCCGCGGCGGGCGCGCGCGTGGTGGAGGGCGAGGTGGCCGTCGGCCACGCCCACACGCGCTTTGATGAGCGGGGCGAGCTGACCGACGAGAACATCGGCGAGCAGGTCCGCCAGGTCGTGACCACGCTGATCTCGGAGGCCGATCCCGCCCGCGTCGAACTCGCCGCGTAGCGCGGCGAGCCCGCGGTCGGGCCTTCAGTGACTACTTAAGCGGGGACAGCCGAGCTCGGAAGCTGAGACTCGATCCAGCGCTCGAGCTCGGGGCCGCTCTCGAAGGTGGCGATCACCGCGTAGCGCGTCCCCGGCCCGTGGTGATATCCGCCGTGGTAGAGCCACTGCGAATCGACCACCAGCTGCGCGTGGCGTGGCAACGGGATCTGCACTTCCGAGGCCTTATCGAACTCCTCCTGGCGCACGACGAGCCGGCTGGAGTCATCGTCGGTCAGCTCGAGCCAGACGCGGACCGCCCAGCCATTCGATTCCGGGTTGTTCTGGTTGTTGTGGTCCAGGTGCAGGCCCCAGCGGCACTCGCGCAGCGTGTTGGGGCTCATGCGCAGCAGCTGCACCTTGCCGAAACGCGCGCCAACCGATTCCAGCCACTTGATGACCGTCGGGCACTTCTCGGCGTTCGGCGTCCATTCGCGATCGAGGTCGGACTTGCCGTACTTCCCGAACGCACCAAGTTCGATCTGGCCGCTGGCCGAAGTGATCGGCGCGAAATGCGTGTTGGGATCGGTCGGGTAGGTGGTGTAGCTCAGCGACTCGTACTCCTCCCGCGGGATCTCGGGACCCCGATATGGCTCGAGCGCCAGCCAGCCGCCGTTGGCTTCCAGCTTTGGCATCCGGTAGTGGGGTGTTTCGCGACGCGGCATCTGCTGCGGGGGGCGCACACCAGTGCTCCTGAGCACCCGCTTCAGGTATTCGTTCTTCATCGAGTCGGAGAGCGTCGGCATGCTGGCGG
>DAIQND010000056.1:0-12725 GCA_036788555.1 Solirubrobacteraceae bacterium | reverse complement strand
TCAGGGGCGATCAGCGCACAGAACCGCTCGTCGCTGAGAGGTTGACCGAAGTGCATGAAGCGCCCGCCGCTCCAGGTGCCGATTGCGACGGGGCCGAGCTGGGCGGTGGACTTGTGCATGACTGCGAGTTTACGGTCGTGGGTCCGCGGCGGACGGAGGTGACGCGCGTGGGCGGGAGGAACTGCGCGAGGAGCTCGGCAAGCTGGGCACCCGCAGGCGATGTGGGGTAGCCGGCCATCAGTCGCAGCGGAGAATGGCGGGCGATCGTCAGACTGACGCTGGCGCACGGCGGATCCCAGACCGCGACCGCGAGCGGTGTCTTCGAAGCACCCGCGCTGAGGATGAACCTGACGGTGGCACTGGGAGCTCGCCGGCAGGCCGAGGTCCCAGGTTCCGCCAGAGGTGTCGAGTTAAGCAGGGAGACCGCTGCCTGCACCCGGCGCCGGCTCGTGATCACGCCGCCTCCGTACAGCTGCGGCCTTCGCCCCAGGCGGTCCCACAGGATCGTCACCCGCGTCACGCCGGGCGGGATCCGCTCGCCGGCCGGGCGGGGCGCCAGCCACTCCGCTTCGCTGTCCACCCGCAGCGCCGTGCCGCCGCTCTTCAGCGCGACTGCGTCGAGCGCGAGCTCCCGCCAGACGCCGTCGGCGCCACCGGCAAAACTGATTGTGGTCGTGCTCCGCAGCACCTCGAACGGACCACCAGGAGCGCCAACACCGGCCTGGGTACCGACCCCGAATGTCGAGCCACCCCGGGGCGGGTGCTCGAGCATGTACGAGATGACCCGGTCAGGCGTCTCGGGCAGGCGCCAGACCCGGTAGACATCGACCTGGTTGGCGATCGCCAGTCGGCTCGAGGGCGACCACAGCTGTGCCGGAGTGCCTCGAACCAGGCCCGAGAGCACAGCGCCCGGCGGCAGCACGACCTGCTGCAACGTACGCTCAGCGGCGCGTCGCAGTGCAACCACGGTGCTGCCAGGGCTCGCCACGCTCGTGCTCGCGGCACGTCGATGCCCAAGGGCGACGATCGCCACGACCGCGACGGCTACGGCAACCGTCGCGGCGAGCCCGGTCGCGATCAGCCCGGCTGGGAGCCACCGGCGACGCGGTGGCTCTGGTGTCTCGGCGTATGTCCTGCGCGCCGCCTGCACCAACGAGGCTCTCAGTCCGGGCAGGTAAGTCATGGTGCTTGCTCCAGTCGCTTTCTCAACATTCGTAGCCCCCGGCTCACCCGCTGGCGAACGACGCCCTCCGAGCAGCACAACTCGGCAGCCAGCTCCGGGTAGTCGCGCTCCTCCAGCACCCGGCCCATCACCGCCAGACGCTGATTGTCGGGCAGGTCAGCCAGCAGCTGCACGGCGCTGGCAGAACGTTCAGAACCCAGCTGCTCGATCCGCTCGAGCATCGCGTCGGTTACCGCAAGCGGCTCCATGCCCAGGCGCCGGCGAGCCCGGTCCTCGACCCGCCCGCGGTCCCAGAGATCCGCCAGCTCGTGGCGGGCGATTCCGAACAGCCACCCGCGCGCGCTGCCGAGGTGGGGATTGAAAGAGCGGACGGACTCGAGCGCCGCGGCGAACACCTCGGCGGTCAGATCTGCCGCGATATCAGCACGGCGCGTGGCCCGGTAGAAGAAAGCCAGCACCTCGCGCTCGAAGCGGTCGTAGAACAAGCCGAATGCCTCGGGATCCGAGGTGGCCCGCTCTAGAAGCTCCGCGTCGCTTGCACCAGATCGCCCCACTGATGAGAACACAATCCCTTATTCGGCTTGGCCGCAGGTTTGTGACAGGTCGTCAGGTCTGCTGGGTGCGCTCGCCCCTCACCGCTGGCGCCACCAGCGGCCGCTCTGCAGGTCATGGAAGACGACCTCATCACGGCCGCAGGTGGTCACCACCTCCCAGTAACGACGGCGCACGGGGCGCTCGGTCCACCAGCGGTCCTCGACCAGCCAGGACTCACGCACGCTGTCGATGACGCGGCTGTCGACCAGCAGCGGCTGACCGTCCTCGCCGGCACTGACCGCCACCCGCCGAGGAACGCCCAGGCGGCGAGGCCCGGTCATCGGATCATCCCTCGAATGGAGTCAGTACCGCGCGTCGCTCGGGCACGCGTGACTCGGGGTCGACGGGGAGGACGCGCAGCGCGGCATCCGGGCCGGCGGCGGCGCGGGTCTGACGGATCGCTTCGCGCAGACGAGCGGTCCGAGCCGCGAGGGGATCCTCCAGCAGCCCGCGCTGATCGCTGCCGACCGGCCCGAAGCGCTCAACGGCAAGGCGCAGCTCCTCGGCCGGCGCGGGAATCGACTGCAGCCGCGGTGCCAGCGCCAGCCGCATCCGCGTCGGGTCGGCGAGGGCCTCGCGGAACGCGACCTGCTCGCGCCAGGTGCCACCGTGCTCCACCAGCACCGCCGACAGCACCACCGCACGCAGGGTTCGCCCGCGCCGTTCGCGCCGGGCAAGCAGACGGTCGATCAGCAGCCCCAGCGCGCGCTCGAGCTGCGGGCCCGATCCCGCCTCGGGCAGCTCCAGTGTCTCGCGGATCAGCTCGCTGGCCGGGCGCGGTCGCAGCGCCCCGTCACCGCCGACCGCCAGCTCGTAGGCCAAGAGCCCGGCGGTCCCGAAGCGATCGGCCAGCGTCGCCGGCGCCAGCGCGGCCAGCTCGCCGAGCGTGCCGATGCCGAGCCGCTCGAGCGCCTCGGGCAGCGCGGTCAGAGCCGGACGAGCGCGCAGCAGCGCCACCGGCATCGGGGCCAAGAACTCACGCGCCGCCGAGCGGTCCCCGGAGACGATCACCGGCCGCCGCGGGCGGGCGCGCGTCGCGGCCGCCACAGCGGCGAAGCGCGATGGCGCTACGCCAAAGCGGCCGGGAGTGCGAAGCGCCCGGTGGGCCGCAGCCAAGACGCCCTCGACGCCGCCGTAGAGCGTCAGCAAGCCGCGGGCGTCAAAGCAGACGAGGCCGGGACGCTCGGGCTCGACCGCCGCCCCCACCGACTCCAGCCGCACCAGCAGTCGCTCCCACCGATCGGCCACACCAGCCGGGTGGGGCGGAACCAGCGTGAGCGTCGGGCAGCGGGCAAGCGCCTCGCCCAGCCGCATTCCCGGATGGATCCCGAACGCCTCCGCGGCCAGCGAGACCTCGCCGATCACCTGCACTCCACCGGGTGCCGGCGCCAGCGCCGCCGGCGCCTTGAGCAGCTCGGCGCGCTCGCCGGCGGCAACCGTGAGCTGAAAGCGCGGAAAGAGGACGCAGACGATCACGCCGAACGTATGTTCCCAGTCGATTCGGATGGATGACCGCCTCGCGCCGGCGACCTCCGAGACTGGCCCCACGCGTCGATCACCTGCCCGGCGCCCGCTACAGCGGTGATACGGTGCGCCTGATGGCGCCCAACCCGCTAGATATCGCGGCCCAGGGAGTCCGCACGCTTCAGGCCTTCGGCCGCAGGATCCCGGAGGTCGGCGGGGTCTTGGCGCCTTCGCTCGAGGAGGCGGTCGCGGGCAAGACGGTGCTGATCACCGGCGCCTCCTCGGGGATCGGGCGGGCGACGGCGCTGAAGATCGGCGAGGCCGGCGGAACGATGCTGCTCGTGGCGCGGACGAAGGAGAAGCTCGACGAGCTGGGCGGCGAGATCGAGGATCTCGGCGGTGTCGCGTATTCGCATCCCTGCGACCTCACCGACATCGACGACATCGACCGGATGGCCAGCGAGGTGCTCGAGCGCCACGGGGCGGTCGACATCCTGATCAACAACGCCGGGAAGTCGATCAGGCGGTCGGTGAACCGGGCATATGATCGCTTCCACGACTACCAGCGGACGATGCAGCTCAACTACTTCGGTCCGGTCAAGCTGATCCTCAAGCTGCTGCCGACGATGCGCGAGCAGGGAAGCGGACACATCATCAACATCTCGACGATCGGGCTCCAGGTCAACACGCCGAGATTCTCGGCATACGTGGCCTCCAAGGCTGCGCTCGATGCGTTCTCGCGATCCATCGGCCCGGAGGTGATCGGCGATGGGGTGCACCTCACGACGATCTACATGCCGCTCGTGCGCACTCCGATGATCGCGCCCACCAAGCTCTACGACCGCTTCCCGACGCTGAGCCCCGACGAGGCGGCGGACATGATCACCGACGCGATTCGCAAGCGACCCAAGCGCATGGCGACCAGGCTCGGAACGATCGGGCAGATCACCTATGCGATCGCGCCCGGCGCGCAGGACCTCGTCGCCAACCAGGCGTATCTCATGTTCCCGGAAGGGGATGGCGCCAAGGACAAGGACAGGGACAAGGACGAGGAAGGCCCGACGGCCGAGCAGCGGGCGTTCGTCCGCGCCACGCCCGGCGTCCACTGGTAGGCGCTACGGTGAAGCGGTGAGGCTCGAGGGGATCCACCACATCACCGCGATCACCGCCGACGCTCAGCAGAACGTCGACTTCTACGTCGGGGTCCTCGGCCTGCGACTGGTGAAGAAGTCGGTCAACCAGGACGACACCTCCGTGTATCACCTGTTTTACGCCGACGAGACCGGAGACCCCGGGTCGGACCTCACCTTCTTCGAATATCCGGGGCTCCCGCAGGGCCGAGCCGGCGAAGGAATGGTTCACCGCATCATCTGGCGCCTGGCGCGTCCGGAGGCGATCGAGTTCTGGGCCAAGCGGCTGGGCGATCGCGGCTATGAGTTCACGCATACCGGCGACAGCGTGGTGTTCGGCGATCCCGAAGGTCTGACCCACGAGGTTCGGGTCGTGGAGACCACCGACCAACCGCTGATCGCCGAGCATCCGGAGATTCCGGCCGAGATGGCGCTCCAGGGCTTCCACGCCGTGCGCGCGTACGCCTCCGATCCTGACCGCAGCCGGGAGCTGCTCGAGGACACGCTCGGTTTCTCGCCCTCCAACCGAGTGGGTCCGAACGGCAGGATCGTCTCGCGCGAGGTGCGCGGCGAGCGGCGCGGAGGCTTCTACGCCTACGAGCCTCCGCCCCTCGAGCGAGGGCGCCAAGGCGCGGGCACCGTCCACCATGTCGCCTGGGCCACGCACCCCGAGGACCAGGAGGCGTGGCACGAGAAGCTGCTTGTCGCCGGCGCCCACGCGACGCCGATCATCGACCGCTACTACTTTCGCTCGATCTACTTCCGCGAGCCCTCAGGCGTGCTGTTCGAGCTCGCCACGATCGGCCCGGGATTCACGGTCGATGAGCCGCCCGAGTCACTCGGCGAGAAGCTCTCGCTGCCCCCGCCGTACGAGCACCTGCGCGAGCAGATCGAGCCGACGCTGACGCCGCTTCGCAATCCCCGCGAAAGCTGGGCGAAGCGGTAGGCCCGGCGGCTAGACCGAGACGCCGGCGTCGCGCATCAGCCGGCTGACCGGCACCGCCCGCAGGCCATCAGCCGCCAGCCGGCGCTCGAGCTCGGCGATCAGCGTCCGGACGTTGGTCGTTCTCGAGACCCGCATCTCCACCACCTCGCCGGCGTGCACCGGGGCCATGTCGCCGCGGTCATCGAGCAGCACGGCCCCGGCGATCAGGCGGCCGCCCGCGTTGTGGGCAAGCCACGCCTGGCCGACGCTCGGGCCGGTTGACGCATAGACGAAATGGTGATGGAAGCCCAGCGGGCGGACCAGGTGGCGCAGCTGGTCGCCGGTCTCCAGCCAGCGCACCAGGCCGCCGCCGTTCAGCAGCGGGATCGCGCGGTCGTCGTGGTAGTAGATCGTCCGCTCGGCGGCCAGCGACGGATCGGCCAGGGCGAAGGTCGCACGGATCCCGGCGCGCGAGAGCTGGTTGGCGATCCCGGCCACGTCGACGGTGGGGGCATCGACCAGCACGCCGACCTCCGGACGCGTGGTCTGGACCGCGGTCACCGGACGGATGTGGACGATGTGCGAGACCAGGCTGTAGGACGCGCCGGTGGTGAGCGTCCAGGCGGCGATCGCCAGCGTACCGCCGGCGGTCGCCGTCCCGCGGACCAGCCGCAGCCGCCAGGCCGGGAGCGGGCGGCTGCGCCGCTCCTCGGAGAGGATCAGCGAGGCCGTCGAGGGACGGCGGGCAAACGACGGATCGGGCTCCGGGTGCTCCGCCAACGCACGGTCTAGCGCCGGGGCGATGTCACCTGCCGAGCGCGCCACCTGGGCCAGGCCGAAGCGCTCCAGCGCGTGGTTGGACGCCCGCACATGGCCGTAGCCGAACCCGTAGGAGATCACCGGGCAGCCCCGGATGATCGCCTCGAGCACGGTCAGCCCCGCGCTCGAGTGGATCAGCGCGTCGCTGGCGGCCAGCACGTCGCCCATCCGGTCGGTGAAGCCCATCAGGCGCAGCCGCGGCTCGGTGCCCAGCTGCTTGGCCACGCGCGCGCGAAGCTTGTCGTTGCGACCGCACAGGCAGAGCACGATCGCCTCCGGCTGGGCGGTCAGCGCGGCGCGGGTGGCGCCGAGGAGGTCCCCCACCCCCCAGCCGCCGCCGGACACCGCGATCACCTTCGCCTCGGCCGGAAGCCCGAGCGCGCGGCGGGCGTCGGCGCGCGACCGCGCGGCCAGGAACGACGGCGCCGTCGGCGGCTTGGCCCAGCGGACGCTGCCGGGGCCGGCGATCTGCTCCACCTCCTCGGCCGACTCGGGATGGGTGATGAAGTGCAGATCGATCCCGCGGTGGGCCCAGAAGTGCAGGCCGGCCAGATCGGTGATCGAGGAATAACACGGCACGTGCAGCCGCCGGCGCAATCGCAGCTCCCCGAGGACCGCGGTGACACCCGGATAGGTCGAGACGATGACGTCGGGGTCGTGGGCGCGGATCAGGCGCATCAACCCCCGGCTCCCGAGCAGCCGCAGCAGCGTGCGAGCCAGCCACCGCGTGGGCGTCACGTGCATGAACAGCCGGTACTGGAAGTCAAACCACCACGGGATCCAGCGGAACATGAAGGCGGAGTTCTCACGCAGGACGCGGGTCAGGACCCACCCCATCGCGGGCAGGCCGTTGACGATCGAGACCAGCGCATCCGGATCCTCGTCGTGGAACTCGCGGGCCACGGCGCGGGCGGGCAGGTCGTGCCCCTCGCCGATGTCAGCGGAGATGATGAGCACCCGCCGCGGCTTTGCCTCGGCATCAGGCTCGCCGGCGGGGATCACGGCCTGAGCCTCGCGCTCGGCGACCGCCGCCTCGCGCTGCACCCGCCAGCTGACGTAGCGCCGGACGCCTTCGGCGAACGGCGTGCCCGCGGTCCATCCGAGCTCTCGCCGCGCCCGCCGGCTCGAAACCACCTTGCCGCCGAAGTCGCCGGGTCGGGCGGGCGTGTGCACGATCTCGACGTTCCCGAGCTCCTGCTTGATCGTCTCCGCGATCTGCTTGATCGTCACGTTCTCGTCTGAGGCGAGGTTGTAGACCCGATTGCTGGCGACCTCCGCCAGCCCGAGCGCCACGCCGTCGGCCAGGTCCTCCACGTAGACAAAGCGCCGCGACTGCGAGCCATCGCCGGCCAGGGTCAGCGGCTCACCGCGCAGCGCCTTGGCGACGAACGCGGGGATCACCGCCGCCTCCCGGGCCCGGGGCCCATACGGGATGCCGAAGCGCAGGATCGTGTAGTCGATCCCGTAGAGCTCCTGGTAGGCCTTGCAGTACAGCTCGCCGGCGAGCTTCGTGCTGGTGTAGAGGTGACTCGGCGCGGGCAGCAGCGTCTCCTCGTCGACCTCCTCCTCGCGGCAATCGGAGTAGACCCAGATCGTGCTGGCGTAGACGATCCGCTTGACTCCGGCCCGCCGCGCCGCCTCGAGCACCGCCACGGTGCCGCGGGCGTTGATCCGCTCGGCGTCCTCGGGCTCGGCGTGGACGTCGTTGACGTCCGCCACCGCCGCCAGATGGGCGACCGCGTCACAGCTATGCAGCGCGCGTTCGAGCGCCTCGCGGTCGGTGATGGACCCGAGCACGGTCTCGACCGACCCGTTCTCGTGCCACGGTGAGGGGCGCAGATCGTAGATCACCGGCTCGTGGCCTCGCAGCCGCAGCTTGTCGACCACGTGGGAGCCGATGAACCCCGATCCGCCTGTGACCAGGACTCTCAGGTCTCTGCCTCCTGCGGGCGGTAATACAGCGGAACGCAGGAATGGTTCTTGGCGACCCAGTCGGTGCCGGGCAACTCCCGGTCAGACCCCATGATCCGGTGGCAGGGCTCGTCGTACACGCGCCCGGTCGAGCGCTCGAGCCAGTCGAACACGATGTACTTGTAGAGGCCGGACACCATCCCATCCGGCAGCGCCAGCCGGCTTGGGTACTGCGGGTCCAAGTGCTCGCGCGCCACCGCGTTCTTCCAGTCGACGATCTCGGGCAGCCGCTCGGTCTGCACGACGCCGAGCGCGGCGGTGAATTCGTTCATGCGGAAATTCAAGCCGTCCACGCGATAGTCAGGTTTCCCGTAATTGCGAAACGCACGCGCGTGCTCGATCAGCTCGGGCCGGCGCGATACGAGCGCCCCGCCCTCGCCGGTGGAGATCGTCTTGGTCGCGTACAGCGAGTACACCCCGGCGTCCCCCCAGGACCCTGGCCGCCGCCCGTCCCAGGACGCACCGTGAGCGTGCGCGCAGTCCTCGAGCAGGAAGATGCCGTGCTCGGCGCAGTATTCGGCGATCTGCTGGGTGTCGAAGGCCAGATGCCCGCCGATATGGACGAGGATCGCCGCCCGCGGCCGGTGTCGCTCGGCCTGGGCCTCGAAGTCGGCGAACGACATGCAGAGATCCTCCCGGTTGCAGTCGACGAACTCCACCCGGGCCCCCGCGCCGATCGCCGCCAGCGGCGTGGCCATGAACGTGTTCGACGGACACAGCACGACCTCGCCCCTGACTTCGGCGAAGTCAAGAGCGGCGAGTGCTCCTCCGGCCCAGCTGGAGAAGGCGAGCGCGGGAAGCTGGTTCCAAGCCTCCCATGCCGCCTCGAAGCGCGCGGTCATCGACCCCTCAGACCATCGCTCGGAGTCGAGCACCTCGTCGATCAGCTCGTGGACGCGAGCCCGGTCGCGATGGTCGAAGCCGATCGCGAAGCGGGAGAAGTCAGGGAGGCTCTGCGGGGTGGAAGCGGTCGTCATCGTAGGGCGCTGGGGGGCCAGCACGGTCAGCGGCTCGCCCGGCCTCGAGCTGGTTCAGCAGCTGAGGTACTGGATCGCCAGCAAGGCTGGCAGACACCCAGGACGGTACCGGGTCCGTCTGGGTTTGGCCATCATGCCGGGCGTGGAACCGGCGCCGCCCGATCTCGACCGCTGGGTTTCGCGTCCGTCGATCCGGGTCGCGCACCGGCGAGAGGCGGCGGCCCGGGCCGAGCAGCTGTGGGCCGCCGCGCGGGCGGTCAAGCTGCAGGAAACGTCGCTGCTGGGCCGGCTGGTCCGCTGGCGAATCCCCGGCCTCGCGGCCGACGTGTCGTTCGAGGAGCTGTTCGGCAATCCGCCCTTCACGGTTCTCGAAGAGAACGAGTTCTCGCTGGTGAGCGGGCTGGTGGGGAGGATCTGGACGCTGCGCCGCGATTACCCGCAGCTGCGGGACGCCGCCGAGTACCGCGACTGGTCGACCTCGGGCACGGCCAAGGTCGTGTTCGCGCATTGGGTGTCGCCGCTGTCCGCCAAGCGCGCCGCGCTGCACTCCGAGGTGCGAGTGGAGGCGTTCGGCGTCCAGGGCAGGGTGGGCTTGGCGAGCGTGCGTCCGGTGGTTCGGGCCTCCCAGCATCTGGTCGGCAGCGATGCCCTGCTCGTCGCCGTCCGTCACGCAGAACGCCGGCGCTAGCCGCCGGGGCTCAGATCATCGAGGTGGCGGGGGCGCCGACCGACGCCACCCTGGCGCGTTCCTCGGAAGCGGCTGCCGTGGCCACATCGGAGGGGTAGGTGCGCCGGGCTCGGATCAGCAGCACGCCCGCGGCGATCAGCGACGCGAGCATGATGAGGAAGCTGATCTGAAGGCCCTTGGTCGTATTGGCCGACGGCGCGTTCGGGTGGGTCCCGATCGGCGACTGGCTCGGGAAGAAGCCCGCGATCAGCTGGGTCAGCCCGCCGAACACGAGCGGCGCGAGCGCCTGGATCAGGGAGCGGATCACCGTACGGGTGCTCTCCGCCCGCCCCCACAGGCCGGCCGGCATGATGTCGAGGCGGGCGGCCTGGATCGGCGGGTTGGCGGCAGCCAGGAACGCCGCGCCGATCATCACGAGCCACAGCGCGGAGCCGAGGTTGGTCTCCACGAAGCCGGGGATCAGGCAAAGCGCGGCGGCGATGTAGCACGCGCCCGGCACCCAGGCCCGCGCCTTCAACGCTCCTCGGCGGAGCATCACGTCGGTCAGCCGGCCGCCGAAGACGGTGCCGACGATCGACGCGATCACCAGCAGCGCCAGCACGAGCTCCGCCTCGGCCTGGCTGGCCGCGTAGTGGCCCTTGACGAACTCGAGGGCGAATGTGGTCAGACCCGCGAAGTAGAAGTAGCCGAGTGAGGACCCGACGATCATCATCAGGTTGGAGGGGATCGAGAGGATGTAGCGCACCGCGTGCGGGAGCGACATCCGGCGCGGATCCTCCGCCAGGACGAGCGCCGGATCCGGAACGGCGCCGGCACGGCGGGCGGCCTCGTGCGCGGCCGCGGCCTGTTCGGCCGCGGCGTCGTCCTCTTCCTCGGCAAACCAGTCCGAGGCGCGATCCGCCTTCGCCCGGGCTGCTGCCACGGCCAGATCGAGATCGATCGCCCCCGGCTCGAGGTAGCTCTGCCCGCCGCGGAGAGGCTCGGGAACCGTCCGCCACAGCTCGCGCGCGAGGAAGAAGCCCGGAATCGCCAGGACGACGAACGCCGCGCGCCAGTCGATCAGGCTGGCCACCGAGCCGCTGACGATGAACCCGATGGCGGTGCCGGCGACCTCTCCGCCGAGGATGTAGGCCCAGATCCGTCCCCGTTCGGCGGCCGGGAAGTAGTCGCCGGTGAGCGAGGCGATCGCCGGCCCGGCGGTGGCCGCGACCGCGCCGAGCAGCAGCCGCGTCAGCAGCAGGCTCGAGTAGCTGCCGGCGAACGCGCTGAGCAGCGACGCGACGCTCCAGAGCAGGATACTCAGCGCGAGCAGCGGCATGCGCCTGGTCCGGTCGACCAGCAGCCCGACGGGGATCGTGAACACCGCCCCCACCAGCAGCGAGACTGCGGCCAGCACGCCGATCTGGGTGACGTCGATGTTCAGCGAGGCCTGGAGCTGCGGAGCCACGGCCCCCACCGTCGAGGTGTCGGCGCCGTTGAGCGCCAGCACGGCGGCGAACATGAAGATCACCCTTGCGCGTGCCGGACCGCCAACCCGCTTGACCACCTCGCCGCGTACGAGCCGGCCCGCCCACCGGGTCATCTCCCACGAGCGATGGCCGACGCCGGCGCCCGCGGAGCCGGGTTCAGTCATCGCCTGCGGCGGCTTGATCGGCAAGCTGCCATCCACGCACCGTCACTCGTAGCCTCAGATAGCCCACGATACCGGGCACCGTGGGAAGCCAAAATGAGATCGCGCGGTAGGCCAGCACGCCGACCACCGCCCGCCCGCCCGGTACCCCGAAGGCGGCAAACGCGCCGATCATCCCGCCTTCGACGCCGCCGATCCCGCCCGGCAGCGGCAGCAGGCTGCCGAGGGTCCCGATGAAGTAGCCGATGATCAGGACGGCCACCGCCACCACCTCGCCGAAGGCGCGGAACGAGAGGCCGAGGACGGCGATGTCGAACCCCCAGTACGCGGCGGCGCCGACCAGCGCCAGCGGCCGTTCGCGCAGCACGCCGACCGCGGTTCGCACCCCGGCGCCCATCGTCTCCGGCGCGGGCGCCAGGCGAGCGGCCCAGCGGCCGATCCGCCCCCGCCGGCGGGCCAGCTGCCCGAGGCGTCGCTCGACATCGGCCGGGATGAAGATCATCGCGGCCACGATCAGGATCACCAGGGCGGCGAACAGCGCGGGAACGATCAGCAAGGAAAACGAGCCGCCGCCCGGGAACAGGCCAAACCAAAGCCCGAGACCGCAGACCAGCATCGCGCCCATATAGATCGAGTACTGCAGGACATAGCTGGCGACCATCCGGCAGGCGATCACGGTCCCATCCATCCCGGCGCGCCGCAGCGCCCAGACGGTCACGGCGACGCCGCCCGCGCCCGCGGCCGATAGCAGCCGGATGGCCGCGATCCCGGCGAGCGGGATCTGGAGGCTGGCCCGCCAGTCGATGCGCGACATCCCGCGGCCGAACACGTTGCGGAAGAGCAGCGCATAGCCGGCGACCGAGAGCATTTCGAGGACGGCGCCGACCCCGAGCAGCACCGGGTCGCCGTGCTTGAGCTGGCCCCAGGTCTTGTTGAGCCCGGCCAGCTTCGGGACCAGGAAATACAGACCGACCAGCGCCACCGCGACCACGAGGCCGCCGATGATCAGGCGCCTGCGGTTGAGTTCGGGTAGCCCAGACATGCCGAGGTTGCTTTCACCAACCTACTGCGTGCGACGGCGCCCCCTCGCACCCGCCGAAGGCCCGGCGGGCGCGCTCAGCTGGAAGGCTTCTGCGTGGCGGCGATCAAGCTGCGCCCCTGCGGCTGCGTGCGATTCACTCCCGCTGAGGCGCCGGCGCCCGCCGCCGAGCTGCGGCCTGCTCGTTGGGTCACCCGGACCGTCCGCCCGGTGCTTGAACCCGGCCCCAACCCGCGTCGGGCGGTGCTCAGCGTGCTCTGGCCCGCGCTCCCCGACCCATGGGCGCGATCGGATTGGCTGCCAGG
>DAIQND010000055.1:0-12908 GCA_036788555.1 Solirubrobacteraceae bacterium | reverse complement strand
CCGGGCGGCGGCTACCTTGCCCCCGCGTGACCCGGCCTCGCTGGCGCTCGGTGATCGCACGAATCCGAGCGTCAACAGATGCGCCCAGATCGACGCTGATCCGCACATCACCCACGAGCGTGACGGTGCTGTGCGGCTGAGCGTCGGTTGCCGACGCGGATCCGCAGAGCACTCCCGTCCCCCGGCTCGATGTGCGGCTGAGCGTCGCTTTTGCCGCCGATGTCATGCCCGTTAGAGCGTGCTGCGAGCAAAAACCACCCCCTCAGCGCCTAGACTCAAAGCCCGCATGACCGTCAACCTCACCCGCATCTACACGCGGCTCGGCGACTCCGGGGAGACGCATCTGGGAGACATGAGCCGGGTGGCGAAGACCCACCCGCGGATCGAGGCGTACGGGACGGTCGACGAGCTCAACTCCCATATCGGCCTGGCGCTGACGGTCGACGGACTGCCCGCGCGATACGCGCAATGGCTGCGCCGGATCCAGAACGACCTGTTCGACGTCGGCGCGGACATCGCCGCGCCGGAGGATCCTGATCGGGAGCGGCTGCGCGTCACTCGCCTGCAGACCGAGTGGCTCGAGCAGCGCTGCGACGAGGTCAACGCGACGCTCGAGCCGTTGAAGTCGTTCGTCCTTCCGGGCGGCAGCGCCGCCGCGGCTCAGCTGCACGTCTGCCGCACGGTGTGCCGGCGGGCCGAGCGGCTGGCGGTCGCGGCCGGCGATCAGCTCAACCCGGAGGTGGTGCGCTACCTCAACCGGCTATCGGATCTGTTCTTCATCCTCAGCCGGGGCGCGAACGCCGGGCAGGAACCTCTGTGGGAGCCGGGTCGGTACCGGTAGCGCCGCACGCGTTCGGCTGCGTCGACTAGGTGGAGGGGTGCGTTCCCCGGACTGCCGGGGTCGCCGCATCACTCCCGTTCACCGCGGCGGACGCTCTGCGCCTCGGCGACGATGTCCTCGGCTTGCTCACGAGCGCGCGCCGCGGCACCCGCGAGAAACCGGCCGACGCGCCGGCCCCACTGCTCGAATCGCTGCTCGACCCGCTCGCCGCCGAGGTACTCGTCGTCATCAGCACCCGCGCCGCCAGCGCGAGCGCCGGCCGTCCGCTCGTCGCTCGGCACGCCGTCAGCCATCGCTGATGGAGGGTACCGCGCCGAACGCTTGCGACTGCCGGTATTCAGACCTGCTGAGAGCGCGCCCGCTCGACCAGCACGCGAGGGGGACGCGCCGTGCGTGCAGACACACCCCACAGCATGAACAACAACCGTCTTACCTGAATCACAGCGTCTCCTGGTTGCCGCGTTTAGCCCCGTATTCGGCGCGGACCAGACTGATTCTGTGATCAACCTGTGACCCGCGTGTTACCGAGTTGAAAACCTGCTATGACCTGACTGACTCCGGCTCAGGGTTTGTTCCGGCGTCCGCCGGGTACCGGTGCCCTTTGTCGAAAGGAGAATCGCAGTGGGAGTGGACGACTACATGGATCGGGAGGCCGGCGCCGTTGCCGCGGCCACGGCAGCGGTGGTTTCGCCACGGGCGCGCGAGCTGTTTCGCCGCGGTGCCGTCTACGGGTTGGCGGGCGTTCTGAGGGCTGGAGATGTCGCCGTCGCGGCCGCGCGCGGCGCGGTGCGCGGGGCCAGGGCCGGTGCCGCCGCCACCGGCGCCTCGAGCGGGAGCGCGGGCCGCACCCGCCAGACGCGCAGCTCGAAAGGCGCGCGCTCGACGCGCAGTACCAGTTCCGCCTCCACCGGCAACAGCCGCTCGTCGTCGAGCCGCAGCGGCCGATCCGGCTCGGCTCGGAGCGGGCAGACCCGCGCGCGCCGGAGCACGTCCGCGAGCGGCCGCAGCTCGGGCTCCAGCGGGCGGGGCTCGGGCTCCAGCGGGAGGGGCTCATCGTCGAGCGGCGGTGGCAGCTCGCCTAGCGCCTCGAACGCGTAGGGCTTGGCCGCCTCGCCGCTCGACCTCGAGACCCCAGCCCGGCCGCGCGTCGTCCACGCGCTGCCCGGCCGCATCCGAGTGCACGTGCCGGCCGGGGACCCGCTGAGCGCGGAACGGCGAGTGATGGAGCTTGCGGGCGTTTCACGCGCCCGCGCCAGCCGGCAGACGGGCAACGTGCTCGTGCACTTCGACCCGAACGAGACGCGCGCGGAAACGATCCTGGCCGCCCTCGCTGCCTCTACGGCTGCGCAGCAGCCCGACAGCGCCTCCGAGCCCCCCGCTCGCCGTCAGAGCCGCTCGGGACGCGTCGTCGATGCGACGGTCCAGGGCCTGTCCAAGGTCCCCAAGCAGGCAGCCAGCGTCCCCAAGCAGGCGGCCAAGGTCCCCAAGCAGGCGGCAAAGGTCTCCAAGCACGCGGCCAAGGTCCCCAAGCACGCCGTGCGCGAGGTGGGGCGAGTCCGGCGAAGGGCGCGGATCGCCGTGCGCGGGATTGACCGGAACCCGGAGGTTGCGCGCCGGGCGGTCGACCGGCTCGGGCGGCTGCCAGGCGTCTCGCGCGTGAGCGTCAGTCAGCTCACCGGGCGGGTGATGGTCGAGTACTCAGCGCACCTGCTCGACATCGAAGACCTGCTGGCCCAGGTGACCAAGCTCGAGCTGCCCGACCTGCCCAACGAAGACGCGCCGTCGCATCCGCTCGATCCCGCGCCGCTCTACCAGAGCACCGCACGGGTCGTCGGCTCCGGCCTCGGGCTCGCGCTGATCGGGCTGCGCCGCGCGATGGCGGACGGAAACGCGCCGGCCGCCGGCGGCCCGGGCGCCCAGGTGGCGGGCGCGGTCGGAATCGTCGAGGGGCTGCCGCCGGTTGAGCAGCGACTCGAGCAGCTGATCGGCCGCAACGGCACCCAGCTCGCCCTGAGCGGTCTGTCGATCGTCAGCCTCAGTTTTGCCGGCAGCCCGCTGGGCTTGGCCGTGTCAGGCGCCGCGGCGCTGCGCCTGATGAGCACCGTCCGCGCTCGCCGGAAAGCTTGGCGTCGCTACGAGGACCGGCTCGACGAGGCCGAACCGGCCAACCCCGGCGCCGAGGTCGAGCTCGAGGCCGGTGAGCGGACTCCGCTGCCCGGAACCGTGCTGCGCGGATACGGCACCGCGCTGTCAGCCGGCGGCGAGATCCTGGCCGCCGCCCCAGGCACGCGGTTGGACGCCGGAGCGCGACTGCACGGCGGCCCGGTCACCGTCAGGCTCGACACCGAGAAGCCGTTTGTCCCGAAACCTCGTAGCACGCCGCCGACGCCGACGATCTACGACCGCTACCTGAGCAGCCTGCCGCCGGTGTCGTTGGCCTCTGCCGCGCTGGCCGCGCTGCTGACCAGGTCACCCGCGCGGGCGCTGACGGCGCTGCTGCTGGTTAACCCGCGGGCGGCGCTGATCGGGGCTGAGGGTGCCGACAACGGTGCCGCGGCGCGCATCCTGCGCCAGGGGGTCACCGTCGTCGGCTCGCGCGAGCGCCGGCCGATCGCGCTTCCTGACGCGCTGATCATCGAGTCTCCCCGCGTCCTGGCCAACGGGCTCGAGGTGGCGGAAGTCCTCACCAGCGACCCAGCGACCGATGAGTCCGAGGTGCTGCAGATCGCGGCCGCGATCTCAGCCGCCGCGGGATCCCCGTGGGGAGCGGTCTTCAACCAGCGAGACGGCGGCGAAGCGGTCGACGGCACGTTCGACGGGCGAGTGGCGAGCGCCGAGATCGAGGGCGAGCGCTGGCTCCTCGGTCCCACCTCCGCTCAAACGTCAGCGCGGTACGTGCTGGAACTCCGTCGGGCCCGGCTACGCGAGACGGTGGGGATGATCGCCCTGCGACTTGCCCCTGCCCCGGGGCTCGAGCAGCTGCTTGACAGGTGCCGGCACCACCGCGTCCCGGTCGAGGTGGTTGCGCATGCCGCGCCCCACGCGGCCGCGCTCGGTGCCGAGTTCGGCGTCCCCGAGGTCGACGGCGACGCGCTTGATCGCGTGCGGGACGTCCAGGCGACCGGAGGTGTGGTGGCGGTGGTAAGCGACCGCAGCCACGCGGGCCCCGAATTTGCCGAGTGCGACCTCGCGATCGGGCTCACCTCAGGTCGCAGCGGTCACTTTGCGGCGCGCGCCGATCTGCTGGCGCCCGATCTCTCCAGCGTGGCGGCGATCATCGAGGCCGGAGCCCGGCGCGACGCAGCGGTGCGCGACTCGGTGCTCGCATCCACAGCGTCGAACCTCGCCGGAGGCGCATGGGGGCTGGGCGGCAATCCGCGCTTTGAGCGCGCCTCGCAGGCGACCTACGTCGGGGCGCTGGCGGCGATCGGCGCCGGCTACGTGCGCCTCCGCGGCGGGGCGCGCTCGCGGTCGGTCACCGAGCGCCTATCGGACCCCGAGCCCGAGCGCTTCGGCCGTATGTCGGCGGAGGACGCGCTCGCGGCGCTGCGCAGCCGCGCCGACGGGCTCACCGAGGGCGAGGTGCAGGCGCGCGTGCGAGCTCCCGGTGACAGGCGGCAGGGGAGCGAGCTGGCGGGATCGGTCCTCGAGCAGCTGAACTCCCCCCTCAACGCGATC
The DNA here is from genome assembly GCA_036788555.1 of Solirubrobacteraceae bacterium. Classification (GTDB taxonomy): domain Bacteria; phylum Actinomycetota; class Thermoleophilia; order Solirubrobacterales; family Solirubrobacteraceae; genus Palsa-465. The sequence goes on along the minus strand of DAIQND010000055.1, from coordinate 8,389 downwards.
CTGGGTGGCGGGGCGGTGGTCTCGCTGGCGCTGGGCGCGGTCGGCGACGTGGCGATGATCGCGGCGGTGATCGCCGCCAACACCGCGGTCGGTGTGTGGCAGGAGCGCCAGGCGGGCCGGGCGGCCGACGCGCTCGAGCAGATGAGCGCCCGAACCGCCAAGGTCATCCGCGACGGCAGGCTGACGAGCGTCGACGCCGATGCACTGGTCCCGGGGGATGTGATCGTCCTCGGCTCCGGCGATCGGGTGCCGGCCGACGCGCGGCTGCTCGAGGCCGACGAGCTCGAGGTTGACGAGGCGGCCCTAACCGGAGAGTCGATTCCGGTCGAGAAGCTCGCCACCGGCGGAACCGAGTCACACCGGATCGTGCTCGAGGGAACCGATGTCACCGTCGGCACCGCCCGCGCGCTGGTGGTGGCCGTCGGACGAGGCACGCGGATGGGCGCCACGGCGGCCGCCGTGGCCCTCGAGGAGACGCGGTCCAGTCCGCTCGGCCAGCGGCTCAGCCAGATGTTCAGCGAGGGTCTTCCGTTTATCGTCGGGGGCGGCCTGCTGGTCACGCTGGGTGGAGTTCTCTGGGGGCGCCCGCTCGTACCCCAGCTGGCCCTCGGCGCCAGCGTCGCGATCGGCGCCGTGCCGGAGGGGCTTCCCTTGCTGGCCGGCGTGTCGCAGGCTGCGGTCGCCCGCCGGCTGGCCTCGCGCAACGCGCTGGTGCGGCGCCTGGCCGCGGTTGAAGCGCTCGGCCGGGTCGACGTTGCCTGCACGGACAAGACCGGCACCCTGACCGAAGGACATCCAGCGCTGACCTGCGTCAGCGACCCCACCGGTGAGTACGCCGCGCCGGAACAGCTCAGCGACACCCTGCGCCCGATCCTCGAGGCGGCCGCCCTCGCGAGTCCGCCTCCGAACGCTCCGGCGCTGGCCGCCCATCCCACCGACGTGGCGGTGATCGCCGGCGCCGAGCGCGCGGGCCTGACCGCGATGCGCGACCTGGCCCGCGAGGACGAGCAGCCATTTGAGCCCTCCCGCGGTTTTCACGCCACACTCGCCGGGGGTCGCCTGTTCGTAAAGGGAGCCGGCGAGGTGCTGGCCTCGCGGTGCACGGCGATTCGGCGCAACGGGCGCGATGAACCGCTGAGCGCCCGGGGACGCGAGTCGCTGCTCGACGCGGTCGAGCGGCTGTCGGGCCAGGGACTTCGCGTGCTGATGGTGGCCGAGAGCGCCGCCGGGGCGTCGATCGACGATCCACAGGAGCTGACGGCGCTCGGCTTCGTGGGGATCAGCGACCCGCTGCGCCCGGGTGTCAGAGCAGCGGTGCAGCGCTGCGAGACCGCCGGCGTGCGGGTGATGATGCTCACCGGCGACCACCCGGCAACCGCCCAGGCGATCGCCCGCGAGGCCGGGCTCACGCGCGACGGCGCGGAGCTGCTGACGGGAGATGAGCTGGCGTCGCTGGGCGAGGAGGAGCTCGGCCGTCGGCTCGAGCGCACGCGCGTGATCGCCCGCATCTCCCCGCTCGACAAGCTCCGGATCGTCGAGGCCCTCCAGCGCGGCGGACACGTGGTGGCGATGACGGGGGACGGCGTCAACGACGCCCCTGCCCTGCGCCTCGCCGACGTCGGAGTGGCAATGGGACGTGGAGGAACCGACGTGGCCCGGGAGGCAGCCGACCTGGTGCTGGCCGATGACGACTTCGCCACCCTCGTCGAGACGTTCGTGGAGGGCCGCGGCTTCTGGCACAACATCCGCCGGGCGCTCGCCCTGCTGCTGGGGGGCAACCTCGGCGAGCTGGGGCTGATGATCGCTGCGGGCGTGAGCGGCCTGGCGCCACCGCTGACGACGCGGCAGGTGCTGGCGGTCAACCTGGTGACCGACGTCCTCCCCGCCCTGTCGGTCGCCGTCCAGGAGCCCGAGCATCGGGATCTGGCGGGGCTGTCTCGCGAGGGAACGGCGGCGCTCGACGCGCCGCTGCGGCGCGGGATCATGATCCGCGGTTTGGCCACCGCGATTCCCAGCTTCGCCGCCTACGCGCTCAGCTTCCGCGCCGCCGACCCGGCCCGGCGGCGCGCGGTGGCGTTCACCAGCGTCGTGGCGAGCCAGCTCGCACAAACCCTCGACCTCGGGCAGTCCGAGGGGCGGCTCAGCCCGGAGGTCGTGGGGGCGGTCGCCGGCTCGGCGGGATTTCTCGCGGCGGCCCAGACGCTCCCGCCGCTGAAGCGGTTCTTTGGCCTCGCGCTGCCGACGCCGACTGGCGGCTTGTTGTGCGTCGGCGCGATACTTAGCTCGCTGGCGGTCAGTCGCGGTCTTTCGGCCGGAGATCGCCTGAACCTTTCACCCACATAGGAGAGTCGAATGGCACCAACCCCCACTGAGGCTGTTGCCGGCGCCGGCGAATCGGCGGGGCGCGTCCTGGACGATGCACGCCAGTTCGCCGAAAAAGCTGCCGCACGTACGCGGGAAGAGGCTGAGGACATTTACGCCGAGGCCAGAGTCCAGGCGCGGAAGGACGCAGGCCGTGACGCGGCCGTCTACGTCGGCCTCGCCGCGACGGCGGCGGTCGGGCTCGTGGAGTTGCCGCTGGTGGCCGCGGCTGGCGCCGGGTACGCGCTGTTCCGCCGCCGTCGAAACGGTCGCTGACTCCCGAGGCCGCGCGATCGGCGCTCACCCAGTTCGATGCCGGGCACATCAGCGCCGGCGAACTGTCGCGGCGGCTCGGAATCGCGGTGGGGCCGCAAGGGCCGGCGGGCGCCACGGCCCGCGGCCCGGGACCCGCCTGGCGCCAGCGGCTCAGGCGGGAACGTTTCGGATGATGCGGATCTCGGGCTCGGAACCGGTCCGCCGGATGTGGGCGTGGCGCTCGATATCCTCGGGCGAGGCGACCTCGACCCGGAGACCGGCGGCAGGCTCGAACCCGGATGCTTCGTAGAGGAGCTCCTGGTAGCCCGCAGAGCCACGAATCTGACCCTCGATATCCAGAGCGTGTGAGCCGCAGCGCAGCATCCACACCTGCGGCGCCGCCAAGTGCTCGGCCGTGAGCTTGGCGGGAGCCGTATCCGCCCCGCCGTTGACCCCGGTCGTCTCATCCAGCCGCAGGCTGGCGCGCGAGCGCTCCAGTGCGTGCGCCAGACGCTCGAGATTACGGCGGTATGGCGCAGGCGCGATCGCCACCGGCCCGGCCTCCGAGGCCTGGCCACGAATCGCGGCGGCCACCGCGCCAACGAGCACGAACTCGATCCGGTTGACCTTCAGCCAGCGCAGAACCGAGAGCGCGCTGGGGTCGAGGTGGTGAAAGCCCTCCGTGGCCTCAGCGGTGCACTTCTCGATGCGGGGGGTGCGGGATTTGAGCAGCATGCTCTGCGTTTCGCCCCGCCGGGCGCGAGTCCTGCAAGAGATCCCTGCCGCTCAGACCTTCACCTGAGCGCCCATCAGCACCGTGCGGTCGCCGGGGAGGCCGAAGTGGTCGATCGGGCTCGCGGCGTTGCGGGCCATCAGGATGAACAGCTTCTTGGCGACGCTCCGCCACAGCGGGGCAGGGGTCGGGGTGATGGCGATGCGGGAGACGAAGTAGGAGGCGTGTTCCAGGTCGAGGCTGCGTTCGAGCAGGCCCTGCTTGCGCGCCATCCGCAGCGACTCCGGGACATCGAGCCGGTCGTGGTAACCGACCCGGATGGTCACGTGGAAGATCTTGAACAGCCCGTGGCCGAGGCGCTCCACCGTGAAGCGGTCGAGCTGGTCGACGTGCGGCAGGCTGACGGTGTCGACCGACGCGATGACGACCTTCTCGTGCAGCGTGTGGTTGTGCTCGACCTCGGCGCGCAGAGCCAGCGGCGTGGTCTCACTCGAGGGGTTCAGGAAGACGGCGACGCCGGGCACCCGCACCAGCGCCGGCTTGAGCTTCGGCAGGCCGGCCAGGAACTCGCTCAGTGATCCCTCCTGGGCGATGCGGTTGCGCGTCACCACCACCTGGCCGCGGCGCCAGTTGATCATGATCAGCGCCAGGATCAGCCCGATCGCCAGCGACAGCCAGGCCCCGTTCTCGACCTTGGCGATGTTGGAGCTGAAGAACGCCACCTCGACGGTCAAAAACAGCACGGCGATCGGGATGAGCCTGCGCCTGGTCGTTCCCCACAGCAGCCGGGCCACGGCCAGGAACAGGATCGTGTTGAGGATGAAGGTCGCGGTGACGGCGACGCCGTAGATGTCGGTCAGGCTGTTGGCGTTGCGGAAGTACAGCGTCAGCGCCACGACGCCGACGCACAGCGCCCAGTTGACGATCGGCACGTAGATCTGGCCCTCCACGCCCTGCGAGGTGTGCATCACCTTCAGCCGCGGCAGGAACCCCAGCTGTACCGCCTGGCGGGCGACCGAGAAGGTGCCGGAGATCACCGCCTGGGACGCGATCACCGTGGCGATCGTGGCCAGCGCGACCATCGGCCAGAGCGCCGCGTGCGGGAGCATCTGGAAGAACGGGTTGAACGTGCTGGCGGGATGTGTGGCGCGCGGATGGTGCAGGATCCATACGCCCTGCCCCAGGTAGTTGAGCACCAGCGCCGGCAGGACGACCAGGAACCAGCCCATCCGGATCGGCCCGGCGCCGAAGTGGCCCCGGTCGGCGTACAGCGCCTCGGCACCGGTCACCGCCAGCACCACCCCGCCCAGCACGAGATAGCCGCTGGTCCCGTGGTCGATGAAGAATTGGACGGCGTAGCTCGGCGAGAGGGCCCGGAACACGCCGGGGTCGCCCGCCACCTGCCTGACGCCGAACCCCGCGATCACGGCAAACCAGATGAGCATCACCGGCCCGAACAGCCACCCGATCGTGCCCGAGCCGAATCGCTGCAGCACGAACAGGGCGATCAGGATCGCCAGCGCGATCGGAACCACGAGGTGGGTCAGCGCGGTCGAGGCGACCGACACGCCACCCACCGCGCCGAGCACGGAGACCGCCGGGGTGATGATCCCGTCGCCGAAGAACAGCGCCGCGCCGAAGATCCCCAGGGTGACCAGCAGCGTCCCATGGGCCACGCGGCTGCGGTGCAGCAGCGCCGTCAGCGCCATTATCCCCCCGTCACCCCGGTTGTGGGCGCGCATGATGAACCCGGCGTACTTGATCGAGACCACCACCATCAACGCCCAGAAGATCAGCGACGCGGCGCCGAAGACGGTGCTCGCCTCCACCACCCGCGTCGCGCGGTAGTTGGTGAAGATCGCCTGATCGGTGTACAGCGGGCTGGTCCCGATGTCGCCGTAGACGACCCCCAGCGCGCCCAGCGCCAGCACCGCTCTGCTCGCATTGGCGATCACGTCGCGGTGGTAGTCGGCCAGCTCGGCAAACCGGCGCTCGGCGGCCTCGGTCTTCGGGCGCTCATCGCCGTCCGACGCCGGCGGGCCCCAGTAGCCGAGCTTATGAGCGGCCTCGTTGAAGGCTCGCCGCTGGGCCGCCCGTCGCGCCGGACGCAGGTCCTCCCCGCCCTCGACCAGGAGATCGACGTCCGCCTTGTGCGCCGCCTCGTGCAGGATGCGCCGTTGCGGGGGTCGCTCAGTCATCTCTCTCGCCCTTGAGCGTAGCCTTCTACAACAGTCCGTTGGCCGAGAGGAACTCGTGCGCCACGTTGGCGGGTGACTGCTGGTCGAGCGCCACCGCCGCGTTCATCTTCTGAATCGCCGGGATCGTCAGCAACGCGCTGACCTTGTTGATCGTGTCGGCGAACGCTGACCCCTCGGCGCTCAGCACGCTCTGCTTGACCACCGGCGCGACGTTCTGGAAGCCGAAGACCTTCTTGGGGTCAGACAGGATCGTGTACTTGCCCGTGGTCAGCTGCGGGTCGGTGGTGAACACGTCGGAGACCTGGACCTTGCCGCTGTCAAGCGCGGTGTAGGTCAGCCCGATGGCCAGCGGCACGAACGTCGGGTTGATCCCGTACTCCTGCTTGAGGCCGAGCAGCCCCTCGAAGCGGGTGGCGAACTCCGGCGCCCCGCCGAGCTTGAGCGACTTCCCCAGCTTCGCCAGATCCGAGATGGTGCTCAGGTGGTTCTTGCTGGCGAACGACTTCAGCGTCCCCAGCGCGTCGGAGTCATAGAACGGCGTGGGATCCAGCAGCGTGAAGCCCTGCTTCTCGACGTATGCCTTGGCCTCGTCGTAGGCCTGCGTGGCGCTGTGCGGCGGGGTGGTGCTGCCGGCGATTGCCGTCAGCAGCGTCCCGGTGTACTCCGGATACATGTCGATCTGGCCCGACTGAAGCGCCTTGTAGGTGATCTCCGAGGAGCCGATATTTCCCTTCAGCGTCACCTTGTAGCCCTTGGCCTGGAGCGCCTCGGCGTAAAGCTCTCCCAGGATGTACTCCTCGGTGAAGTTCTTGTCGCCGATGGTGACGGCGGGCTTCCCGGCTCCAGGGCCGCTGCTCGCGGTAGTGGTGGTGGCGGCGGTGGTGGTCGAGCTCGTCTTGCTGGAGCTCGAAGACGAGCTCCCACACGCCGCCACGGCGATCGCCGCCAGCAGCATCGTGGCGGTGCTCTTCAGCGTTCTGGTCATGTCACTCCCATCGGGTGTAGGTGGGTGGATGCAGTTCGTCAGGCGGGCTCGGGCTCGGTGACCAGCGGCGCGAGCGCGCTCGGGACCTCCGCCCGCTCACCCAGCTTCAGTCCCCGCGGGGTCAGTGCCCGCTGCAGCGAGGCCAGCAGCGCCTCCACCGCCAGTGCCAGCGCCGCGATCACGATCGCCGCCCCCAGCACGCCCGAGAGGCGATAGCTGGTCTCGTTGTTGATGATGTCGCCCAGGCTGCCGCTGTACCCCGTGAGCGCGGCGATCGTCGTCGTCGAGACAACGAACAGCGCCGCGGTACGGATCCCGGCGAAGATCAGCGGGATGCCCAGCGGCAGCTCGACCCGGCGCAGGATCTGCCACTCGGTCAGGCCCACTCCGCGTGCGGCGTCGACCACGTCACGGTCGACGCCCTCGATCGCCACGTAGGCGTTGGTGATGATCGGCGGCACGGCCAGCACCACCAGCGCCAGCTCGACGTTGCGCAGCCCGAGCCCCAGGAACGCCACGCCGATCGCCAGGACCGCGAGGCTGGGCAGCGAGCGCCAGATGTTGCCGAGGTTGATGGCGACGAACGATCCGCGGTGGATGTGCCCGAGCCACAACCCGATCGGCAACGCGATGGCCACCGAGATGCCGACGCCGAGGGCGGAAATCTCGACCGTGCCCAAGGTCAGGTGGACCAGCGTCGGAAGGTGCGGCGCCCCCGGGACCTGGCCGTTGCGGCCGATGAACTGAAAGGCCTGCGAGAAGTCGCTCATCGCCGCCCCGGGCGTCGAGTCCACGGGGTCAGCCGGCGCTGGGCGAGGACCAGCAGCCCGTCGGCGGTCAGCGCCAGCGCCACCGCCATCGCCCCCGCGGTGATCAGCTCGGTCTTGAACACCTCGTTGGAGATCGCGGTGAGGATCGGGACCCCCAGGCCCTCGTTGTCGATCAGCGCTGCGACCGTGGCCAGCGAGATGACCGTCACAGTGGCGATCCGCAGCCCGGCGATGATGGCCGGCGCGGCCAGCGGTAGCTCCACCCGCAGCAGCGATTGCATCGGGCCCATCCCCATCCCGGCGGCGGCGTCCTTGACCTCGGCCGGCACCTCCCGCAGCCCGGTGAGCGTGTTGCGGAACAGGATCAGCAGCGTGTAGGACACGAGCGCCACCTCGGCGGTCAGTCGGCTGAGCCCGAAGCTCGGCGCGAGCAGCTCGAACAGGGCGAGCGACGGGATCGTGTAGAGGATGGAGGTGACGATCAGCACCGGGCGCTCGAGCCAGCCACGACGGTAGGCGATCAACGCCACGGTGGTCGAGATCGCGAATCCGATCGCCACGGCGATCAGCGTCAGCACGATGTGCTGGCGCAGCGCCGGCCACAGGACGCTTGACCAGTTCTGCGACACCCAGCCTCCGCAGAACAGATGGTTGGCTCGCTCACACGCGTAGGAGGACGGCGTCCCGCCGAAGTTGGGGATGACGGGCCCGGAGGCGGCCAGGGGCGGCGTCATCTAAGCACCTCGGCGAACAGCTCGAGCGTGACGCGACCGACCTCCCGCCCGTCTGCGTCCACCACGCCCAGCGGCCGGCCTCCCGACGCCAGCAACTGCGAGAGCGCGTCGCGCACCGTCGCTGTCTGGAGCACCGTGCCGGCCGGGCTCGCGCCGTCGCTAGCCGGCAGTCGCACCTCGGCCAGCGTCTCGAGACCGAGTCGCTTGAGCGCCCGGTCGGCCCCGACGAACGCGGCGACGAACTCGTCGGCTGGGTTCATCAGGATCTCGGCCGGCGCGTCGTACTGGGCCAGCCGGCCGCCCTCGCGCAGGATCGCGATCTTGTCGCCCATCTTGATCGCCTCGTCGATGTC
>DAIQND010000054.1:0-12935 GCA_036788555.1 Solirubrobacteraceae bacterium | reverse complement strand
AGATGAGCTCTCCCATCCCCTTGAGGGAGTAAGACCCCTGGAAGATCACCAGGTTGATAGGCCGGATCTGGAAGGATGGTGACATCCGTAGGAGACCGGTACTAATGGGTCGAGGGCTTGACGGATACTTGATATCCGTGCATTGGCGCTGTGTAGTTTTGAAGGTCCGCGGTGAGGCGCGGTCTCTGCCGGTTTGCGGTGGCTATGGCGAGGGGGAAACACCTCTTCCCATTCCGAACAGAGCAGTTAAGCCCCTCAGCGCCGATGGTACTTGGCTCGCAAGGGCCTGGGAGAGTAGGTCGCCGCCGCTTTTTCTTCGCAAAGGCCGCCCCAGCGGGGCGGCCTTTGCCATGGGACAATGCCTGTCATGCATCCCGTGCTCAGGTTCCTTCGCGCAAATCCGCAGGTGTTCGCGCTGCTCGTGATCTCTGTGGTCCTGGGGCTGGGGACCTTTCTCGTCGTGATTTTCGCAGTGGCGAGCTCCGGATCGACGACGACCACCGGACAGCCCGACGGGCTGATCGCGCTCTTCACCGCGCTCGCGTGATCCCCGCGGCCGATCCGGCGGCCTCAGATGGTGCCCATACGCGCCGGCTGCGGCGTTCAGCCGCCGGGGGTGGGCTCGGCTACCGCCCGGCCGGGGTCGCCTCGGCCGGCGCCACATCCTCGAGCGCAAGGTCCGGCGGCTCGAGCACCTCGCGAGCCGAGTGACCCTCGATGGCAACGTGGGGGAGGCGGGCATCGATCCAGTGGGGAAGCTTCCAGGTCAGGCCGCCCAGAAGCTCGAGCACCGCCGGGAGCAGCACGCAGCGAACGATGAGCGCGTCGAGGAACACCGCGATTCCCAGGCCGAAGCCGAACTCCTTGATCGAGCGCTCGTCGCCGAGCATGAAGGAGAAAAACACGCACACCATGATCGCCGCCGCCGCGGTGATGACGCGGCCGGTGAAGGCGATGCCGTCGATCACCGCGCGCGAGGCGTCCCCGCGACGCACCCACTCCTCGCGTACCCGGGAGATCAGGAACACCTCGTAATCCATCGAGAGCCCGAACACGACGGCGAACATGAGGACCGGGATCCACGCCTCAACCGGTCCCTTCTGGACGCCGAGCAGGTTCGACAGCCATCCCAACTGGAAGACGGCGACCGTGGCACCGAGCGCGCCACCGATGCTCAGCAGGTTCATCGCCGCCGCCTGCAGCGGAATCACCAGCGAGCGGAACATCACGAACAGCAGCAGGGCCGAGAGGACCACGACGATGGCGATGAACAGCGGGAGCTTGCTGGACAGCACGCCCGCGAAGTCGATAGAGCCGGCCGTGAAGCCGCCGACGAGCACCGACATCCCGGTCCGCCGCTCGAGCGGCGGCAGCACCCGATGGCGCAGGGTGTTGACCAGGCTGGTCGTCGCCGCCGCCTGCGGTGCCGAGGACGGATACGCCCGCAGCACCGCCACCTTGCCGGACAGGCTCACCTGGGGCGGGGTCACGGCGACCACGCCCGGTGTCCGCGCCACCGCCGCCCGCAGCGCCGGAAGTGCGGCGCTGTCGCCGGGATGCGACAGCGGTGCCACGATTGCGAGCGGTCCGTTGAACCCGGGTCCGAAGCCGCGCGCGACGAGGTTGAACGCCCTGTAGGTGCTGGTATTCGTCGGGTCGTTCCCGGCGTCGCTGTTATCGAGTCGAAGCGAGGTGACCGGGAGCAGGATGGCGACCATCAGCGCCAGCGCCACCAGCATCAGTGGCCACGGGCGATCTTGGATGAGCCGGCTCCAGCGGCGCCAGAACGACTGCTCGGACGCCAACGCTCCAGATGGCCCCGAACCGGGGCCGTTGGACATGGTGGCCGCGGCCAGACGCCGCCGGGCCAGCGGGCCCGGCCGGGCGATCCGGTCGCCGAAACGAGACAGCAGCGCTGGCAGCACGGTGAGCGAGGCCAGCATCGTCAGCAGCACCGCCAGCACCGAAGCGATCGCCAGCCCGTACATGAAGGTCACGCCGGTGGCAAACATCCCGAGCAACGCGATCACCACCGTCGTGCCGGCGAGCAGGATCGCGCGGCCTGACGTATCCATCGCCTCGATGACCGCGGCGTGATTTTGACCCATCCGGCCGTAGCTCTCGCGGAACCGCGTCACGATGAACAGGGCGTAGTCGACACCGACCCCGAGCCCGATCATCAGCGCCAGCTCGGGAGCCACGTTCGACATGCTGGTGACGTGGGTCGCCAGCCCGATCAGCGCCACGCCGGTGATCAGGCCGAACGCGGCGGTGATCAGCGGCAGTCCAGCGGCCAGCAGCGATCCAAAGGTCATCAGGAGGATCACCAGCGCCGCGACCGCGCCGACCGCGGTGGCGGGGCCGATGCTGAAGCCCTCCGCCTGCTCGATCACCTGTCCGCCGGCGGCGAGGTCGAGCCCCGGGACCTTCACGGCGTTGACCGCGGCCAGGACCGGCTTGCCGGTGGTGTCGGGAAGCTCGTTCGCGCGCTTGTCGTAGATGAGCGTGGCGAACGCAGTCCGTCGATCGCGCGAGATCTCATACGCGCCCCGGGCGCTGTACGGGCTCACCACCCCGACCACGTGGGGCATCGCCGCCGCGCGCTCCAGCAGCGGCTCGATCGCCGCCCGGACCGTCGGCGATTCGATCGAGCCGTCCGCGGTGTGAAACACGATCGTGTCCAGGTCTCCGCCCTGGGAGGGGAACTCGTGGTTGAGGAGGTCCTGGGCGCGCTGGGACTCGGTTCCCGGCAGGCTGAAGTTGGTTGCGTACTGACGGCCGGCGGCGCTGGCGATCGCGGTCGTCACGACGGCGATCGCGATCCAGCCGAGGACGACCAGACGGCGATGTCGGATGCACCAGCGGGCGAGGTTGAGCATGAGAGTCCGGTTGGTCGATGCGAGTGGCCGGCGGCGTCTGCTCGACCCAGCAGACGCGCCGGGATCCGACGCCTATCCGGCGCCGTAGGCGTTTATAGCGCGACGGCCGTCCCGGCCTGTGAACGAGCGACGAGAGTCATGAAAATTTTAGCTCGGCTTTGGCGTGACCGCCGAGCTCCTGGGCGAGCTCGACCGGTAGCCGCCGGCCGGCCGGCGGCGCAGCGGCGTTATGCAGTGCGCCGGCCGGGCGGAAACCGAGCCGGGGCGGCGCGCCCGCGGATTGACCAGGGGGCGGCGGTGAGGGTGGGGTGGGGGCTCTTCGTCGAACGGGTCAGCGAGCACGTCGTCGACGAGGCTCAGCAGCGCTTGCAGGGCCCGAGAAGGTCTCTGGAACATATGTTCGGCAGCCTAAAAAGCGGGTCGGACGGAAGCGCCTCTCTGCACGGGATCTTGCACGCCGCCGACGGCGGCATCCAACCGCTAGAGCGACGACCACACCTCGAGCTTGGTCCGCACCCGGTCGAGCACCGCGTCGGTGAATTCGGTGGTCCCCGCGTGGCCGCCCAGATCGGGCGTCTTGGTCCCAGCGGCCACCGTCTCAAGTGCCGACTCGTATATCGCTCGCGCGGCTCGGTCGGCCGCCGCACCGTGGTGCTCGGCGGCGTGGCGCAGCACGGCCCCGCAGGCCAGGATCATCGCCAGCGGATTGGCGAGATCCTTGCCCTCCAGCGCTGGAGCGGTGCCGTGTGGCGCCTCGGCCATCACCACCTTCGTCCCGTAGTCCTCGTCGAAGGACAGGAGCACGGATTCGGAGCCGGCGATCGACCCGAACATCGGCAGCACCAGGTCAGACAGGCAATCGCCGTCGCGGTTCAGCGCGGGGATCACCAGCGGCGCATCCGCGGCGCCCGAGAGCAGGCCCGCGTAGACCGCATCGATCAGAACCGGGCGGTACTCCACATCGGGGTGGCGCGCGGCGGCGGCGTCGAGCTCCTCTTTGAGCATCCCTTCGTAGATCGGAGACACGGTCCACTTGGGGCCGCCGTAGACCCGCGCGTTCATTGCGGCGGCGGTCCGGAACGCGTACTCCGAAACCGCGCGGCACGTCGATCGGGTCACCTTCTCGGTCCGGTACGCCGTCTCGGCCGGATCCCCCGCCGGGCCATCGCGCCACTGCTCGGCGCCGTAGGCATCATCCACGGCCATGCGCACGACCGAGATCGGGTGGTGGACGCCCGCGATCGGGTTGACGCCCGGGAGCCTGCGGCCGGTCCTGACGATCACCTTGCCGTCGACCTCCTCACGGAGAATGCGATTGGGCGAGCCGACGTCGTCGCCTCCCTCCGGCGTGATCGTCGCCGCCTTGAGCCCCAGACCGGCGTCGCGCATCGCGACCGCCGCCCGGCTGACCACGCCGTTGGCGGTCACGCGTCGGTTCTCAAGCGACAGGTCGAACCGCGCGAGCTCGATGTCCAGCCCCAGCACGTCCGGGTCCAGCAGCCGCAGCGCCTGCTCGAGCAGTTCCTGGCCGGTCTGGTCGCCCTCGAGGACGATGATCGTCAGTGACTCGGCCACGGAGCCACGATAACGGGGATCCGTCCTGGACTCGGTCCGCCCCACAGCCGGTTGGATCGAACGCGTTGGCTAACGAACCCCGCGCCGTTTCGGGGGGCGCGGCGTGCGGGCAGAAAACGCCTGTGGATCGATCTCGGCGCGCCTCGGATGATGCAGAGACCCAGCTGCGCCAAGAGCTACGGCCGGCGGGTCCGGCGCGGCTTCAGTTCTCCGCACGCCCAGCCGCCGACGAGGTGCTCGTCGAGGTCGAGGGCGAGCTGGACATCCTCACCGCGCCGAGGCTCGCCTCGCAGCTGGGCGCGGTGATCCGCAGCTCACCGAATGACGTGGTGCTCGACCTGCGCCAGGTGGAGTTCATCGACTCGGCGGGGCTGCAGATCCTGCTGAACGCTCGCCGCCGGTTGGACCGCTCGTCGCGAAGCCTGTCGGTGATCTGCGATCAGGGTCCGGTGCGTCGCGTGATCGAGCTGGCCCGCCTGGTCGAGACGCTGGGCGTGGTGAGCGGCGCCGAGGCCGTCTCCCGGGAGCCGCCGGGCTAGCGGCCCGCCTCCGCCCCCAGCAGCTCGTCGCCGCGCGCTCCCAGCGCGTCGATCGTGAACGCCAGATGCTCGTCGAAGTCGACGCCGAGCTCCTCGGCGCCGTGGCGCAGCTCCTCGCGGTTCACGGCGGCAGCGAAGCTCGGCTGCTTCAGCTTCTTCTTGACAGACTTCGGCGTCATCCCCGACAGCCCCTCGGGCCGGACGTAGGCGCAGGCGAGCAGGAAGCCGGATAGCTCGTCGACGGCGAAGAGCGCCTTTTCCATCGGTGTCTCACGTGGGACGCCCATGAAGTCGGCGTGGGAGGCGATCGCCCGGACGAGCTCCGGCGGGTAGTCGAGGCGCTCGAGCTCCTTGATCGCGTAGCGCGGATGGCCGTCGTCGAGGTTCGGGTGGCGCTCGTAGTCGAGGTCGTGCAGGAGGCCGGTGGCCCCCCACAGCTCGACGTCCCCGTCGAAGCGCGGAGCATAGGCGCGCATGCTGGTCTCGACGGCGAGCGCGTGGCGGCGCAGCGAAGGTGAGCTGACCCATTCGGTGAGCAGGTTCCAGGCGTCCTTTCGCGAAACATCACTAGGCATGGCGGTTACCGTACCTGAGCGCCTGACATCGCCGGATCCCGCGAGCTGGGGCCGCCGGGACTCGCCGCGCCGCGCCGGGACACGAGCTAGTCTGCCCAGCGGTATGGAGAAGTTTGTGATCGAGGGCGGGGTGCCGCTGTCAGGCACGATCGTCCCCGCCGGCAACAAGAACGGCGCCCTGCCGATCCTCGCCGCGTGCCTGCTCACGAGCGACGAGGTCACGCTCCACAACGTCCCGCGCATCCGCGACGTCGAGGCGATGCTGATGCTGCTGGAGGGGCTTGGGGCGAGGGTGGCGTGGCGCGGACCCAGCGAGGTGTCGGTCGATGCCTCCGAGGTCGAGGATGGCTGCTCGGTTGACGCCGGCGTGGCGGAGCTGATCCGCGCCTCGTTCCTGGTCGCCGGGCCGCTGCTGGCGCGCTTCGGACGGGTGCGCATGCCCCCGCCCGGAGGCGACGTGATCGGTCGCCGGCGGCTCGACCCCCACCTGGACGCGTTCCGCGCGCTGGGGGCGAGCGTCGAGCACGGGCGCGACGAGATCCGCCTCGAGGCTCCGCTCGGCCTGCGGCCGTGCGACTTTCTGATGGATGAGCCCTCGGTGATGGCAACCGAGAATGCGCTGATGGCCGCCGCGCTGACCCGCGGCCCGACGGTCATCCGCAATGCCGCCTGCGAGCCCCACGTGCAGGACCTGGCGCGGATGCTGGTCTCGATGGGCGCGCCGATCGACGGCATCGGCTCCAACGTGATAACGGTTCACGGCACCGGCAGCCTGCGCGGGTGCACGCACACGATCGCTCCCGACCACATCGAGATCGGCTCGTTCATGGCCCTGGCCGGGGTCACCGGCGGCGAGCTGGTGGTCAAGGACACGGTGCCCGAGGACCTGCGCATGGTCCGCCTGGTGTTCGAGCGGCTCGGGCTGCGCAGCGAGGTGCGGGGCTCGGATGTCATCGTCCCCGGCAACCAGAAGCTGATGATCCGCAACGACGCCGGCGAGCACATGCCCAAGGTCGAGGACGGGCCGTGGCCGGCGTTCCCCGCCGACCTGACCAGCATCGCCGTGGCCCTCGCCACGCAGGCCGAAGGCTCGGTGGTGATCTACGAGAAGATGTTCGAGAACCGCCTGTTCTTCTGCGACAAGCTCCAGCTGATGGGCGCGGCGATCACGATCTGTGACCCGCATCGCGCGATCGTGCTGGGGCCCCGCAGCCTCACCGGCCAGCGCGTCGACTCGCCCGATATCCGCGCCGGCATGGCGATGCTGATCGCCGCGCTGTGCGCCGACGGCGTGACGGAGATCGGCAACGTCCGGCATATCGACCGGGGCTACGAGCGCATCGACGAGCGGCTGCGGGGGCTCGGCGCGCGGATCGAGCGGCTGGACGACGTGCCGGCGCTGCTCTGACGATCCCTCCCGCGGACAGGGGGAAGATGGTCGACCGCATCCCAAGCGGAACCCGAGACGTCCTGCCCGACGAGATGCGCGAGCTGCGCGCGATGACCGATCGCATCCGGACCGTGTTCGAGCAGGCGGGCTACGGGGAGGTGTACACACCCGCGCTCGAATACGAGGAGACGTTCGTTCGCGAGGACCGGCCGGCGCGGATCGCCGGATCGGCGAACCGCCCGGCCTACCGGCTGTTCGACGAACAGGGTCACGTGCTGGTGCTGCGGCCTGACATGACGATCCCGATCGCGCGGCTCGTCAGCACCCGCTTCGCGCACGCCGAGCCCCCGTTTCGCCTGTGCTACTTCGCGCACGCCTACCGGGGCGTGCGTCCCCAGCGCGGCCAGTCACGGGAGCTCTTGCAGGCAGGCGTGGAGCTCGTGGGCGCGCCAGCACCCGACGGGACCGCCGAGATCCTCACCGTCCTCTGCCGAGCGCTGGACGCGGCCGGGCTCGAGACCTACCGCGTCGGTGTCGGCGACGCCTCGCTGTACCCCGAGCTGCTTGACGGCTTTGACGTGCCGGCCGAGAAGCGCGACCGGATCCTCCCGGCACTGGCACGCGGCGACTTCGTCACCGTCGAGGCCGAAATCGGGGAGCTCCACCTTCCGGGCGACGCCGCGGAGCTCCTCCTGCGCGTGCCGCGGATCCGGGGCGGCCCCGAGGTGCTCTCCGATCTGTCAGGACGGCTCGAGCGGGCGGCGACGGGCATGCGCGCGGTTCATCAGCTGCTGGCTCCCGAGGTGGCGGCGCGGGTGATCTTCGACCTCGGCCTGGTGCGCAGCCTCGGCTACTACACCGGCGCGGTGTTCCAGGTCTACGACCCGGCCCATGGCGTGCCGATCGGCAGCGGCGGGCGCTACGACGAGCTGCTGGCGGCGTTCGGACGGCCGTTGCCCGCGGTGGGCTTCGCCCTGAACGTCGAGAGCCTCCACATCGCGCTGACGGGGGAGGAGCGGGGGCGGCGGGGGGGTCGCGCGTGAGCGGCTTGCGGATCGCCGTCCCGCGGGGCGCGCTGTTCGGCGACACCCTGGATCTTCTGGACCGGCTCGGGATCGACACGGCCGAGGTCCGGGCAAACGACCGCCGGCTGCTGTTCGCTGAGGCGGGAATCGTGACGATGCGGCCCTCGGACGTGCCCACCTACGTCGAGGCTGGGGCCGCCGACCTCGGGATAACCGGCAAGGACGTGCTGCTGGAGCAGTCCGAACGCGAGGTCTATGAGCTGGCCGAGCTCGGCTACGGAGCGTGCACGATGGTGCTGGCCACGGCGGCCGGCGAGGATCGCGCCGCCGAGGCGCTGCGGCGGCTCGGCGTGGTCCGGATCGCGACCAAGTACCCGCGGATCGCCGCCCGCTACTTCCTCCAGACCGGACGCCAGGCTGAAATCGTCGAGGTCAAGGGCTCGGTCGAGCTGGCGCCGCTCACCGGGCTGGCGGAAGGGATCGTCGACCTGACCGCCACCGGCACGACGCTGCGTGAGAACGGGCTGGTGGTCCGCGAGGAGATCGCCCGCTGCACGGCACGGCTGATCGCCAACCCGGTCGCGCACAAGCTGCGGGCGGCCGCCGTGGACGAGCTTCTGGGGCGGCTCGATGCGATGTGAGCGGCTCAGTCTGACCGGCGACGCCCGCGCGCTGGTCGCCCAGCTGCGAGAGCTGATCCCGGCACCGGCGTCGGTCGCGGCGCCGGTCGCCGAAATCATCGACCGGGTCCGCGACGGCGGCGACGCGGCGGTGCTCGACTACACCCGCGCGCTGGACACGCGCGGCGCCGATCCGAAACCGTTGGCGATTGAAGCCGAGCAGCTGCGAGCGGCCGCGCAGCGCCTCGACGCCGATGTCCGACACGCGCTCGAGGAGGTGATCGCCAATGTCGAGAGGGTGGGGCGGTTCGAGCGGCGGCCGGGGACGAGGGCCATCGAGCTGGGCGACCGCGTTGTCAGGCTGCGCGAGGTCCCGGTGCACCGGGCGGCGGTCTACGTACCCTCCGGGCGCGCTCCGTATCCGAGCACCGTGGCGATGGGCGTGGCGCCGGCGCGGGTGGCGGGAGTGGGGGAGATTGCGGTATGCGCTCCCCCAGGCCCGGATGGGGAGCTAAGCGCGGTGATCGCGGGGGCGTGCGGCCTCGCCGGGGTGGACGTCCTCTACCGGATGGGCGGCGCCCAGGCGATCGCGGCGCTCGCGTTCGGCACCGAATCGGTCAAGCCGGTGGACGTCATCGTCGGGCCCGGCAGCCTGTACGTGCAGGAGGCCAAGCGGCAGCTCTCAGGCGTCGTGGGGATCGACGGGTTCGCTGGGCCGAGCGATCTCCTGGTGATCGCCGACTCAGCCGCCGATCCCGAGCCGGTGGCGCTCGACCTGCTCGCGCAGGCCGAACATGGTCCGGGCACGCTGGTGATCGCCGTCTCGGAGTCGTTGGAACTGCTCGACGCGGTCGCCGAGCGGTTGGCTCCCGCCGCCGAGACCGGAGCGGTCGCCGCAACCGTGCTGCTCGCCGATGGCGAAGCTGGGCTGGCACTGGCCGAGACGTTCGCTCCCGAGCACCTGGAGCTGATCGGCCCGCACGCCGAGGCGCTGGCGCCACGCGTCACCCGGGCCGGCTGTGTGTTCGTCGGCGAGCTCTCGGCTACCGCGTTTGGCGACTACCTCGCCGGGTCCAACCACATCCTCCCGACCGCCGGCGCGGCGCGCTTCGCCTCGGGACTGACCCCTGATCACTTCGTGCGCACACAGGCCGAGGTGCGGATACGCGACGCGGACGGCCTCGCGCGCACCGCCGCGCCGCTGGCCCGCGCCGAGGGCTTTGAGCTCCACGCCCGGTCGATGGAAGCTCGCATCCGCGACAATCAGCCCGGATGAGCCGGACCGCGCAGATCGACCGGGAGACCGCCGAGACAAAGGTGCACGTGAACCTGACGCTCGACGGCGGCGGAGGGGGTGAGCGCTCCACGGGTGTGGGCTTCCTCGACCACATGCTCGACCTGCTCGCCCTCCACGGACGCCTCGACCTCGACGTCCGGGCAGACGGCGACCTGCAGACCGGCGCCCACCACACCGTCGAGGACGTGGGCATCTGCATCGGCCAGGCGCTCGACACCGCCCTGGGCGACCGGGCGAGGATCACGCGTTTCGGCTCGGCTACCGTCCCGATGGACGAGTCGCGGGCCGCCTGCGCGATCGACATCTCGGGCCGGGGGCTGCTGGCGTTCCAGGCCGATCTGCCGCGGGGGACGATCGGGAACTTCGACTACGAACTGGTGGAGGAATTCTTTCGTGCCCTGGCCACCAACGCAAAGCTGACCCTGCACCTCGTGGTCGAGGCCGGCACCAACGCTCATCACATGATCGAGGCGGCATTCAAGGCTTTCGCGCGCGCGCTGCGACTGGCGGCGGCGATCGAGCCGGGCAGCGGTGGGGTGCCGAGCACCAAGGGGACGTTGGTGTGAGCTCGGCCCCGGTGCGGATCGACGTGATCGACTACGGGATGGGCAACCGCCGGTCGGTGCAGAAGGCGCTCGAGCGGGTTGGAGCCAGGACAACCGTGACCAGCCGCCCCGACGAGTTGCGCGCCGCCGACGGGCTCGTGCTGCCCGGCGTGGGGGCGTTCCCGCTGGCGATGCGCAACCTGCGCTCGGTCGCGCTGGACGAGCTGATCCGCGAGCGTGTGGCTGATGGCGTCCCGCTGCTGGGAATCTGCCTGGGGATGCAGTTGCTCTTCGAACACTCGTGCGAGCTTCAGCCGACGACCGGGCTGGGGCTGCTGGCGGGGAGCGTCACAGCGCTGAATACGGGCGGTCTGCGCGTGCCGCACATCGGGTGGAACGAGGTGCGCTTCGAGCGTCCGTCGGTTCTGAGCTCCGGGCTGCCGGAGAGCGGCGCGGCCTTCTATCACGTGCACTCGTTCGCGGCTCGGCCGGGGGACTGCGCCGATGTGGCCGCAAGCACCGAATACGGCGAGCGGTTCGCCACGATCGTCGAGCGCGGCGTCGTCGCCGGGGTCCAGTTTCACCCCGAGAAGTCCTCGGCGGACGGGCTGCGGCTGCTGGCGAACTTCGCGGCGGTGTGCGCGGGCGCCCGCGCCCGGTCGGCCGCGGGCGCGCCGGCATGATCCTGATCGCAGCCGTCGACATCCTTGACGGCAAGGCGGTGCGGCTGGCCGGCGGCGAGTTCGACGAGCAGACGATCTACGACGAGGATCCGCTCAAGGCGGCGCTGCGCTGGGTGGAGGAAGGGGCGCGAGCGCTGCACATCGTCGACCTCGACGGTGCCCGGACCGGTACGCCGGCGAACCTCGAGCATGTGGAAAGGATCGCGCAGCGAGCCGGCGTGCCGGTTCAGGCCGGGGGAGGGGTGCGGACGCTCGAGGCGGTGCAGGCCCTCGAGCGGGCCGGGGTGCAGCGGGTGATCCTCGGGACCGCTGCCTACGCGGATCTCGACCTGCTCGACGAAGCGCTGGCGCGGCTGGGTGACAGACTGGTGGTCTCGCTCGATGCCCGCGATGGGCGCCTGGCGGGCGCGGGCTGGCGCGAGCAGACGGACCTTCCGGTGGATGGCGCGGTCCAGCGTCTCCAGAGCCGCGGCGTCCGCCGCTTCGTCTATTCGAGCATCGAGCGCGACGGGAGGCTCGCCGGTCCCGACCTCGACGGGATCCGCCAGGTCGCCCAGGCGGTACGCGGCAGCTTCGTCTACTCCGGTGGGATCGGGTCGGTGGAGGATCTGCGGGCCGTGGCCGAGCTCAGGCAGGTCAACCTGACCGGGGTGATCGTCGGAACCGCGCTGTACGAGCGCCGGCTCACGATCGCCGAGGGCCAGCTGGCGCTGGAAGGTCGCTGACGCCGTGCACTACAAGCGCGTCATCCCCTGCCTCGACGTCGACGCGGGACGCGTGGTCAAGGGAGTGGGATTCCTGGACCTGCGCGACGCGGGGGATCCGGTGGAGCTGGCGGCCCGCTACGACGCGGCCGGCGCCGATGAGCTGGTGTTCCTCGATATCACCGCCACCTCCGACAAGCGCGCCACCGTGGTCGATCTGGCCCGGAGGAGCGCCGAAGAGGTGTTCATCCCGTTCACCATCGGGGGAGGAATCCGCTCGGTGGCCGACGCCCAGGCCGTGCTTGACGCCGGGGCCGACAAGGTGTCGGTCAACTCGGCGGCGCTGGAGCGACCTGCGCTGATCGATGAGCTGGCGGGAACCTTTGGGTCGCAGTGCGTGGTGCTGGCGATCGACGCCAAGGCGCGCGCCGGAGGAGGTTGGGAGGCGTATCTGGCCGGCGGCCGGACGCCGACGGGTCGCGACGCGGTGGCGTGGGTGCGGGAGGCGGTGGAGCGCGGCGCGGGGGAGATCCTGCTGACCAGCATGGATCGTGACGGAACCGCCGACGGCTACGAGCTCGAGCTGACCTCCGCGGTCGCCAACGCAGTCAGCGTTCCGGTGATCGCATCGGGGGGTGCCGGGAAGCTCGAGCACCTGGCGGCGGCGATCGAGGCCGGGGCAGACGCCGTTCTGTGCGCGTCGATCTTTCACTACGGCAAGCACACGGTGGCCGAGGCCAAGGCCGCGCTCGCCCGCGGGGGCATCCCGGTCCGCGCGGTCGAACGGGGCACCGGAGCCAGCTTCGGCCAGCCCGGGCCGGGTGCGCGCTGAACCGGCGGCCCTCCGGCCGCCGACCCGCCGCCCCGCGTGCTGCTCGAGCGCGGCTGACCGCGCGGGCCGCCGACCCGCCGCCCTATCGCTCCTCGCGCTCGCCGCGGCGGCCCGGGGACGGCGAGATCGGATAGACGAGGAGCGTTCCTGGACGACGGCGGTCGTCTCGAGCGCGAGGTAAGACCTGTAGCCGTGCGGACGCTGTAGGAGCGGCGATCGGTGCGCATGAGCCGGATCGGTCGCCTCGGCGAGCGGGCCCGCCCGCCGGCCC
>DAIQND010000053.1:0-13011 GCA_036788555.1 Solirubrobacteraceae bacterium | reverse complement strand
GCTTGATCACCGGGGCCTCCTGGTCGAGTCCCTCGATCAGCGTGAGCTCGACCTCTGGCTCCTCGTCGACGAACTCCGAGACATCTTCCTCGAGGCGGTTGAGCCGGCCGAGCAGCGCGGCCACGTCCTCGGCCGGCGCGGCGGCGGGTCGGATCCGGCGCCCGGTGATCATCGAGATCTCGTCCAGCGTGAGGACATTGCTGGGGTCGACCATCGCCAGCAGGACGCTGCGGTCGGGCAGGAAGCCCACCGGCACCGCCTGGTAGCGCTTGGCCACCTCGACCGGTATCAGGTTGCAGGCTCCCATGTCGATCTCGAACTCCGAGAGATCGACGAAGTCGACGCCGAAGCGCTCAGACAGCGCCCGGGCCAGCTGGTCGTGGCGGAGCGCGCCCATCTCCATCAGCATCCGGCCGGTCGGCATACCCTGCTCCCGGGCGAGCTTGACCGCGCGCTCGACCGTCTCCCGCCGCGCGAACCCGAGGTCGACGATCACGTCTCCGATCAGCCGCTCCGAGCGCCCGCGCTGCGACGGCGGCGTCAGGCCACGGGGGTAGGCGAGCTCATCAGCCGCTGGCTCGACGGCTGCCGCGGTCCGTACGCTCATGACCTCAACATCGACACATCCCCACACCGGCTTTATCCGGATGCTGAGAAAACTCTGACCATCAGCAGGTGGATGAGGGGGTCGATTCGCCGGGTCCTGCGCTTGGATCGTCCACCACCCCCGCCGCGCTCGCCCGCAGCACCGCACCCAGGTGCACGACGTACCACACCCCCCGCCAGGAGATCATCGAGGCGATCCCGAACGAGCGCACCTGGCCCGCCTGGCGGTAGACCATCCGCGCGTTGGGCACCTCGTAGTACCCGACGGTGTTGTAACAGGCGCCGGGACTTACCCAATGGGCGTAGCCTTGCGGGACCTGCACCCGCAGCAGCTGCGCGCCTGCCGCCGAGGCGCCGAGCAGCGCGTGAGCCGCGCCCAGGTCGAGCCTGTAGTCGCCCAGCAGCCGGTCGGTGTAGTCGGCTCGGGGATCGCTGATCCCCTTGACCTGCACGTAGGCGCCCTCAGGGAAGAACGCCGGCAGCGCGTCGGCCAGGTCGTCGTTGACCACGCCGTCCCAGAGCGCGGCCATCTCGGCGTGAAACTGGGCGGTGGCGGCCGAAGGCAGTTGATCGGTCTGGGGAAGCGACCCCGGGCTCGGCGCCGGCCTCGGCCTGGGCGCCGGCGCCGGCGCCGTGGTGGTGGCGGACGGAACGCTCGCCGGGGCCGCGGGGGCGCTCGCGCACGTCCTGGGCGGCGGGCTTGCCGGCACGGTGCTCGCCGCGCGCCGTCCACCGCCGCAGGCCCCGCAGAGCACCGCCGCCCCGATCACGAGCGCCCGCCGGCTCATCGTCCGAGCTCCACCCGGCACCCGCTGAAGTAGCCCCCGGCCTCGGAGACCAGGAAGCCGACCAGCTGCGCCAGCTGCTCGTCGGTTGCCTTCGGCCCCGGCGCGACCATCACCGCGGTGACCCCGTACCTCGCCCATTCGACCGACAGGCTCCGGGCCAGGTTCTCAAGTTCCGCCCCGGCCGCCTCGCCCAGCGGCCCGTCGTCTGGCCGGGGAGCCATCAGCACCAGCTTCCCCGGCTTCGGGCTTTCGATCAGCGCTCCGATCGCCACCTCGCGCACCGCCGCCCACGCCTCATCGACCGCCGCCCGCAGCCCTGACTGGCCTCCGGCGCCGAACGCCGCCCCAGCATCGTGGAGGAGGCCGTCCAGGCGGCCCCGGCCCCGCGCCCACTCCCCGGTCCGCTCCTCCTCGACCGCCAGCGTCGCCACCTCCAGCGGCTCGATCTCCGCGCCGAGCGCGCCCAGGGCCCCGCCAAACCTCGAGGCGGCGCCGCCAGACAGCGCGAGCCGCCTGCCGGCCAGCAGCTTGTCTCGCAGCAGCAGCATGTAGCGGCCAGACGGTAGCGGGAGTAGCATCGCGCGCTGGGCATGTCACGCCGCATCCGGGCCGTTTGAGGAAGGAGACGACGAATGCTGTCCTACGCACACGGGCCGTTCGACGAGCCATTGCTGGGCGAGACGATCGGCGCCAACCTCGAGCGGACGATCGCCCGCGTCCCGGACGCCGAGGCGCTGGTCTCGGTGCATCAGGGGCGTCGTTACACGTATGCCGAGTTCGGCACGGCGGTTGACAGCCTGGCCGCGGGAATGCTGGCCGCCGGTCTGGGGCCGGGGGACCGCGCCGGGGTCTGGGCCCCCAACCGTGCCGAGTGGGCGCTCGTGCAGTATGCGACGGCGAGGATCGGGGTGATCCTCGTCAATATCAATCCGGCCTACCGCACGAACGAGCTCGAGTACGCGCTCGGGCAGTCGGGGTGCCGGTTCGTGTTCGCCGCCCAGGAGGTGAAGGGGTCGGACTTCGTGGCGATGGTCGACCAGGTCGCTCCCAACCTCCCGCAGCTCGAGCGCGCGATCTTCTTCGAAACCGAGGCCTGGGCGGAGATCTCCGCCGGCGGTCGCCCGCTCGACGAGGTCCACGCGGTGGCCGGGCAGCTGGACTTTGACGACCCGATCAACATCCAGTACACGAGCGGCACCACGGGCTTTCCGAAGGGCGCGACGCTCACCCACCACAACATCCTCAACAACGCCCACTTCATCGCCCGGCTGCTCGGCTACAGCGAGCGCGACCGGGTCTGCGTGCCGGTGCCGCTCTACCACTGCTTCGGGATGGTGATCGGCAACCTCGCGTGCACCACGAGCGGCGCCTGCGTGATCTATCCGGCGGAGATCTTCCAACCCGAGCCGACGCTCCAGGCGTGCGCCGCGGAACGCGCCACCAGTCTGTACGGGGTGCCGACGATGTTCATCGCGGAGCTCGGCCTGCCCAACTTCGCCGAGTTTGACCTCGGCTCGCTGCGGACCGGGATCATGGCCGGCTCGCCGTGCCCGATCGAGGTGATGAAGCGGGTGAACTCGGAGATGGGAATCGAGCAGATCTCGATCGCCTTCGGACAGACCGAGACCTCACCGGTGTCGACCTTCGTGCGCGTGGACGACACCCTGGAGCACCGCTGCGAGACGGTGGGGCAGGTGATGCCGCACACCGAGATCAAGATCATCGACCCGCCCACCGGCCGGATCGTTCCGCGCGGCGAGCCGGGCGAATTCTGCGCGCGCGGATACCTGGTGATGCGCGGCTACTGGGAGGATCCCGAGCGCACGGCCGAGTCGATCGACGCCGGCGCCTGGATGCACTCGGGCGACCTCGCCACGCTCGACGAACAGGGGTACGTCCGGATCGTCGGGCGGATCAAGGACATGGTGATCCGTGGCGGTGAGAACGTCTACCCACGCGAGATCGAAGAGTTCCTCTACGCCCATCCGCAGATCGCCGACGTCCAGGTGATCGGGGTGCCGGATCAGCGCTACGGGGAGGAGGTCATGGCGTGGGTGATCCCGCGGCCGGGCGCGGCGCTGACCGAGGAGGAGGTCAGGGATTTCTGCCGGGACCGGATCGCGCACTTCAAGATCCCCCGCTACGTCAAGTTCGTCGACGCCTTCCCGATGACCGTCACCGGCAAGGTCCAGAAGTTCAAGATGCGCGAGCTGGCGATCGACGAGCTGGGACTCGAGCCGGCCCCGGCCGTCGCGAGCGCCTAGTCCTCCCCGTCGCGCCGCGCCTGCCTGGAGCGCTCCCGCGCCTCCCGCAACGACGCGCGATGCCCGAGCAACTTGAGCTGGGCGTGCAGCTCCCGGACGCGGTCGAGGATGTAGTCCGCCGCCTCCTGTTGCTGCTCACGGGTGCTTTCGCCGACGCGCTCGAACCTGAACGGCGACCCGTACTGAACCGTCACCCGCGGGAACTGGAGCCGCTTCCAGTTGCGCACCTGGTGAGAGCCGAGGATCGCCACCGGCACCACCGGCGCCCCTGACTCCAGCGCCAGCCGCCCCACCCCCGGACGCGCCCGCTCGGCGATGTCGCCCGTCCTTGAGCGCCCGCCCTCGGGATACATCACCACCGCGTCGCCGCGATCCAGCAGTGTGAACGCGGTGATGAACGCCTCCTCGTCGTGGTGCCCGCGGCGGACCGGGAACACGCCGCCGTGGCTGAAGATGTAGCTGGGGATCCCGGGCTGGAACAGCTGTGACTTGGCCATGAAGCGGACCCGGCGCCGGATCAGCCCACCGGTGAAGAAGTGGTCCATGAACGAGCCGTGGTTCGGCGCCAGGATCACCGCCCCGTTGGGGACGTTCGCGGTGCCGATCGAGCGCAGCCGGAAGGCCAGAAGCGCGTACGGGACCGTGACGTACCGGGTCAGCTCGTGCACCCATCCCGCCGGTCCCCGGCGCGCCCGCGCGTGGTACTGGTCAAAGTGCTCAGCCGGACGCGGATCGGTGTAGACCTGCGGCTTGAGCTCCACGTCAGGCATCGCGTCCTTCAATACCCCATCGGGCCCCGATCGTCACGATCGTGCGCGCTCCACCGCGTGGCGCCACCCGCTCATGAGCGCCTCACGCCGATCCTCGCTCATCCGCGGCTCGTAGCGCCGCTTCTCCCGGTTGGCCGAGCGCAGCTGCTCGAGCGTCCACAGGCGGATGCCGACGCCGGCCAGATACGCCGCCCCCAGCGCGGTCGTCTCCGCGATCCCGGGCACCACCACCGGTACGCCGAGGACGTCGGCCTGAAACTGCATGAGCCAGTCGTTGGCGGTGGCGCCGCCATCAGCGCGCAGCTCGCTCAGCTCGACCCCGCAGCTGCGCTCGATCGCCCGCACGGCGTCGACCGTCTGGTAGGCGATCGCCTCGAGGACCCCGCGCGCGAGGTGGGCGCGGCCGCTGCCGCGCGTCAGCCCGACGATCGTGCCCCGCGCGTACGGATCCCAGTGGGGGGAGCCGAGCCCGGTCAGCGCCGGGACGAAGTACACGCCGTCGTTGCCGTCCAGCGAAGCCGCCAGCTCCTCGCTCTCGCCCGCCGCGCCGATCAGCCCCAGGCCGTCGCGCAGCCACTGCACGGCGGCGCCGGTGACGAAGATCGCGGCCTCGAGCGCGTAGGCCAGGTTGCCTGTCCCGATCTGCCAGGCCACCGTGCTGAGGAGCCCCTCGGGCACGGGCGGGACGCGGTGGCCGGCGTTCTGGAGCACGAACGATCCCGTCCCGTAGGTGCTCTTCCCCAGCCCCGGATCGAGGCACCCCTGGCCGAACAGCGCCGCCTGCTGATCGCCCGCGATCCCGCTCAGCGGCACCGCGTGACCGTGCAGAGCGTCGGCCCGCGTGACGCCGAGCGCACCACTGCTGGCCACCAGTCTCGGGAGCGCCCGTTCGGGCACGCCGAACAGCTCGAGCAGCTCCCGATCCCAGCCCCCGGCGCCGATATCGAAGAGCATCGTTCGCGAGGCGTTGGTGACGTCGGTCACCGGCTCGCCGCACAGCTTGTAGCTGAGCCAGCTGTCGATGGTGCCGAACACCGCACGCCCGTCCCGCGCGCGCTGGCGCAGCGACTCGACCTCGGCCAGCAGCCACTCGATCTTGGTGGCGGAGAAGTAGGGGTCGAGGACCAGCCCGGTTCGTTCACGCACCAGCGGCTCGTGCCCCGCCTCGCGCAGCTGCGCGCAGCGATCCGCCGTGCGCCGGTCCTGCCAGACGATCGCGCGGTGCAGCGGCCGCCCGGTGGCCGGATCCCACACGCACACCGTCTCGCGCTGGTTGGTTATGCCCACCGCAAGCAGCTCTCCTGGCTCCACCCCGGCGTCCGCCAGCGCCTCCCCCGCCACCGCGTGGCTGACCTCCCAGATCTCCTCCGGGTCGTGCTCGACCCAGCCCGGGTGGGGGAAGTGCTGGCGAAACTCGCGATACGCGCGGCCCACGAGCTCGGCGTGCTCGTCGAACACAAGACAGGTGGTGCCGGTCGTGCCCTGATCGATCGCGAGGATCACGCCGCGCCAGCCTACTCACCGCGCGCGCTTCGGCTAACCAATATCGTGCCGGGTCGATGCCCGACGTACCTGCCCATATCACCGGGACCGTGTGGAAGATCGAGGTCGAGGTCGGCGACCAGGTGCAGGAAGGCGACACCGTGGCGATTCTCGAGTCGATGAAGATGGAGATGCCGGTCGAGGCCGAGGATTCCGGCGTGGTCAAGGAGATCAGCGTCGAGGAGGGGCAATCGGTCTCCGAGGGCGACACGCTGGTCGTCCTCGAATAGGGCGATGAGCGACCGTGCCGGTGCGGCTGCCGACCCGCCGCAGCCCTCTGGGCGGCTGCTGGTCGACGAGCCGGCTCCGGGCGTCGCGCGGCTGACGATCTCCAACCCCGAGCGCCGCGGCGCGCTCGACCACGCGATCCTCGACGCGTTCGCCCGCACGGTGCCTCGGCTTGATGCCCGCTGTCTGATGATCACCGGCGAGGGCGAGACGTTTTCGGCCGGATACGACCTCGGCGCCCTGCCCGGGGACCCGCTGCCCAGCGAGGCCGACCGGCTCGTCGCCCACCCGTTCGCGGCCGCGCTCGAGGCGATCGAGAACTATCCGTACCCCACCCTGGCGGCGGTGAACGGCCACGCCATCGGGGGAGGCCTCGAGCTTGCGCTGACCTGCGACCTGCGGCTGAGTGCCGCCTCCGCATCCTTTCGGATGCCGCCGGCCCGGCTCGGGCTCGTCTATTCCCACACCGGCATCCAGAAGTTCCTCGACGCTGTGGGTGCGCCCCGGACGCGTGAGCTGTTCCTGCTCGGCCGACGGATCGACGCGCCCACCGCGGTCGCGTGGGGACTGGTGAACGCCCTCGCCGCCGCCGAGGCTTTCGAGCAGGAGGCGGTCGCGATGGCGGGCGAGCTTGCCAGCGGCGCGCCGCTGGCTCAGCGGGGCAACAAGCGCGTGATCCGCGAGCTGGTCGCTGCGCGTGGCCAGCTTGACCCGGAGGTCGAGCGGGAGGTTCTCGAGCTGCGCCGCGCCTGTTTCTCGAGCGCCGACTTTCGTGAGGCCGTGCAGGCGTTCGCCGAGAAGCGCAGCCCGCGCTGGCAGGGTCGATGACGCGTCCGACCCCGCGCCTATGCTGCCGTTCACCGTGATCGAGATCGAGGCGCGGATGGGCGAGCTCGAGGACCTGGGACTCAGGCGCAAGATGCGCCTGGTCAGCGGCCCGCAGGGTCCCCGCGTCCTGCTTGACGGCAAGCCGACGCTCGTGCTGTGCTCGAGTAACTATCTCGGCCTGGCCGATCACCCTCGCGTGCGGGAGGCCGCCGCCGAGGCCGCCCTGCGCTGGGGAGCCGGGGCGGTTGCCACCCGCCTCACCGCGGGCACGATGACGATTCACCGCCGGCTCGAGGAGCGCCTGGCCGGCTTCCTGGGCACGCCGAGCACGCTGCTGTTCGGGTCGGGCTATCTGGCCTGTCTAGGCGTGCTGAGCGCACTCGCGCGGCCCGGCGACGTCGTGTTCTGCGATGAGCACAGCCATGCGTCGATCCTCGACGGCGGCCGGCTCTCGGGCGCGGAGATGTTCGTCTACGACCACCTCGACCTCGACCATCTGCGGTGGGGAATCGGCAAGGCCGAGGGACGCGGCGCGGTGATCGCCAGCGAGAGCGTCTTCGGCCTCGACGGCGACAGCGCGCCGCTCGGCGAGCTGGTCGCTCTTGCCGAGCGGCACGGGCTCCGTCTGGTGCTCGACGAGAGCCATTCGCTTGGAACCTGCGGCCCCGGGGGCCGCGGTGCTATCGCCGCGGCCGGGCTCGAGGATCAGGTCGACGTCCTCGTCGGCACGCTTGGACACGCGCTCGGCTCCTACGGCGGGTTTGCCGCCTGCCGGCGCCAGCTCGCCGACTACCTGCTGAACGCGGCTCGCCCCTCGGCCTGCTCAACCGCGCTCGCGCCGCCGGCCGCCGCGGCCGCGCTGGCTGCACTGCATCGCCTCGAGCAGCGGCCCGAGCTGGTAGACCGACTCGCCGCCAACGCCGCGCTGCTGCATGCCGAGCTCGAGCGCCAGGGTTTCTACTTTGATCAGCCGACCGCTCCGATCCTCTCGATCCTGGTCGGCGAAGCGAGCGCGGCGACCAGGATCTGCGACACCGCGCTTCAGCGCCGGGTGCTGGTGGAGCCGGTGATCCCGCCGGTCGTGGCGAGCGCCGTCTCGCGCGTGCGGGTAACGGCGATCGCATCGCATCGGCCGGCGGAGCTGGCGACGGCGGCCGGAGTGATCGGCGACTGCGTCCACGCGGCCGGCTTTGCCCCCGGGGCGGCCGAGGCGCTCGCGGCCTGACCCGGCGCGCGTCACCGCCCGGATCCCTGCTCCTCGCCCGGGCCCTCTACTCCTCTCCACGCGCCTGACGGCGCGGACCTATTCCTCGTAGGGCGTGAAGTCCTGCTTGCGCGCGCCGCAGACTGGACAGAACCACGTCTCCGGGATGTCCTCAAACGCGGTGCCCGCAGGGATGCCACCGTCCGGATCCCCCTCAGCCGGGTCGTAGATGAACCCGCACGACTCGCACATCCACTTCACCGGCGGAAGCCTACCGGGGGTGATCCCGCAGCGCACGGCGCCCGCCCCCCACCGGTCACCCGGTAGGGTCAGCTGGTGGGCATCGAGCGACCCGGACCCGGAGAGGAGCTCAACCTCGGACCCGCCGTCGCGGCCCGTCCCGCCGCCACCGTGATCGTCCTGCGCGGCGGCGAGCGGGAACTGGAGGTGCTCCTGGTCAAGCGCAATCCCGGCGCGAAATTCATGGGCGGCGCCTGGGTTTTCCCGGGGGGCGCCGTCGATCGCACGGAGGGAGAGGGCCAGCCGGCCCTGCGGACCGCGGCGCTGCGCGAGCTTGAGGAGGAGGCGGGGATCCGGCTGGCCTCGCCCGAGGAGCTCGTTCCCTTCTCGCGCTGGATCACCCCACCGCAGGTGAAGATCCGCTTCGACACCTGGTTCTATCTGGCCTCGCTGCCGGAGGGCGCGGTGCCAGAGGTCGACGGCAGCGAGGTCGTCGATGCCCGCTGGTACACGCCCGCCCGCGCCCTGGCCGCCGGGGACCGTGGGGAGCTGCTGCTCGTGTTCCCGACCATCAAGCACCTCGAGCAGCTGGCCGGCTTCCAATCGGTGCATGGGCTGCTCGAGTACGCCCGGAGCCGCACCGTCGAACCGGTGGAGCCGCAGGTCGTGGGCGCCGGTGAGCAGGCGCGGATCGTCCTGCCGGGCGACCCCGGCTACGACGCCTGACCGCCATGACGAGCTCGCTGCCATCCGACGTGCAGGCGGTCTTCGAACGCTTCATCACCACCGAGCTGACCACGATCGACGGGGGCGGCCAGCCGATCACCTGGCCGGTGACCCCCTACTACTCCTCGGGGGCCCCATACATCGATGTGACCACCGGGCTCGGTTATCCCAAGAAGGCCCGCGACGCGCAGGCCAACCCGCTCGTCTCGCTGCTGTTCTCGGACCCCACCGGCTGCGGGCTGCCGAACCCGCCGATGGTGCTCGTCCAGGGTTCAGCCGAGGTCGACGACCGGGACCTGGCGGCCAATCGTGAGCGCTACGTGGCCGAGTCGGCTCGGAAGCTGCCGGCGGTGGCGAAGCTGACCCCTCCGGAACCGATCCGGCGGATGCTCGTCTGGTACTACGCACGGATCTACATCCACGTCCGTCCCGAGCGCGTGTACGTGTGGCCGGGCGGGGACGTCGCCGCCGAGCCGGCGCTGTACGACGCCCACATGGAGGAGGTTCGCTCCGGCCATTCCGAGGAGCCCAAGCGCTTTCATGCCGATCCCGGCGGACGCGATGCGGTCTGGCACCCGCGGATGCGGGAGCTGGGCAGCACGCACCCGACCGCGGTCCTCTCGATCGTCTCCCCCGACGGGTTCCCGTTCTCGGTCCGCGCGCCGGTCCGCGCCGACGAGCCGCGGCGGCTGATCACGCTCGAACGCGACCTCACCGGCGTCCCGCTCCAGCCGGGGTTGGCCTGCCTGACCGCCCACGCCCACGGCGGGGACTTCGGCTGGCAGCAGAACTTCCAGGTGCGGGGCGATCTGATGTTCCTCGAAGGCCGCTGGACCGTCGTGCCCCGCCGCCTGGTCGGTGGATTCGAGCTTCCACGCTCTCGTTTCGAGGCGCTGCGGGCCAACGCCGCCAAGGCCTGGCGGTTCCGGGCCACGGCCAAGCGCGAGCTCGCCCGCCGTGGCTGACGCTCGGAAGCTCGGGTGGAGCGGGGATCAGCCGCCGCCGTAGGTGACCACCAGGTCGGTGATCACGCCGAGCAGGAAGCCCGCGCTGAGCATCACCAGGCCGAGCTCACGGTAGCCGTAGCGCCGCATCCCGTTCCAGATCTCGCCGATCACGTAGATGATCGCTCCGCCCGCCGCCGCGTAGAACACCAGCTCCAGCGGGTGGCTGGTTACGCGGTAGCCGACGAGCGTCCCCAGGAACGTGGGCCCGCCGCCGATCAGGCCCGCGAGTCCCAGCCACGCCCACGATGGCCTGACGCCTCCGAGCGGGCCGACGATCCCGAAGCCCTCGGTGGCGTTGTGAAGCGCGAACCCGATGATCAGCACGGTGGCCAGGCTGATCGCGCCCGCGCGGGCGGAGACGCCGATCGCCAGCCCCTCGGCGAAGTTGTGCACGCCGATGGCGCCGGCGATCGTCAATCCGGTGCGCAGCGCCCGGCGCCGAGCGAGCGTCAACTCGTCGGCCAGGGCCTCGCCGTCCACGCCCGCCGTCGCCGCCGCCCCAGCGCCCCCCGCGATCGGCGGGTTGCGTGGACCGGCCGGACGCAGCCGGCGCTCGACCCCGGCGAGCCCAGAGCTCCCGAGGAGGAAGCCGGCGCCCAGCAGGAACACCAGCAGCGCGAGGTAGGCGACCGAGCCCGTGTGGTGCTCGGCATTCCGCAGGGCGGTGTGGATGATGCCGAGCGCGCTGGAGAGGACATCGACGAAGATGAAGGACAGGATCCCGACCGAGAACATCGCCAGCGCGACGCGGCTGCGGTTGCCGAGTAGGTGCAACCGGCCCAGGGGCAGGCCCAGGAAGATCGTCAGTCCGGCCAGGGCTCCGAGCCCGATGGTTTCCGCGAACGACATCGGCGACGCTTACCCTCGATTAGGGTTGCCTAACACCACGTGTGCGCAGCGTACCAACTTAGGGCGGCCTAACTCCCACCTGCAAGGTCGGAGTTGTAGGCGCGGTGACGGCCCTCTACGTATCCCCGTTCAGGTTTGGGAGATGCAGCGCTTGGAGCCAGTGGCTGACGGTGATGTTGAGCTGGGTGAATTCACCGGTCCAGATCAGGATCCCCATGCCGATCAGCACAGCCCCGCCGGTGCCGATCACGACCGGATAGTGGCGCTTGACTACCGTGAAGGCGGAGGTCGCGGTGCCGAACGCGAGGCCGGTGACCAGGAACGGAACCCCCAATCCCATGCAGTACACGGCCAGCAGGAATGCGCCGTGAGCCGCGGAGTGAGACGCACCGGCGGCGGTGATGATCGCCCCCAGCGTGGGGCCGGTACACGGAGTCCAGGCCAGCGCGAAGGCGGCCCCAGTGACCACCGGACCGCCGCGCCCTGCCCGCGCGGCCAGCCGCTCGAAGTGCCACTCCCGCGAGAACCGCGGCACCAGCGGCGCGAGCACGAACAGGATCCCCATGGTCACGATCAGCGCGCCGGAGACTTTGAGCGCCGTCGGACCGGTCAGGGCTCCCCGCAGCGCCTGCTGCCCCAATAACCCCAGCGCGATGAAGATCACCGAGAAGCTGGCGACGAAAGTCAGGCTCGGGCCGAGGACGCGCCGGGGTCGGATATCGGCCGGGGCGACGCCGGCCACCGAGGAGATGTAGCCAGGCACGAGCGGAAGCACGCACGGCGACAGGAACGAGATCAGTCCAGCCCCAAACGCGACTGGAATGCCAATGCCAGATGCAGGGTCCATTCGCCGCCGCCCAGATTACCGCTGGCGCTCAAAGCGTCCAAATGCCCTCTGCCCCCGCCCTTACGACCAGTCCCGGTGATAGGTTTGGTGGCGCAGTGGTGATCGTGAGCAAGGGCGTCTGAGTGGAAGCGTCGACGCTTCAGCGGACCGCATCCCTCCCCCAGCCGCGGATCGCGATCACCGCACCCATCTTGCGCCTGCGCTCTGACGAGCAGCTGGTGGCGCTGTTCCGGGCCGGCCACGACGAGGCCTTCCGGGCGATTCACGATCGCTACCACAAGCGCCTGTTCGCTTACGCGCGGCAGATGCTGCCCGCGCGCCAGGACGCCGAGGACGCGCTCCAGGACGTCTTCGTCCGGGCGTACTCGGGCCTTCGCGCCTCCGACCGCGACCTCGCGCTGCGCGCCTGGCTGTTCCGGGTGGCCCACAACCGCTGCATCGACGAACTGCGCAGGCCACCCCCTCCGCCCGCCGAGGTCCTCGAGCAGCTCCGTTCGCTGGCTAACGACCCCGCGGCCCAGGTCGACCTGCGCGAGTCACTGCGGCGGATTGTCGTGGATATTCGCAGGCTGCCTGATCAGCAGCGTTCGGCGCTGCTGATGCGCGAGCTGGCAGGCATGTCCTACGACGAACTGGCCAGTTCGCTGGGCACTTCGGTCGGCGCGGTCAAGTCGCTCCTCGTGCGGGCGCGGCTCGCGCTGGCCCAGGCCGCCGAGGCTCGGGACACCGCCTGCACGGTGATCCGCGAGCAGCTGGTCGAGGCGCACGACCGCGGCGTCCGGCCCACCGCCAACACCCGCAAGCACATGCGTGATTGCGCCGGCTGCAAGAGCTTCCGGCGTGAGCTTCGCGGCGTTTCACGCCGGCTGGCGGCGACCGCTCCGACGGCCGGCCCGCTCGGCGTGCTGGCCCAGCTGCTGGGGTTCTCGGGCGGCGGTGGCGCCGGTGGCGGAGCCGCCGCGCTGAGCGGCGGTGGTGCCACCGCGTCGGCGAGCGGACTCACGCTCGGCGTCAACCATGTCGCGGCGCTGATCGCGGCCACCGTGGCCACCGCCGGAGGCGCCGTCGAGATCCAGCACACGATCCTGCCTGCCCACCCCGGCGTCCACGCG
>DAIQND010000052.1:0-13025 GCA_036788555.1 Solirubrobacteraceae bacterium | reverse complement strand
ATGGCGCGGCGCTGATCGCCGCCACCGTGGCCACCGCCGGGGGCGCCGTCGAGATCCAGCACACGATCCTGCCTGCCCACCCCGGCGTCCACGCGCGGGGCGCCGCGCGCCTGCGCCATCACCCGCTGG
This sequence comes from Solirubrobacteraceae bacterium, assembly GCA_036788555.1. Taxonomy (GTDB): domain Bacteria; phylum Actinomycetota; class Thermoleophilia; order Solirubrobacterales; family Solirubrobacteraceae; genus Palsa-465. Next base: position 12,896 of record DAIQND010000052.1, on the reverse strand, counting down.
CTCAGCCGTCTGCGGCAAGCACCGCGTATCGAGCAGGCGCCGAGCCTCAGGCCGCGCCGCCGGCGATCCTGCCTCAGGGGCTGGCCAGCACCCGGACTTCGATGCTGCCCGCCGAGTTCCAGGGACAGACGAAGATCCGGAAGCCCAGGCGAAGGCGCCGTGCCGCGCCCACCGGCACGCGCCAGGCAGGCGCCGCACCGAGTCTCGCCGGCTCCTTGAGCTCCAGCTCCGCCGGCAGCCTGACCATCACTCCCGCCGCCCCCGCCTGTCCGGCCACCGTCCCCCCCACCGATGAGTCTGCGTCCACCTCCAGCCAACTGGCCCCACAGGCCTCCGAGATCTCTCCTGCGGACAGCACCGCGCCCACGATTTCGACGTCCACCGCCTCCTGCGCTGTCCCCACCGTGACGCCGGCCGCCACCACGCCGACGACGCCGGCGGCTGTCGCCTCCGCCCCCGCGAGCAGCACCGCCGCCACCGCCCCCGCGACCGACGCGCGGTCTACGAGCGGCGCGGCGCCGACCACCGGCGGCTCCTCGAGCAGCACGGCAGGCAGTTGAGCAGCCGCACGCTCCGTTCACTGGCCTCGGTCGCGGAGCGCTAGCAACATCGCCTACCTCGAAAAGCTCGATCACGAAGAGGTCGTGGTGCGGCGTGGCCGCCGTTCGGGCATCTACACGTTCGTGGCCGTCCATTCGACGATTCGCGGGCCGGGACTCGGCGGCTGCCGGATGTGGGGCTATGACGACGCGCGTCAAGCGCTGGGCGACGTCCTGCGACTGGCCCGCGCGATGACCTACAAGATGGCGGTGGCCGAGCTTCCGCTCGGCGGCGGCAAGGGGGTGATCATGCTCCCGCCCGATACCCAGCTGCCGGCGGCGCGCCGGCGACTCGCCCTGCTCGACTTCGCCGACACCGTCGCCAGCCTCGGCGGCCGCTACATCACCGCCGAGGACGTCGGGACCTCGAGCCGTGATATGAGCGTGATCGCCGGGCAGACCGAGTACGTCGCCGGTCTCTCGCGCCGGCGAGGCGGCTCCGGCGATCCCAGCCCGTTCACCGCGCTGGGCGTGGAGTGCGCGATCCGTGCCTGCTGCGAGCGGGAATTCGGCAGCGACTCGCTCGAGGGCCGCACGGTCGCCATCGTCGGGCTGGGCCATGTAGGGTCGCGCCTGGCCAAGCGCTGCGCGCGAGCCGGTGCCCGGCTGGTGCTGGCCGACGTCGATGGCGACAAGCGGCGCCTGGCCGACGAGCTGGACGCACGCTGGATGACGCCGGAGCGCGCGCTCGAGGCCGACGTCGAGATCCTGGCCCCCTGCGCGCTGGGCGGCGTGCTGAATGAAGACACCGTCCCGCGCCTGCGCTGCCGGATCATCGCGGGCGCCGCCAACAACCAGCTCTCCGAGGATCGGGTTGCCGAGCTGCTGTCGGCCCGTGGAATCCTGTGGGCGCCTGACTTCGTCGCCAACGCCGGGGGCGTGATCAACATCGCCGAGGAGCTCGGAACCTACGACCCGTCCGCGGCGCGTCGGCGGGTGCGCGGTATCGCTGAGACGCTTCGGCGGATCTTCGCTGAGGCCGAGGCCAGCAACACGACTCCGCTGGCCGCCGCCATGGAGCTGGCGCGCCGGCGGCTAATTTCGCCTACAGGCTGACCCTCGGGCGCTCCACCCCCGCGGGGAGCCTGCCCTCCTCGGCCAGCTTGTCCAGGTGCGCCGCGAGCGTCGCTGCCGCGGCCGGGCGCAATGACGCTGGCGCGTCGCTCCATGCCTCATCGAGCAGCTCGTCCACCGTCCGGTGCCCGGCCTGGAGCGCCTCGATCAGCCGCCGCTCGCGCTCGCGGCGGTGGGCGATGTACTCATCGAGTTTTGCCGCCACTTCCGTGACCGGCTCGCCGTGAGCTGGTGCCACGATCGCGAACTCGCGCTCCCGCAGGCGCTCGAGCGCGTCCAGGTACGCGCTGAGCGCCCCCGGGTATGGCGTGATCAGCGAGCTGCCCTGACCGAGCACGGCATCGCCGCTGAACAGCACCCCGCCCGCGGCAAACCCGAAATGATCCGGCGCATGGCCGGGGAGCGCCACCGCCACCAGCGGCCCAAACGCGGTGCCCTCATCGAGGCGGACATCGAACTCGCCCCGCGCGGCCGCGACCGGAACCTGGGCAAAGTGCTCCCGCAGCGCCGGCAGCGCCTGGGTGTGATCGGCGTGGTCGTGAGTCAGGGCGATCCCGCCCAGTCCGCCTCGCTCTGCGGCCTCGGCCCGCAGCGCTTCGAGATGGGAGTCCTGGCTCGGGCCAGGGTCGATCAGCCAGGCGGGGGCGCGTCCGACGAACCACGAGTTGGTCCCGGTGAGCGTGAACGGACCTGGATTGGGCGCCCGGATCGCCACGATGTCGCGGCCCGGAAGCTCGATCCGAACCACCGGTGGCCGGCGCGGCGGCTCAGCCGCCGAGCCCGCCGAACACGGCAAACGGGCTGTTGAATGGCGTGGCCAGCGGAGCCTCGGCGGCGGCTTCGGAGATGCTCGCCTCCGCTCTGACCTGGCTGCCGGGCGGCGCCTCGCCACGGATCCGCTCGGCCAGCGCGCGCGCGGTGTCCGCGTCCGCGGCTCCGATCACCACGAATTCCCAGCGCTGGACGCACTCGATCCCCTCGCCGCGGAGGCGATCGGCCAGCTGACGCGCATCCTCGCGTGAGGGGGCCCGCACGCGCACCTCGAAGCCGGGAAAGCCTCGGCTGCGTGACTCATCGCGCTCGGCCTGCATCGCCTGATCCCGCTCGTTGACCAGTTCGGCATCGCTCTGCGGCAACGGCGCGTCGGGATCCTCCCACTGCTCGGCCACCGGATGCCAGCGCCGGAGCTCGGTCGTGATCTGCCACTGCCGCTCGGCGGCAACTGAATTGATCACCCGTGCGGCGGCATCCGCCTGCTCACGCGTGGCCGCGTAGGCGAAGACCCTCTCCCCGTCGTGCGAGACGACGACCCGATCCTGAAACGCATCCCCGAGGTCGTGCCGCTGGTTGTACTGCGCCAGGCGCTCGGCGAGATCGCGGGCGTCGCGCTCGCCGGGCAGGACCACCTCCAAGCGCCAGTCGTCGCTCATCGCCCGCAGACTAATCGATCGACGTGAGCCGCTTCGATCGGCGCCGCGGCGTCGGCGCCCACGCCGCTAGCTGATCCAGCCCAGGCGCATCGCCTTGGCCACGGCACCGGCGCGACTGCTGACGTCGAGCTTCACGTAGATGTGCCCGAAGTGGGTGTTCACCGTCGCCGTGCTGAGACCGAGCCGCGCGGCGATGTCATCCGCGTTGAGGTCCTCGGCCGCCAGCTGCAGCACGTCGTGCTCACGCGGGGTCAGCGGATTCGAGGAGTGCTTCGTCAGCTTGGTCCCGGGCACCATGGGACGTCATCTTAGTGGTGAAACTTCGTTGATCGCATACCGCTGGAGTTCCGGGAGCAAGCCCACACCGATGAGCGCCAGCGCCGCGACGATCCCGCCCGCCAGCAGCGTGTTCTGTGCGCCCACCGCCTGGGCGGCGGGCGCGGTCAGCGCAAAGGAGACCGGCACCAGCCCCAGGGAGATCATCCAGTCAAGGCTCGCCACCCGGCCGAGCAGCTCGTTCGGGACCCGGGTCTTCATCAGCGTCCCCCAGATGATGTTGCCGACCGCGCCGCAGGCGCCGCCGAGAAGCGAGACACAGGCGAACAGCCAGGCATCCGCGGCCAGCGCGTAGCCGACGAGGGCCAGGGACTGGATCGCCCACCCGGCGAACATCGCGCTGAGCGCGCGTGCGGGGATCCCGCGGCGGCCGACGACCAGCGCCGCGAGCACCGCCCCCACGCCGCCCAGCCCACGGATCACCCCGAGGGTCCCGCTCCCGTCATGCAGCGTGTTCTTGACCAGGAATGGCAGCAGCACCTGTGAGGGACCGAGGAACACCAGCAAAGTGACGGCGGCGGCCACCAGCGTCCGCCACAGCCACGGGTTCACCCGGACGAATGCCAGCGCCTCTGCGAGCGAATGGCCGTAGCTCGTACGCCCTTGCTGGACGCGGCGGCCAACCGCGTGAGACATCTTTGCGAGCGTCGCCGCCGCGAACACGAAGGTGCAGGCGTCGAGGAGAAACGCGGTGCCGGTTCCGCCCAGGGCGATCACGATCCCGCCCACCGCCGGACCGGCGAGCTGCAGCGACAGCGGCCGGACGAACTGATCCAACGCCGAGGCCTGCGCCAGCTCGTCGGGGCTCACGAGCGTCGGGACGATCGCCTCGAAGGCGGGCAGGAAGAACGCCTGAAGCGCGCCGTAGAGGGCCACCAGGGCTGCGAGCATCCACAGCTCGATCGTCCCGAGCATCGACAGCACGCCGATCGCGGCGATCACGCCCGCCTGGCCGAGCGTCACCCACAGCATGACCCTGCGGCGCTCGAGGCGGTCGGTCAGCGCGCCGCCGAACATCAGCAGCCCGACGGTTGGCAGCGTCCATGCCACGCCCACCACCGATACAGCGGTCGCGGTGTCCGACAGGCGAAGCGCCTCCCACACACTGGCTAGGAAATAGATCCCGTCGCCGAGCAGCGAGACCGCCATGCCGAGCCACAGCAACGCGAAGTCACGGCTACGCAGTGGCGCCAGGAGCGCGATCGCCCGCAGGCGTGGCAGCGCACGAGCTGTGGGGAGTGTGCGCGGTGGGGCACCCCGGCTCTCGCCCCACCGTGCGCTGCGTGCTCTCACGGCTGAATCGTTTGCATCTGGGTCACCTCCCGGGTTGGCTTTCGGTTCCTTGCCGCCTGGCGAAGTAGACGAGCTTGATGTGCCGCTCCTCGTCGGCCGCGTCCTCCAACCGCGCGCCGCGATGCTGCCCGAGGGTCGCGCAGCACGTGAGCCCAGCCCTCCGCAGGGCGCGCGTGATGGCCTGCCGGGAGTGGTGGCGCTGGCGGTGGCGCATCCGCCGGCGCTCCCACAACCCGTCCTCCCGCCGGGCAAAGATCTCCACCGAGGCGCTGGCCGGCTGCCCGGCTTCGAACCTCGGCGTCGTCTCGCCACACCAGGCGAAGAACGCGCCGTCGACGTCCCTGACCACGGTTTCGGCGAACGACGTGCGGTAGGTCAGTAGCGAGTTCACGTCGAAGGCGAAGATCCCGCCCGGCGCCAGCGACCCGGCCACGCCGGCGAACGTGGCTTCGAGCTCCTGGTCGCTCAGCAGGTAGTTGACCGCGTCGTCCAAGCACAGGATCAGGTCGAACTCGCCCAGCGGCGGGAGATCGCGCATATCCGCCGCCACGAAGCCGTCGGCGTGGAGGGGAAACTTACGCCGCGCCTGCTCGATCATCGCCTCGGAGATGTCGCACCCGACGACTGAATAGCCCCGCTCGAGCAGGGGGAGGCTGCTGTTGCCGGTGCCGCACGCGAGGTCCAGCGCCCGCCATCCCCGCAGGCCCAGCCGCAAGGCCCGGCGCTCGATCGCTCTCACCCAGGCCTCGTAGGCGTAGCCGGCGGTGAACCGGTCATAGAACGGCGCCAGCCGGTCATAAGCGGCCGCGGTCCCGTCGCGAGGCTTTTCTGGCGCAATTAGGGCCATCACTGCTCGATGACCCGCCAGCAATCAATTTCGTTTCATCAGAGTCCCGGTTTTTGAGCGTCATCCTCATGCGCAGAGGAGCCGAGAACTGGGACTGGTCGCTGATCCGCCAGCGGTGCACCGCTGAGGCGTTGCGGATCCTGCGCCGCCCGCACGACGCGGAAGAGGCCGTACAGGAGGCACTGGCCCGGGCCTGGCGCAGCCGGGACGCCTGCCGGAATCCCGAGGCGCCGCTGCCGTGGTGCCTTCAGATCACCCGCAACGAGGCGATCAGGCTGATCGGGCGCAGACAGCGTGCCGGAGCTCGCGTCGTCCCGCTCGATCAGGAGGACGCGATCGAGGATGCCGATGCCTCGCGCGAGCCTGGCCGGACGCTGCTCCGAATCGATCTAGATCAAACGCTGAAAGAACTTGCACCGCGCGAGCGGGTGATGATTGGATTACGGTATGCGTATGGGTGCTCAAACGCCGAGATCGCTGAGACCCTCGACATTCCCGAGGCCACGGCGCGTGTTCGCCTGCACCGCCTCCACAACCGTCTTCGTTCCGAACTCTGAGGGGGGCTAATGAAGCGTTATCAGGACATCGCCGATCCGTCGCTGGCCAAGGCGCTCGCGCATCCGCTGCGAACCAGGATCCTGGCGGCACTCGAGAACCGCACCGCCAGCCCCAGCGAGATCGCGATCGAGCTGGACGCACCGCTCGGGGTGGTCAGCTACCACGTGCGCCGTCTGCACGCGCTGCGTTTCCTCAAGCTGGTCAGGCGGGTTCCCCGCCGCGGCGCCCTCGAGCACTACTACACCACCGTCGCCGGGCCACGGATCAGCAACGCTGCCTGGGGTTCCACCCCGACGATTGTCAAGCAGGCGATGGTCGGCGCTGCGCTCAGCGAGATCGGGGAGACGGCCACCTCGGCCGCGGCGGCGGGCGGCTTCGAGGCTGCCGAGTCCCATCTCTCGCGCAGCCCGCTGAGGCTGGACGCGCAGGGCTGGCGGGAGGTCGCTCGCGAGCTCGATGCGCTGAATGATCGTCTCCAGACGATCGAGGCCGAGAGCCAGAAGCGGCTCGACGCCGGCGACGGTTCAGATGAGCAGCAGGCGACGGTCGTGCTGATGCTCTTCGACTCGGCCGCAGCCAAGCCGAACGGCGCAGCGCGCGCGCACAAGCGGGCACACTCCCCCTCGGGCGCATCCGGCCGTCGATCCAAGCTGACCCGCTAGGGCTGCACGGCCGGCGGGGGCAGCGCGCGCGGGACGCCCTCTACTACGTGCTACGATATACCGCGATGCGTAGTAATGACCCGTCCCTGCTCATCATGTCCAGCCTCGCCGGGGGCCCCAAGCACGGCTACGCGATCACGCGTGACGTGCAGGAGATCTTCGGTGTCGATCTCGGCCCGGGAACGCTCTACGGTGCGATCTCGCGGCTCGAGGAGCGTGGCCTGATCGAGCCGCTGGTGGCCGAGGACCGTCGGCGTCCCTATCGCCTCACGGCCGCGGGTGCCGCTGCGCTTCGTGAGCAGCTGACCGCCCAGGAACGGGTCGCGAGCGTTGGCCTGCGGCGCTTGTCCGCGATTGAGATGCACTCGTGAGAAAGCGCCTGCTGTCGCTCTATCCCGAGGCTTGGCGCGAGCGCTACGGCGAGGAGATCTCCGCGTTGCTGGATGACACTCCGCCGAGCCTCGGCGCAACCGTCGATCTGCTGCGGGGCGCCCTGTTGGCGCACCTTCGACCGCTGGCCGCCTCAGCGCCCCAGACCCGAGCCCGAGGCACGATCGCCAGCGTGCTCGGCTGCTTCATAGTCTTCTGTGCCTTCGGGGCGGGATTTGCCAAAACAACTGAGAACTATGACTACATCGAGCATCTGCACCCGCTGCTCGGGGTTTCTCACTCGGTAATCCTGATCGGAGCGGTGCTCGCCGCCGGAGCCCTGGCGCTGGCCGCCGCGCCGCTCGCGATCGTCGCGCTGTCGCAGGCGCGCCGAACGCGCGACCCTGCCCTCATCAAGCTCATCGCCGTCCCCCCTGCGGCGGTCGGCGCGTTCGCCGGCTCGTTCGGGCTGCTCGCGCTGTGGCTGAACATCCATCACCACCGAGCCGGAGTCGGTGGCTGGCTGCTGCTCGCGCTGTGCGGGGCATGCGCAGCGGTCGGCGGCTTCGGCTGCTGGGCCGCCCCGCGCGCGATCATGCGCCGGATCGAAGTCCCCCACACCGCCTATCGGCTGTCGGTGCCCGCGGTCGGGCTCGTGGCGTTTTGCATGGTGCTCGTCGCGGTAGCCGTCGGCGCGTTCCTGATCGGGAGCGTCGCCGACGCGCCGGCGGCCGGGGCGTCAGGCAACGGTCCCGGGCAGCTGATCGATGTCACAACCAGCATCGCGCTCCAGCTGGCCGGCACCGTCGCGCTGAGCGCCGTCGCCGCCTTCAGCGCCACGCGCGGCCTTCGCGCAGTCCGTGCGCTATAGCCAACGGGAATAGCCTTATGCGGTGAGCATCTGCGACGCGTGCGGCAACGCCAGCCCGGCGGACGCGCGCTTTTGCATGGGCTGCGGCGCGCCGCTCTCGCCGCCCGCCGGCGAGCGGCGGCAGCTCGCGACGATGCTTTTCTGCGACCTGTCCGGATCGACCGCGCTCGGCGAGCGGCTGGATCCCGAGAGCGTGCGCGAGATCGTCCTTCGGTACTTCCACGCGATGCGCTCGGTCATCGGGCGCCACGGTGGCACCGTCGAGAAGTTCATCGGCGACGCGGTGATGGCGGTGTTCGGCGCCCCGGTCGTCCACGAGGACGATGCGATGCGCGCGGTGCGTGCGGCCTGGGAGATGCGGGGGCGCCTCGAAGAGCTAAACGACGATCTCCACGAGCGGTATCGCGTGCGCCTGTCCGTGCGCATCGGCGTCTACTCGGGCGAGGTCGTCGCCGCGGGAGCTGGGGACCGCGAGGCGTTCGTGACCGGGGACGCGGTGAACGTCGCGGCGCGGCTTGAGCAGTCCGCGGCGCCGGGAGAGATCGTCATCGGCGAGATCACCCGCCGTCTGGCCGGCGAGCTTGTCGAGGTCGAGCCGATCGAGCCGCTCGCGGCCAGGGGCAAGGCCGACCCCGTGCCGGCGTTCCGCCTGCGCGGGCTCGCAGGCGTCGGGGCTACGCGGCGGTCATCGAGCACCCGGCTCGTCGGCCGTGAGCAGGAGCTCGCGGCGCTGCACGACGTGCTTGCCGCCGTGGTGCACGCGCGTCGCCCGCGGCTGATCCTTCTCGCGGGTGAAGCCGGCATCGGGAAATCCCGGATCGCCCGCGAGTTCGCCCGCGGTGCGCGCGCCGAGCTCATATATGGCCGCTGTCTCCCCTACGGCGACGGAATCACCTATTGGCCGCTCGCCGAGGTCGTAAAGGGCGCGGCCGGAGTGACGCCACAGGACTCGGCCGCAGCTGCGGTCGGGCGCATACGGGCGAGAATCGGCACCGAGGAGCGCGCGGACGATGTCACCCGCACGCTCGCGCAGGCGCTCGCGCTCAGCGGCGGCGGAGCGACGCCGGAGGACATCGCCTGGGCCGCGCGCAGGTTCTTCGTGACGCTCGCTCGCGACCGCCCGATCGTTGTCTGTCTGGACGACCTACAGTGGGCCGAGCCGGTGTTCCTCGACCTCGTTGACTCGTTGGCGGCGACCCGCGAGCGCGCGCAGCTGATGGTGCTTGCGCTGGCGCGTGACGAGCTGGTCGAACGCCGCCGCCAGTGGCAGACGCTGCGGATCGAACCCCTGGGCCCTGCCGACGCGGTGCGCCTCGTAGAGACGCTCGCTCCGCTTGAGGAGGCGATCCGTGAACGCGTGATCGCCCAGGCCGGCGGCAACCCGTTCTTCGTCGAAGAGCTCGTAGCGGCTGCCGTCGACGCCCCGGCGGCGGCGCTTCCACCGACGCTCGACGCTCTGCTCGCCGCGCGCCTCGACCGGCTGCCCGCGGATGAGCGCACGGTGCTCGAGCCAGGTGCCGTCGAGGGCGAGGTGTTCCACCGCAAGGCGGTCGAGAGTCTCGTGGACAACCCGCCAGCCACCGAGATCGGCGCCGCGCTCAGCTCGCTCGCCGCCGCCGAGCTCGTGCGGCCGGTCGAGTCGCTGTTTCCAGACGACGCTGCATTCCGGTTCCGCAACCTCCTGCTGCGTGACGCCGCATATCGGTCGATCCTCAAGCGGCGGCGCGCGCACCTGCACGAGCGCTTCGCCGATTGGCTCGAGCAACTCCTCGGCGACCGCGTCCTCGAGTACGAGGAGGTCATCGGCTACCACCTCGAGCAGGCCCATCGCTCGCTCGTCGAGCTCGGCGAACAGGACGAGCGGACGCTCGAGATCGGCGACCGCGGAGCAGCACGTCTCGCCTCCGCCGGACGGCGCGCGCTTGCGCGCGCGGACATGCCCGCCGCCGGCGCACTGCTCGGGCGTGCCACGAATCTTCTGCATCCGGGGGCGCGCCGGCGGGTGGAGCTGCTGCCGGAACTTGCCCGCGCGTGTCGCTACGCCGGTGACAGCCGCGGGGCCGAACAGGCGCTGAGGGCGGCCAGGGCAGAAGCTGCGGCGCTCGGCGAACCTGCTCTCCGGGCCCGGGCCGACCTCGAGACGGCGTTCGTGCGCCTCTACACCGACCGGCGCGTGGACGCGGAGGAGGTGATCGCGCTCGCCGAGCAGACGGTTCCGCTCTTCGAGAGACTCGGCGACGACCCCGGCCTTATCCGGGCGTGGGCGCTCATCGGCCACGCGAACTGGCTCCTCTGCCGGGCGGCAGCGATGGAGCAGGCGTTCGTCTGCGCGCTCGAGCGGACAGGCAACGAGGCACCTGAGCGTGGGTGGCTCCTGTGGATGCTCGCCGTCGCCTCCTTCGCGGGCCCGACGCCGGTTCCGGATGCGATCGACCGCTGCGAGGAGATCCTTCGTCTCGGTTCGGGCCACGGCGTGATTGAGGTCTCGACACGGGCGAAGCTCGCGGGCCTCGAGGCCATGCGCGGCGACTTCGGCCGCGCTCGCGAGCTCTACCGGCGCAGCAAGCAGGTCGGTGAGGAGTTCGGGCTCCGCCTGCAGGTGGCCGCGGTGGCCAACTACTCCGGCCCGATCGAGCTGCTCGCCGGCGACCCCGAGCGCGCCGAGCACGAGCTGCGTGGCGCCTGCGCCGTCTTCGAGGAGCTCGGCGAGACCGCGACGCTCGCGACCAGCGCCGCGATTCTCGCGCGCGTGCTCGACGTTCGCGGCGAGCTCGAGGAGGCGATGCGCTGGACGGAGGTGAGCGAGGGATCGGCGCCGGGCAGCGACCTCGCGCCGCAGTTCATGTGGCGGAGCGTCCGCGCGAAGCTCCTCGCGCGAGGCGGAGCGTTCGAAACGGCCCTGGTTCTCGGCAACGAGGCAGTCGCGCTTGCCGGGCGCACCGACTTCTCGGGCTATCGCGGCGAGACCGTGCTCGACTTCGCGGAAACGCTGGAACTCGCGGGGGACGCGGACGCCGCCGCGACCGCGGCCGCCGAGGCGCAGGCGCTGTTCGCGACGAAGCGCAGCCACGTGCTTGCCGAGCGCGCGCGGTTGACGGTCGCCCGGCTGCGCGGATAGGCTGGCGCCACCTCCGATCCGGAAGGACGCGCGCACATGGAGAGACCGCAGCCGATCGAACCCCCGGGCCCCGTCGAGCCCGAGCGACCGCAGCCGATCGAACCCCCGGGCCCGGTCGAGGCGGACGAGTAATCGCGTCGCCGGCGTTCGTTCGACGCACCCGTCAGCTGTTCTTCCGCGCCGACGACGACGGCGCGGTCATCGCCGTGTCGGTGCTCGCGGGGGAGGAGCTGGCGCTAACACGCCCTGAGGCTGACGCGCTCCTCGCCGTTCCTGCTGGCCGCTGGATCCCTGCCGCGGACGCCGGCGAGGCCCACCTGGTGCTGAGATTCCTCGACGCCGGGCTCCTTATCGGCGACGCCGGCGACGGGGTGACCGAGGAGCTCCGCCGACGCGACGAGCGGCTCAGCTCGCCGCCGTGGAACCCCTACGCGGCGCTGTTTCACTCGCTCACGCGCTGGCGCGACGTCGCGGTTGCGCTCGCGGAACCGCCGTCCCCTGACTCACCTCGGCTCAAGGTGCGCTGGCGTCCGCCCGACCACTTCTACCACCGCGACGCGCGGTCGGCGGTCGCCCTGCCGCTCGTCGAGCGCGACGGACCCTTATACGACCTGCTGCGGCGACGGAAGACCACACGCGGCTTCGACGAGAGCGCCTCCCTCTCGCTGGAGGAGCTGAGCGTGCTCCTGCGGACGGTCTGGGGCGTGCAGGGCGTGCTGTGGCTCAGCGAGGCGCTGAGCATCGTCAAGAAGACCAGTCCGTCCGGCGGCTCGCAGCATCCGATCGAGGTCTACCCGCTCCTGCGTGCCGTCGACGGGGTGCAGCCCGGCCTGTACCACTACGACGCCGCCCGGCACCGGCTTGGACTCCTCGAGGAGCTCGGGGCGGAGCAGGCCGGCGAGCTGATCGTTGAGTTCACGGCGGGGCAGCCGCACTACGCGAGGGCGCAGTGCGTGTTCCTGATGACCGCGCGCTTCGCGCGCAACCATTGGAAGTACCCGGCGCATGGGAAGTCGTTCCGCGTCCTGCTGATGGACGCGGCACACCTCAGTCAGACGTTCTATCTCGTCTGCACGGAGCTCGGCCTCGGCGCCTTCGTCACCGGCGCCATCAACGACGAGAACATCGATCGCCGGCTGCGCCTCGAGCACTTCGCCGAGGACGTGCTCCTGCTCGTCGGCTGCGGCCGCGTCGCACCCTCAGAGCGCGAGCCGCGCTATGAGCCCTTCACCCCGGCCGCGGGATGAGCACGCCGCTCCGCCGGTCAAACCCGGTCGCTCTCAGCCATCGATATTTTGGAGGCGGACCTGACCGCGCGCGACGAGCTTGGCGTCCTCAAGGCGACTCATCTCAACCAGCCACAGCTGCTGGGAGCGACCCTGATGGATGGCCGTGGCCACCACGCGCAGACGCCCGTCTCGATGGGGCCGCAGAAAGTCCGTGATGTTGGTGACACCGACCGCATGCCGGCCCTGCCCCTTGACCGCCTCGTAGGCGCCAATGGTGGCGAAGGACTCGATCGCGGCGGTGTAGAGGCCCCCATGTACGAGCCCCCAGGGCTGATGGTGGCGCGCGTCGGCGGCCACGGAGCCAGTGACGCGGGTCGCTCCAAGCTCCTCGAAGTCGATCTCGAGCAGCCGCATGAACTCGCTGCGGCCCGACGGGTCGGCGTGGCGCGGAGCGTCACTCATGCCCGTCGAGTCTCACCAGATGCGGCGATCGCGAGCGCCGGCGCGAGC
>DAIQND010000051.1:0-13155 GCA_036788555.1 Solirubrobacteraceae bacterium | reverse complement strand
CGCTCGACATCCTGCAGGCGATCGCGATGATCCTCCGCCAGCTGTGCGACGGGCGCTGCGAGGTGGAAAACCAGTACACGCGCGTCGTCCCCTACGAGGGCAACCTTCGCGCGCTCGAGGTGCTGGCCGAGGTGTTCGAGCTGCGACCGCATTTCGAGTGGCGCGGCCTCGGTTTCATCTCCCACAGCGGGCTCCGGCTGTCGCAGGCCTACGCCGAGCTCGACGCCGAGCAGCGCTTCGGCGTGCCGGGGATCCGCGTTGCCGACCCCAAGGCCTGCCAGTGCGGCGAGGTGCTCAAGGGCGTGATCAAGCCGTGGGAGTGCAAGGTGTTCGGGACCGCCTGCACGCCCGAGCACCCAATCGGGACGTGCATGGTGTCCTCCGAGGGAGCGTGCGCGGCCTACTACAACTTCGGCCGCTTCGCCCGCGAACGGGAGGTCGTGTGAGCACGGTCTCCGAGCGCGAGCAGAAGATCCTCGGGATCATCGAGACGGCCCGGGGCAAGCGGGCACGATTCCGCGACGCGCAGATCAACATGGCCCACGGGGCGGGCGGGAAGGCGAGCCAGAACCTGATCGAGGGGCTGTTCCTCCCGGCGCTAGGTGGCGGGGCGCTCGCGGAGATGGCCGACGCCGGCGGGATTGAGGTGGAAGGTCTCGGTCTGGCCTTCACCACCGACTCCTACGTCGTGCGCCCGCTGCGGTTCCCCGGGGGGTCGATCGGCGAGCTGGCGGTCAACGGGACGGTCAACGATCTCGCCGCGGCCGGCGCGCGGCCGCTCGCGCTGAGCCTGGCTCTGATTCTCGAGGAGGGGCTCGATGCCCAGGCGCTGACCGCGGAGATCGAGGCGATCGCGCGGGCGGCGAACTCGGCGAACGTCGAGGTGGTGACCGGCGACACCAAGGTGGTGGAACGCGGGCACGCGGACGGAATGTATATCTGTAGCGCCGGGATCGGCCGCGTCGACGCGCGGGCCCGTCTGGCCCCGCGGGCGCTGCGGCCCGGTGACCGGATCCTGCTCTCCGGGAGCGTCGGAGAGCACGGCACGGCGATCATGCTGGCCCGGGGGGAGTTCGAGCTCGATGGCAGCATCGAATCGGACACCTGCTCGCTGTGGCCGGCCGCGGACGCGCTGCTCGGGGTGGCCGGGCCGCGCCTTCACTGCATGCGCGACGCGACCCGCGGGGGAGTGGCGTCGGTCCTCAACGAGCTGGCTCGGGCCGCGTCGGTGTCGATGGTCGTGGAGGAGGGCGCCGTGCCGGTCGCCGCCGAGGTGGCCGGTGCGGCGGAGCTCCTCGGAATCGACCCGATGTACGTGGCCAACGAGGGAAAGCTCGTCGCGTTCGTGGCGGCAGAGGCAGCCGAGGACGCGCTGGCGGCGCTGCGCTCGGTGCCCGGCTGCGAGGCCGCGGCCGAGATCGGCGAGGTGCGGAGCGAGCCGCCCGGGATGGTCCTGGTGCACACGAGCTTTGGCGGGCGGCGGGTGATGGACCAGCTGGTCGGCGATCCGCTGCCGAGGATCTGCTGATGCACGAGCTCTCGATCGGCGAAGCGGTGGTGGCGATCGCCTCGCGCCACGCGGCCGGCCGGCGCGTGCGCAAGGTCGAGCTGCGGGTTGGGCACCTGCGCCAGGTGGTGCCGGCGGCGCTCGAATTCGCGTTCGAGCTGCTGATCGAGGGAACCGTCCTCGACGGCGCTGAGCTGGTGATCGAGGAGGTCCCGGCGCGCGGCCGCTGCCGTGCCTGTGCAGCGACCAGCACGATGGCGAGCTTCCCGCTTCGGTGCGGCAGCTGCGGGGAGCCTGATGTCGAGCTCGTGGCCGGTGAGGAGCTCGTGGTCGACGCGCTGGAGTTGGAGGAAGAGTTCACGACCGAAGGGATTGGCCATGGCTGTTGCTGAGCAGAAGGGTTCCGGCGTCGAGGAGGTCCACATCCTCTGGATCTCGGAGGGGATGAGCTGCGACGGCGACTCGGTCTCGATCACCGCAGCCGGACAGCCCGCGATCGAGGACGTCCTGCTGGGAGCGATCCCGGGCCTGCCGAAGGTCCACCTCCACAACAAGGTTCTCTCGCCGACGCTGGGCGGCGAGGAGTTCCTCAGGCCGTTCCGGGCCGCGGCCCGCGGCGAGCTCGACGCGCCGTTCGTGCTGGTGATCGAAGGGTCGATCCCCAACGAGAAGATCAACGGCGAGGGCTACTGGACCTCATTCGGCAACGACGAGGCCACCGGTGAGCCGCTGACGCTGAACTGGTGGCTGGATCAGCTCGCGCCCAAGGCGTGGGGGGTGGTGGCGATCGGGACCTGCGCCACCTACGGCGGCATCCACGCGATGGTCGGCAACCCGACCGGCTGCATGGGGCTGGCGGATTACCTCGGATGGGATTTCCGCTCGGCCGGCGGGCTGCCGATCGTCAACGTGCCCGGGTGCCCGGTGCAGCCGGAGAACTTCATGGAGACGCTGACGTGGCTGCTCTACCAGGCGGCGGGGCTGGCGCCGACGATCCCGCTCGATGAGGCGCTGCGCCCGCAGTGGATCTTCGGCAAGACGGTGCACGAAGGCTGCGACCGAGCCGGCTACTACGAGCAGGGTGACTTCGCCGCCGACTACAACTCGCCCAAGTGCCAGGTGAAGATCGGCTGCTGGGGGCCGGTGGTCAACTGCAACGTCCCCAAGCGTGGCTGGATGGCGGGGATCGGCGGGTGTCCCAACGTCGGCGGGATCTGCATCGGCTGCACGATGCCCGGCTTTCCGGACAAGTTCATGCCCTTCATGGACGCGCCGCCCGGTTCCAAGGTGTCCTCGACGCTGGCCGGCGTCTACGGGCCTGCGATCAGGAAGCTGCGAGGCATCACCAACAAGGAGATGAACCGGGAGACCAAATGGCGCCACAACCGGGCTGAGCTGACCACCGGCTACAAGCCGCGGTGGGGCAGCTGAGCACCCGCCCCGAGCGTTCCGAGCGCTAGCGAGAGGAGATTGACATGGCAGTAAGGGAGCAGATCAGGCCGGAGGCGGGCAAGCTCGTTGACATGGCCTGGGATCCGATCACCAGGATCGTCGGCAACCTGGGCATCTACACCAAGATCGACTTCGGCAATCGCGAGGTCGTCTCATGCAAGAGCACCTCATCGCTGTTTCGCGGCTACAGCGTGTTCATGAAGGGCAAGGACCCCCGCGACGCACACTTCATCACCAGCCGCATCTGCGGCATCTGTGGTGACAACCACGCGGTGTGCTCGTGTTACGCGCAGCAGATGGCCTATGGCGTGAAGCCGCCACCGCTCGGCGAGTGGATCGTCAATCTCGGCGAGGCCGCCGAGTACATCTTCGATCACATCATCTTCCAGGACAACCTGGTGTTCGTCGACTTCTGCGAACAGATGGTGCGCGAGACCAACCCGAGCGTATGGGAGAAGGCCCAGCGCACGGAGGCTCGCAACGCGTCAGTGCACGGCTACCGAACCGTGGGGGACGTCATGCGCTCCTACAACCCGTTCACCGGTGAGACGTACAAGGAAGCGCTCCACATGAGCCGGATCGGCCGGGAGATGATCTGCCTGATGGAAGGGCGCCACGTACATCCGTCGACGATCTACCCGGGTGGGGTGGGAACCGTGGCCACGCCGACGCTGTTCACCGACTACCTGAGCCGGCTGCTCCGCTGCCTGGACTTCATCAAGAAGGCGGTGACGATGAACGACGACGTGTTCGACTTCTTCTACGAGGCGCTGCCCGGATACGAAGAGGTCGGACGCCGGCGGATCCTGCTCGGCTGCTGGGGCGCGTTCAACAACCCCGAGCACGCCACCTACGAGTACAGGACGATGAACGACTGGGGCAAGGAGATGTTCGTCACCCCGGGCGTGGTCGTCGATGGCGAGCTGGTCACGACGAACCTGGTCGACATCAATCTCGGCATCCGGATCATGCTCGGTTCCTCCTACTACGAGGACTGGGTGGGTGAGGAGACGTTCGTGCCCCAGGACCCGCTGGGCAACCCGGTGGACAAGCGCCATCCGTGGAATCAGACGACGATCCCCAAGCCGCAGAAGCGCGATCTGGAGGGCGGGAACTACTCGTGGGTCATGAGCCCCCGCTGGTATGACCAGCGCACGGGAGAGAACCTCGCGCTGGACACCGGCGGCGGGGCGCTCGCCCGGCTGTGGGCGACGGCGCTGGCCGGCAAGGTCGACACGCCGTTCGTCAAGGCCACCGGCCAGAGCGTGCTGATCAACCTTCCCCAGACCCCCAACACGGCGGAGATGACGATCGAGTGGAAGATTCCCCAGTGGTCCAACGCGATCGAACGCGATCGGGCGCGGATCTACTTCGTGGCCTACTCCGCGGCGATGGCGCTGCACTTCGTGGATCTCGCCCTAAACGAGGTGAGGGCCGGCCGCACGAAGGTGTTCGAGGACTTTGACGTCCCCGACGAGGCGATCGGCTGCGGGTTTCACGAGGCGGTGCGCGGCGTGCTCTCCCACCACCTCGTGATTCGGGAGGGCAAGATCGCCAACTACCACCCGTACCCGCCGACGCCGTGGAACGGTTCGCCAACCGATTCCTACGGCACCCCCGGCCCCTACGAGGACGCGGTCATGGGCCAGCCGATATTCGAGGAGAACGATCAGGCGGACTTCCGCGGCATCGACATCATGCGAGCGGTCCGCTCGTTCGACCCCTGCCTGCCGTGCGGGGTGCACATGTACCTGGGCAAGGGAAAGACGCTGCGGACGGTGCACCAGCCGATGTTCGGCGAGCACGGCTAGCGATGGTCACCCAAGAGCCCCGCGAGCTCGTCGCGGAGGTCGAGCAGCTGCTCGAGGAGATCGAGACCCTGGACGACCCGGTGGCTCGCGGCAAAGCCACCGGGGTCGTCCAGGCGCTGCTCGAGCTCTACGGCGCGGGCCTTGAGCGGATCGTCGAGGAGGTGGCCGCGCGCGATGACGGTGAGCTGGCGGCGGCGCTGGCCGATGACGAGCTCGTCTCCCACCTGCTGCTGCTGCACGGGCTGCACCCGCTCGGGCTCGAGGACCGCGTGCGAGCCGCGCTCGGTGAGGTGAGGCCGTATCTGGAGTCCCACGGCGGAAACGTCGAGCTGCTGGCGATCGAGGAGCCGGCGGTGCGGCTGCGGCTGGTCGGCAGCTGCCATGGCTGCCCATCCTCGGCGATGACGCTGAAGCTGGCGATCGAGAACGCGATCCGCAAGGCCGCCCCCGAGATCGAGGAGGTGATCGCCGAGAGCGGCGACGCGGCGGCGGAACCGGCGCTGCTCCAGATCGAAGTCCCCGCGGAGTGGCAGGCCGCGCCGGGAGATGGGGGTTGGACGATGGTCGGGACATTGCGCGAGCTCTCGGGTGGGGGCACGGTGGTCAGGCGGGTCGCCGGGCAGGCGATCCTGTTCGCGGCGCTCGGCGAGCGGTTCTACGCTTACCGCCCTGACTGCCCGGCCTGCGAGTCCTCGCTGGCCGGCGCCGAGCTCCGGGGCGTGGAGCTCGCCTGCCCGGACTGCGGTCGGCACTACGACGTGGTGCGGGGCGGGCGCTGTCTGGATTCACCCGGCCACCATCTCGCGCCGGTGCCGCTGCTGGTGAGCGACGACGGACTGGTGAAGGTTGCCCTCGGGCTCGCCCCCTAGGCCCGCGGGCGGACTGGCCGCGCCGCGCCTGGCGCGGCTGGCCCGGCGCGCCGAGGAACGGGCGCCGACGGCCGAGGCCGAGGAGCGCTGCGAGCTCTGCGGACTGGCGCTGCCCGGCGAGCACCGGCACCTGCTCGACCTCGAGCGGCGCAGCTTGCTCTGCGCCTGCCGCGCCTGCACGACGCTGTTTGATCGCGCCTGCGCCGGAGGCAGTCACTACCGGCTGATCCCCGACCGCCGGCTTCGCCTCGAGGGCTTTGAGCTGCCCGATGAGGCATGGGAGAGCCTGCGGATCCCGGTGGAGATGGCGTTCTTCTTCCGCAACTCGGCCGCTGAGCGGGTGGTCGCGTTCTACCCCAGCCCGATGGGCGCCACCGAGTCCCGTCTGGCCCTCGAGGCGTGGGACGAGCTCGCGCGTCGCAACCCGGTCCTGGACGAGCTAGAGCCCGACGTGGAGGCGCTGCTGGTCAACCGGGCTCGCGGAGCCCGCGCGCAATGGCTCGTGCCGGTCGAGGACTGCTACCGGCTGGTCGCGGTGATCAGAACGCGGTGGCGGGGGTTCACCGGCGGCAAGGAGGTGTGGGAGGCGATCGACCGCTTCTTCGCCGAGCTCGACGCTCGGGCCCGGCCGTACCGAAATCCGACCGCGCAGCTGGCTGCGCAGAGGAGATGACGATGTTCAAGCTCAAGTTCGGGCCGTTTGAGGTTACGCCCGATCTGCCCGCGCACACACCGGGGATCAACCAGGGCAACGCCAAGGGCAACTACGCGAAGATGCCGGGACACAGGCCCGACGGAACCTCCACGGCAGAGCGCTCAACCGGGGTCAATCCCGATGCGCACCAGCCGATTGACCCGAGCATGCCGAACCTGTCGCCGGGCTAATCATGGCGGCGCTCGGCAAGTCACTCGCCTCCCGCACCGCGGTGATCCCCAGCCTCGAGATCGGCGTCAACCGGGCTGAGGCCGCCCGCTACGTGGCGGTGCCGAGCGTGCGCTTCGTGCTGGGCATCGAGGAGGTGACGCTTCGGCCGATCCGCTCGGTCGTGCTTGACGTGCAGATCCAGATCGCCGCCCGCCAGCGCGGCTACGCGCAGGCCGAGGTAGACCTGCTCGCGGAGCTGTTCGGAGCGCCGGAGCGCTGGGGGACGACGCTGCGGACGCTGCCGTGGACCCGCCTGACGCTGGTGGTGGCGCCGTTCGAGGGCGCGGTCGAGATCGATCTGCTGGTCCCCTGCAGCTACGACCTCGAGGTGGCCGGCGCACGGTACCTCGCCGCGCTGGGCGACGGGGTGGTACCGCTGGAGTTCCTGTTCAGCGGGTCGGTGTTCTACTCAGGCGATCACGGCACGCTGCAGACGGCGCGGCTGCCGTCAGACTCGGAGGCGTCGTTCGCGCTGCCGGTGTCGGTGTGGCGGGAGGCGATGGACCGTCACTTCCCGGGCAGTGCCTGGCTGAGGCTGGGCCGCGACCAGTTCCAGGCGCTGTGCGCGTACAGGGCGCGGCATGCCCACACCACCTGGGACGCGACGATCGCCGCGCTGCTGGAGGCCAGGAAGCCCGATGAGCGCTGACCCCGTCCGTGCGATCGCCGACGCGGTTCTCTACGAGGGTTACATCCTCTGGCCCTACCGGCGCTCGGCGCTCAAGAACCAGCGCCGCTTCACCTTCGGTGGCGTCTATCCGCCCTCCCACGCGGTCGCCCACCCCGATGATCCTGCACAGGTCCAGACCGAGGTGCTGTTGCGCGGCGGGCCGGGGACCCGGGTCCGGGTGAGCCTCAGATTTCTGCACGTGGTCCGCCGCGCGGTGCTTCGGCGGGCCGGCGCCGGATTCGAGCGAGTCGATGAGCTGATCGTCGACGGCGTCACGCACCTGGCGTGGGAAGAAGCGGTCGAACGGGAGTTCCACGCCGGCGGAGCGCTCGCGGACCTGCGCGGCGGTCGGCGGGCGGGGATCGAGGTTCCAGGCGATGTGCGGCGCGAGGAGCTCGGCGGCCAGGGTGCCCTCGAGCGCAGCTGGCGCCGGCTGGCCGGCGAGCTGTGCCTGCGCGCGCTTGAGCTTGAGCCCGAGGTGTGGCGGCTGACCGTGACCGTCGCCAACACCACCACGAGCCACCCGCCGACCCGCGCGCGGGCACTCGAGCAGACGCTGTGCTCGAGTCACCTGCTGCTCGCGGCGGATGGGGGCCAGTTCATTTCACTGACCGATCCCCCGCCCGAGCTGGTGTCGGCGGCCGCGGCGTGCGAGAACGCCGGTATGTGGCCGGTGCTGGTGGGCGACGCGAGCGCGCGCACGACGATGCTCGCCTCGCCGATCATCCTCGAGGACTATCCCCGCGTCGCGCCGGAGAGCCCAGGCGATCTGTTCGACGGCGGTGAGATCGATCAGCTGCTGATCCTCAACATCCTCGCTCTGACCGAGGCCGAGCGGGCCGAGATGGCGGCTTGCGACCCGCGGGCGCGCGAGATCCTCGAACGCTGCGAGGCCCTCACGGACGAGCAGCTGATGGCGCTGCACGGGACGATCCGCGAGTTCGGGATGGCGCGATGAGCTACTGGGAGGAGCTGGAACGCCCCGGACCGGACGCCGTGGTGGTGGCCGGTCGCGAGCTGCGCGCCGGCAGCCGCGTGCGGCTTCGCCCGCGCGCCGGGGGCGACGTCTTCGACCTCGTCCTGGCAGACCGCGTCGCGGTGATCGAGGCGATCGAGGAGGATCTCGAGGGAGGCCTGAGGCTGGCGGTGGTCGTGGAGGACGACCCGGGGCGTGACCTGGGGCTGGCGCGCCAGCCGGGGCACCGCTTCTTCTTCGCGCCCGAGGAGGTTGAGCCGCTGGGGGAGGTGGCGGTGGCCGCCGGCCCGGATCGCGGGGCCGCCGGTCCGGATCGCGTGGCCGCGCCCCGGATCCTCGTGGCCGGAATCGGCAACGTCTTCCTGGGCGACGACGGCTTCGGCGTGGCGCTGGCCGAGCGTGTCTCGCGCCTTGAGTTGCCGGCGGGAGTGAAGGTCGTCGACTTCGGCATCCGTGGTCTTGACCTGGCGTTCGCGATCGAGGACGGATACGACGCGGTGATCCTGCTCGACGCCACCCCACGCGGGCAGGCGCCGGGGACGCTGTACGTGATCGAGCTCGATCCCGACCAGGAGGTCGAGGCGACGCTCGACGCCCACGGCCTGGACCCGGCGCGGGTAGTCGGGCTGCTCAGCGTGCTCGGCGTCACGCCGCCGCCGATGTTCGTGATCGGGTGCGAGCCCTCGACGCTGGTCAGCCCCGACGAGGAGGAGATTGTCGCGCAGCTGTCCGAGCCGGTGAGATCGGCGCTCGAGGAGGCGCCCAGGCTGGTGCGGTCGCTGCTCGCCGACCTGCTGGAGAAGTCCACCAACGAGGAGGTTCACGACAGATGCAGATCGAGATAGGTCCCCGCGGCCAGCTGCTCGCGCTGCTCGGGATTCTCGGCGCCGTGGCGGCGGCGGTGGCCGCCCAGGCGCCGGAGATCCAGCGCTATCTGAAGGTCAAGGCGATGTAGGGGGGGCAGATGCACCGGACCAAGGTGAGGGTTGTCGAGGACGCGCTCGACGCCAACAACACGATCGCCCGCGCCAACCGCGAGGACTTCGAGCGGCACTCGGTCACCGTGCTCAACCTGATGAGCGCGCCGGGCGCGGGCAAGACCTCGCTGCTAGAGGCGGCGCTGCGCGAGTCGCTGGCCGGCGTCCGCACCGGCGTGCTCGAGGGCGACGTGCAGGGCTCGATGGACGCCGACCGCCTGGCGATGCTGCACGTCCCCGTCGTGCAGCTCAACACCGGTCAGGGCTTCGGCGGCGAATGCCACCTCGACGCCAACATGGTCCGGAGCGCGTTGCCGGCGCTCCCCCTGGCCGAGATCGACCTGCTGGTCATCGAGAACGTCGGCAACCTCGTATGTCCGGCCGAGTTCCGGGTGGGCGAGGACGCGCGAGTGATGGTCTGCTCGGTGGCCGAGGGCGAGGACAAGCCGCTCAAGTATCCGCTGATGTTCCGCGCCTGCGAGCTCGTGCTGATCAACAAGATCGACCTCCTGCCTCACCTCGACTTCGACCTCGCGCGGCTGGAGTACAACCTGGATGCGGTGCACCCGGGCGTCGAGCGGATGCGAGTGAGCGCGCGGACCGGCGAGGGGGTCGACGCCTGGCGCGAATGGCTGATCGAGGTGGGGAGCCGGAGCCGGGAGGCGGCGCCGGCGTGAGCGGCGCCGCGGTCTCCACCGCCTCGGCCGCCGACCGCGGCGGCGAGTTCGAGCTGATCGAGCGGCGCCTGCGCGAGCGCACCGAGGCCAACCAACGGTTCTTCGCCGCCGAGTCCGATCGCCTGGCCGGGCTATGTCACGCGATGGCCGAACGCTTTGCCCGCGGTGGACGGCTGGTTGCCCTGGGAGCGACTCCCGCCGCGCGGTCCGACGCACGCCACGTGGCGGTGGAGTTCGTACACCCGGTGATCGTCGGCAAGCGCGCGCTTCCGGCGCTCGGGCTGTGCGGGGAGGGAGGAAACCTGGCCGCCCAGGCCGAGCTGGTGCTGCGCGCGGACGACATTGCGATCGCCTTCGGCACCGACCAGGACGCAGGAGCGGCGGCTCGGGCGCTGCAGACGGCGGCGCGGCGGGGCTGCCTGACGCTCGCCTTCTCGCCGGCGGGCGCCGAGTGGGAGTTCGAGCCGCCCGTGGCGGACCCCTACATTCGCCAGGAGCTCGTCGAAACGCTCTACCACGTGCTGTGGGAGCTCGTCCACGTGTTCTTCGAGCACCGAGGCCTGCTGGCGGGACGCGCCCCGCGGACGATCCACGACGCCGGCGCGTCGAGCTTCCTCTACCCGTTCCTGGCCGAGCAGGAGGCTGCGCTTGGGCCGGTTCTCGATGATGTGCGCCGGTCGGCGCTGATGAAGGCCGACGAGGTCGCGGAGCTGCGGGAACAGACGCTGCGCGATGGCGCTGGGGCGCTGAGCGGCGCGGCACAGAGGCTGCGCGAGAGCTTCGAGCGCGACGGACAGCTGCTCGCGCTGGGCAACGGCGGCTCGGCGACCGACGCGATGGATCTGGTGGCCGACTTCACCTGCCCCGGCCGCGGCACGCCCCGCCCGGCGCTTGACCTGACCCTCGATACCGGGATCATCACCGCGATTGCCAACGACGTCGGGCCCGAGCTGATCTTCGCCCGCCAGGTGATCGCCTACGGGCGCCCGGGCGATGTCCTGTTGGCGCTCTCCACCTCCGGCAACTCGCGCAACGTGATCGAGGCTCTGGCCGAGGCGCGGCGGCGCGGCCTGGCCACGCTTGCGCTGGTCGGCTATGACGGCGGCGCCGTCGCGGCCGAGGGCCTGGCCGATCACGTGATCGTGACACGTTCGCAGAACATTCCGCGGATCCAGGAGGCCCAGGCCAGCGCCTACCACGTGCTGCGGGAGCTGGTGGGATGAAGCTCGCGCCGCCGCCGGCGGTCACGCGTGTCCGGCTCCGGGTCGAGGGCACCGTCCAGGGAGTCGGCTTTCGCCCCTACGTCTACCGGCTGGCCGGCGAGCTCGGGTTGGCCGGGTTCGTGCTCAACGACGCGCACGGGGTGGTGATCGAGGCCGAGGGCGACTCGGACGCGGTGCACGACCTGCTGGCCCGACTGGAGCCCGAGGCGCCCCCGCTGGCCGAGGTCGAGCGGGTGGTTTCCGAGCCGCTGGCGCCGGCCGGGGGCGGCGGCTTCAGGATCCTCGCCAGCGCTCGTGAGGAAAGCGCCGACGCGCCGATAGCCGCGGACACCGCGACCTGCGAGGATTGCCTGCGCGAGCTGTTTGACCCCCAGGACCGGCGGTATCGCTACCCGTTCATCAACTGCACCAACTGCGGGCCCCGGTTCACGATCGTCACCGGAATCCCGTATGACCGGCCGCTCACGACGATGCGCGGGTTCGGGATGTGCGCCGCCTGCCGGCGCGAATACGAGGACCCCGCCGACCGCCGGTTCCACGCCCAGCCGAACGCCTGCCCGGACTGCGGGCCGTCGCTCAGCCTGGTGGCGCGTGACGGAAAGACCGTCCGGGGTGATCCCGTGGACGTCGCGGCCGGGGCGCTGCTGGCCGGGCAGATCGTGGCGATCAAGGGGATCGGCGGCTTTCACCTCGCCTGCCGGGCCGATGATCAGGCGGCGGTGGCCCGGCTGCGGGCGCGCAAGCACCGGGAGGACAAGCCGTTCGCGCTGATGGCCGCCTCGCCGGCGGCGGCCGGCGGGCTGGTGGAGCTCGGCTCGTCCGAGCGCGAGCTGCTGAGCTCAGCGGCGCGGCCGATCGTGCTGGCCGCCCGGCGGCCGCAGGCGCGCGTGGCCGACGCGGTGGCGCCGGGATTCGCCGAGCTCGGGGTGATGCTGCCCTATTCGCCGCTGCACCACCTGCTGCTGAGCGACTGCGCGCCCGGTGCGGGCTCGCTGGTCATGACCAGCGGCAACGTGTCCGATGAGCCGATCGCCTATCGCGACGGCGACGCGGCGGAGCGCCTGGCGGAGATCGCCGACCTGTTCCTGGTCCACGACCGGCCGATCCACACCCGCACCGATGACTCCGTGGTGAGGGTCGTGGATGCCCCGCGGCGGCGGGCGATGCTGCTGCGGCGCTCACGCGGGTACGTCCCGGCGAGCGTGCCGCTGCCCGAGCCGGGGACGCCCGAGCCGGTGCTGGCGTGCGGCGCGCAGCTGAAGAACACGTTCTGCGTGGCCAGGGGCCAGCGTGCCTGGGTGAGCCACCACGTCGGCGATCTGGAGAACTACGAGACGCTGCGCTCGTTCACCGAGGGCGTCGAACACTTCAAGGGGCTGTTCGCGGTCAACCCGCGCGTCATCGCGCACGACCTGCATCCGGAATACCTGTCGACCAAGTACGCGCTCGAGCAGGAGGGTGTGAGGCTGGTGGGCGTTCAGCACCACCACGCCCACCTGGCCGGGTGCCTGGCCGAGCACGGCGAGCCGGGGCCGGCCATCGGCGCGATCTTCGACGGAACCGGCTACGGGACCGACGGGACGCTCTGGGGAGGAGAGCTCCTGTACGGCGACGCCTGCGGATTCACCCGCGCCGGCTCGCTTGAGCCGGTACGGCTTCCGGGCGGCCAGCGGGCAATACGCGAGCCGTGGCGGATGGCGTGCGCCTGGCTCTTGCACGCACACGGCGCGCCGCCGCCGGTTCCCGCTGCGCTGGCCGGCCAGGTCGACGGCCGGAGCTGGCGGCGGGTGTCGGCGCTGGCCGAGGCTGGCCTGAACTCGCCGCTCACGACGAGCGCCGGCCGGCTGTTTGACGCCGTCGCGACGCTCTGCGGGATCCGCCCGCGGGTCAGCTACGAGGGCCAGGCGGCGATCGAGCTCGAGGCGGCGTGCGTGGATGGCCCGGGGCGGCGGTATGAGATCGCGCTGCGTGCGGATGACGAAGCGCTGAGGCTCGATCCGAGGCCGATGTTCGACGCGATTCTGCGTGACCTGCGCGACGGCGTGGCGATCGGGCTGATCGCCAGCGG
>DAIQND010000050.1:0-13537 GCA_036788555.1 Solirubrobacteraceae bacterium | reverse complement strand
ACCGGCGGGAGATGGCAGACGGCAGCGCAGACGCGGGTTTCCGCCAACGGCGGCTACTCCACGTCGTGGTGGACCAACGAGGTCGGACAGGTTGCCGTCCGCGCCGTCATTGCCCCGGCCGGCGGCGCGTCCACGGCGAGCGGGCTGCCGACGATCAGCGTCACGATCTATCGGCCTTCCGTCGCGACCCTCTATGGCCCCGGCTTCTACGGTCGGCACACGGCCTGCGGCATCGTCCTTCGCCGGCCAACCATCGGCGTGGCCAATCGCACGCTGCCCTGCGGAACGCCTGTGGCGATCTACTACGGCGGACGGGTGATGATCGTCCCGGTGATCGACCGCGGCCCCTACGCCAACGGCGCCAACTGGGACCTGACGATGGCCACCGGCAAGGCTCTCGGGATGACCGAGACCGAGACGATCGGCGCCGTCCCGGTTCCGCACACCCGGGCCTAGCCAGAGCGTCGCCTCCACGGCGCCGCTGACGGCTCGTGCGGGAGCTCACGTCGACCTCCGCGTTCGACCAGCAGCCCGGCAACCTCTACCGTCTGCCCCAGAAACATGGCTGAGCTGATCACGATCGCTGACGCGCGCCGCCAGGTGCTCGAGCTGGTGGCGCCTCGCCCGGCGGAGGAGATCCCCGTGACCGAGGCCCTCGGGCGCGTGCTCTCGGCCCCGGTCTGCGCCGGCACCGACGTGCCGCCCTTCGCGTCCTCCGCGATGGACGGCTACGCGATCGAAGCCGGTCCCGCCGGCCGGCGGCTGGCGGTGGTCGGTGAATCCCGCGCGGGCGCGCCAAGCGAGCGCACGCTGCAGGCCGGCGAGGCGATCCGGATCTCGACGGGGGCCGCCGTCCCAAACGGCGCCACGGCGGTCATCCCCCAGGAAGAGGTCGAGCTCAGCGATGGCGCGATCGTCCTGTCGGCCGAGGCCCCGTCCGGTAGTCACGTGCGTTCGGCCGGGGAGGTGATGCGCGCCGGCACGCCGGTACTGGGCGCCGGGACCGTGATCGGCGCGGCGGAGCTCGCGGCGGCGATCGCCGCCGGAGCCGGACACCTCACCGTCGCCCGGCGGCCCGTGACAGCGGTGTTCTCCACCGGCGATGAGCTGCGCGAGCCGGGATCCCCGCTCGGTCCCGGCGAGATCCACAACTCCAACGGGCCCATGCTCCACGCGATGGCCGCGCGCTGCGGCGCGCACACCGAGCCCGCGCGGCGGCTGCCCGACGACCGCGTCGCCACCGAGGCGGGGCTCGAGCGAGCGCTCGAGCACGCGGACGTGGTGATCGTCTCAGGTGGCGTGTCCGTCGGCCCCCACGATCACGTGAAGCCCGCGCTGGGCAGGCTCGGGGTCGAGGAGCGCTGGTGGGGAGTTTCGCTTCAGCCGGGCAAGCCGACGTGGTTTGGCATCCGCGGCCGGCAGCTGGTGTTCGGGCTACCGGGCAACCCGGTGTCGGCGGCGGTCACGTTCTCGTTGTTCGTCGCGCCGGCCCTGGCCGCCCTTCAGGGATCGGCGCCGGAGCCCAGCCGCCGGCACGCGGTGCTGGGGGCCGATGTTCCCCGCAACCCGCGTCGCGAGCAAGCGATCCGGGTGCGCCTCCGGGAACGTGACGGCGCGACGATCGCGATCCCGAACGGCCCCCAGGGCTCGCACGTGGTCACCTCGCTGGTCGGCGCCGACTCGCTGGCCATGATCCCGGCCGGGGAAGGTTCGATGCCCCACGGAAGCAGCGTGTCCCTGACGCCGCTGGTGCGGTGAGCGGCGAGAATCTGCCTGTGTCCCGACTAGCTGCGGCATGCTTTGCAGTGGTGCTGGCGCTCCTGGGGGTGCGCGAGCGGCGGCGGCGCCGTGCGCCGGCCCGGGCCGCGATCATCTCGCCGCCTCGTTCGACCGTGATTGCCCGCGACGGCGCCGTGCGCTCGGTGCAGGCGGCGGAGCTGACGCTCGACGGCGCTGAGCTCGAGAAGCTCTGGACGCCGGAGAACCTTGAGAATCTGGCGCGAACCTATTGGCGCTTCCTCTCGCGCGTGACCCTCGGGCTGATCCGCGTGGTCTACGGCGAGGACGAACGGAGCGTCGTGTTCCTGGGCCGGCCGTTCACGCTGCTGCGCTTCGAAGCGCCCGAATACCTGATCGAGTCCGACCACGGCAAGGTCACCTGGCGGATACGCGACGGGCTGCTGGTGGCGCGCTCAGGACGCGGCTGCGGGTTTCTGGCCATCGATGTTCGCCGGCTGGTCGACGGCGGCGCCGGCTCTCAGGCCCGGGTCCGGATCGAGCTCGAGGTCGCGAACTTCTATCCCGCCATCGCCGTCGGCTTCAGCGAACCCGTCTATGAGGTCACCCAGTCCTCGATCCACGTGCTGGTCACCCACGCGTTCCTGCGGTCGCTCGCCCGGCTTGACCTCGCCAAATCGCGCGTCGGCCGGCTGGCACGGATCACTAGCCGTAGCGGACGCCGGTCAGCGCCCGCATCTTGGTCCGATCGTGCCGGGCCGCGATCCGGCGCACCGTCCCCGACCGCGAGCGCATGACCAGCGACTCGGTGCTGGCCCCACGGTCGCCCTGGTAGCGCACCCCCTGAAGGACATCGCCGTCGGTGACCCCGGTGGCCGAGAAGAACACGTCCTCCCCCCGAACCAGGTCATCGGCGCTCAGCACGCGGTGCAGGTCATAGCCGGCGTCGACCGCGGCGCGCCGCTCGTCCTCATCGCGCGCCCATAGCCGCCCGAGGAGCTCACCGCCGATGCACTTGATCGCGGCGGCCGAGATCACACCCTCCGGCGTTCCCCCGATCCCCCAGAGCAGGTCCACCGGCGTGTTGTCTGACACCGCCAGCAGCGCGCCCGCGACGTCGCCGTCGGTGATCAGCCTGACGCGCGCGCCCGCGTCGCGGACCTGCTTCATCGCGTCATGGTGGCGCTCGCGGTCGAGCATCACCACCATCACGTCGCGCACGTCGATTCGCTTGCGCTCGGCGATCAGCCGGATCGTCTCGGGCAGGGGCCGGTCGAGGTCCAGCAGATCGGCGATCTCCGGGCCGCCGGCGATCTTCTCCATGTAGACGATCGGGCCGGGGTTGAACATCGCGCCGCGCTCGGCCAGCGCGATCACCGCGACCGCGTTCGGCATGCCCAGCGCGGTCAGCCGCGTGCCCTCGAGCGGGTCGACGGCGATGTCGACCCGGGGCGGGCTGCCATCGCCGATCTGCTCGCCGTTGTAGAGCATCGGCGCCTTGTCCTTCTCGCCCTCCCCGATCACCACGATCCCGTCCATGCGGACCGACTCGAGCACGTGGCGCATCGCGTCGACCGCCGCCTGATCGGCCCCCTCCTTGTCCCCCCGCCCCACCATCCGCGCCGCCGCCAGCGCGGCGGCCTCGGTGACGCGAACCAGCTCCAGAGCCAGGTTGCGGTCCGGGCGGGTAGGGCTCGGCTCGCTGATCACAGGACGCCCGGGGGCTTGCGCCGCGGCGCGCTCTCCTGCGAGCGCCACACCGCACCGGCGATCAGCAGCAGCGTGCCGGCCAGCGCCACGCCCCAGCCGAAGTTGATCGTCACCTGGTCGTTCGGCGAGCCCGGCTTGTCGATCACCCCGCGGAAGATCGTGAGCATGAACGTCACCACCCCCACCACGGCGGTCAGCTCGCCGCGGGGCCAGGACAGCGCGTGGCCGCGGATGATCACCCAGGCCAGGATCAGCGGCGCGACCGCGCCTGCCAGCAGCACGTAGCGCAGTATCGAAAGCGACTGCCATCCGGTGCAGGACGTGTTGGGGCCGTGACATTGATTGAGCTGGGTGAAGCGGTTGCCCAGCGAGTACCAGGCCAGAAGCAGCGAGATCCCGAGCAGGATCCCGCCCACGATCGCGATCAGCTCACCACGGTTGAGGGACCTCACGTCCATTGCTCCGGGCAGCCTAACCGCTAGCTCGCGTGGCGGTGCTAGGTTCGCGGCGCCATGGAGGTTCGCCAGCTGTTCCCGCACCCGCGCCCGGTCGAGATCCTCGACGCGGCGGAGGAGATCGCTCCCGCCGATGCCGCTCCCGACCGCCCGTACACGCTGGTGAACTTCGTCGCCAGCCTCGACGGCCGGGCGAGCTTTCACGGTCGCTCGGGTCAGCTCGGCGACGCCGCCGACCGGCAGATGTTCCATGCGCTGCGGGCCCAGGCGGACGCGGTGCTGGCGGGGATCATGACCGTCCGCGTCGAGCGCTACGGGCGGGTGATCCGGGATCCCGAGACCCGCGAGCGCCGGCGCGCCGCCGGCCGCTCCGCCGAGCCGCTGATGTGCCTGGTCACCCGCAGCGGCGAGGTCCCGCTCGACGCGCCCGTGTTTTCTGAGCCCGAGGCCAGGATCGTGGTGTTCGCGCCCCGTTCGCTCGAGTTCGGAGACGTCCAGGCCCAGGTGCAGATGGTGGCGCTCGACCCCGGAGAGCTGACGCTGACCACCGTCCTCCGGCGGCTGCGTGCCGACTTCGACGTGCGCCTGCTGCTGTGCGAGGGCGGCCCCACCCTGTTCGCCGCGCTGCTCCAGGAGCACCTGGTCAACGAGCTGTTCCTGACCCTGGCGCCGAAGCTGGCCGGTGGCGGCCCGGCGCCGGCGATCACGCACGGGGCCGAGCTTGCCGAGCTGGAGCCGCTCGAGCTGACCTGGGCGCTCGAACACGAGAGCAGCCTGTTCTTGCGCTACCGCGTGCGCTGAGTTCACACGCAGTTACCTTCCGGACACCGGCACGGTGCGAGAATGGGCGGGTGAGGAGCCCGACCCCCACCGGGAACGCGGGCGCGGCGACCGAGCTCGTTGCGGCGTTAGAGGCGGCACGCGAGCGGACGCTCAAGCTGGTGGGCGGGCTGAGCGACGAGCAGCTTGACCGGGTCCACTCAACGCTCATGAGTCCGCTGGCGTGGGACCTCGGGCACATCGCCGCCTTCGAGGATCTCTGGCTGGTGCACCGCTACGGCGGGCGGCCGTTGCTCCACGGCGAGCTGCTCGACGTATACGACGCGCTCGAGACACCGCGAGCTGACCGCGGCGAGCTCCCGTTCCTGTGCGCGGCGCGGGCGCGCGAATACCTCGAGCAGGTGCGGGCCCGTACGCTCGAGGTGATCGAGCAGCAGGGCGTCGGCGACGGCGTGCTCCACGAACTGATTCTCCGCCACGAGCAGCAGCACAACGAGACGATGCTCCAGACGATCGAGCTGGCGCGGCTCGACCCGCGGCTGGACCCGCCACCGCCTCCGCCGCCTCCCGACCGCCCGCGATCCGGACTCGAACTGGTCGACGTCCCCGCCGGTGAGTGCACGATCGGTGCCGGCGCCCCGCGCCGAGGCTGGCGGGATTTCGCCTATGACAACGAGCGCCCCCGCCACCGGCTCGGCGTCCAGCACTTTGCGATCGGATGCGTCCCGATCACCAACGCCACATTCCTCACCTTCGCCGAGGGCGGCGGCTACGAACGCCGCGAATGGTGGTCGGACGAGGGGTGGGCGTGGAAGGAGGAGTACGACATCACGAGACCCTCCGGCTGGACCGCGGACCACCGCTCGGAGTGGCGGCTCGGCAAGCTCGAACCGTTGAGTCCGCACCGGCCGGTGGTTCACGTCTCCTGGTTCGAGGCCGACGCCTTCGCCCGCTCGCGCGGTCTCCGCCTCCCAAGCGAGGCCGAATGGGAGAAGGCGGCGACCTGGGACCAGGAGTCAGCTCACGCCCGGCGGTATCCGTGGGGAGACCAGCCGCCGCGGCCCGGCGTCGAGGCCAACGTCGACGTGCTCGGCGGCGGGACCGCCCCCGCCGGCAGCTACACCGCCGGCCGCTCTCCCTCCGGATGCCTGGGGATGATCGGCGACGTCTGGGAGTGGACCGCCAGCGAGTTTTCGGGCTACCCGGGGTTCGCCGCCCACCCCTACCGCGAGTACTCAGAGCCCTTCTTCGAGCGCGGCTTTCGCGTCCTGCGCGGTGGGTCCTGGGCCACCAGCGCCCGCGTCGCCACGCCAACCTTCCGCAACTGGGACTTCCCGCAGCGGCGCCAGATCTTCGCCGGCTTCCGGGTGGCGCGATGAGCCAGCTGCCGGCCCGCCCCGCCATCGCGATTCACTCCTGCCTGTCGGAGGCAGACGAGCGGGTGCTGGCGGACGACGTGCTCGATGGACTGACGCGGCCGTTCAAGGAGCTGCCCCCGAAGCACTTCTACGACGCCCGCGGCTCGGAGCTGTTCGAGCGCATCTGCGAGCTGCCCGCGTATTACCCCACGCGTACCGAGCGAGGGATTCTCGAGCGGCACGCCGGCGAGATCGTCGAGCACACCGAAGCCGGCGAGCTGGTGGAGCTCGGCAGCGGCTCGGCCGAGAAGGCCCGGATCCTCCTGGGCGCGATGGCGCGCACAGGGCGGCTGCGCCGCTACGTCCCGCTCGACGTATCAGAGCAGGCGCTCGAGCAGGCGGCCGAGGAGCTGACCACCGAGTACGAGGGGCTGCGCGTCGACGGGGTGATCGGCGACTTCGAGCGCCATCTTGAGAGCGTCCCCGAGCGCGGTGGCGCGCCGCGGATCGTCGCCCTGCTGGGCGGGACGATCGGGAACTTCCCGCCGGGCAGCCGTCGCCGGCTGCTGCGCCAGATCGGACGGCTGCTCGAACCCTCCGACCGGCTCCTGCTCGGCACCGATCTGGTCAAGGACCCGGAGATTCTCGAGGCCGCCTACGACGATCCGGAGGGCGTGACCGCCGAGTTCAACCGCAACCTCCTGCGGGTGATCAACCGCGAGCTCGACGGCGACTTCTGGCCCGAGGCGTTTGACCACGTGGCGTTCTTCGATCGCCGGCACGAGTGGATCGAGATGCGGCTGCGAGCGCGCCGGCCCCAGAGCGTGCTGATCGGCCGCCTGGGTTTGCGGGTCGAGTTCGCGGCCGGCGAAGAGCTTCGCACCGAGATCAGCGCCAAGTTCACGCGAGCGCGGGTGGAGAGCGATTTGGCCGCGGCCGGCCTGAGGCTCGAGCGCTGGTACACCGACTCAGCCGGTCTGTTCGCGCTGTCGCTGGCCTCACGTCGATAGGGTTCCGCTCCGTGCGGATCGAAGGCGTTGGCGCGCTCGTGGTGGGCGGCGCCTCAGGACTCGGGGAGGCAACGGCGCGGCGGCTGCGCGCGGAGGGCGCTCGGGTGGTGATCGCCGACGTCAACGACGGGCAGGGCGCCACGCTGGCCGAGGAGTTGGAGGGCCGGTTCGTGCGCGCCGACGTGACCGAGCCGGACCAGGTTCAGGCCGCGGTGAGCGCCGCCGCCGAAACCGAGCACGGGCTGCGGATCAGCGTCTGCTGCGCCGGCGTCGGCTGGGCCGAGCGCGTGGCCTCGCCCCGTGGGCCACACTCCGCAAAGGCGTTTGAGACCGTCATCGCGGTAAACCTGATCGGCACCTTCAACGTGCTGCGGCTGGCCGCTGCCGCGATGCTCGAGCAGGAACCGACCCGCTCCGGCGAGCGTGGCGTCTGCATCAACACGGCATCGATCGCCGCCTTCGACGGGCAGATCGGCCAGATCGCCTATTCCGCCTCCAAGGGCGGGATCGTCGGGATGACGCTGCCCGCCGCCCGCGACCTGGCCCGCGGCGGGATCCGCGTCTGCACGATCGCGCCGGGGACGTTCGACACGCCGCTCCTGGGCGCGCTGCCCGAGGAGAACCGCCGCGCGCTGGCCGAGGCGATCCCCTTCCCCTCACGCCTCGGCCGCCCCGAGGAGTTCGCCGCGCTGGCGGTTTCGATCGTCGAGAACGAAATGCTCAACGGCGAGACGATCCGCCTCGACGGCGCGCTGCGGATGGCCCCGCGCTAGACGCGGCGGATGGACGCCGCGGATCGCGCGGGGCGGCCGTTCTACGGTCCGCACCCCAATCTGCGCTCACCCTTGACAAGCGTGCGTACAATGGCCCGCGGGAGACGTCTATATGCGGCGAAAAACGCGTGCCGTGCAGGGAAGTCTAGGGTGCGTGACGGCGCCCTCGGCCGGAGCCGAGGAGCCCCGAAGCTGATGCGCGCCGCATGCAATCTTGCGTTTCTGCGCGAGGCCGAATCGGCGCGCGAGCTGCTCACTCACCTCGTCGAGGGAACCGATGACGCAGTCATCACCAAATCGGGCGACGGCACGATCACGAGCTGGAATCGCGGCGCCGAGCGGCTGTATGGCTACAGCGCTCAGGAGGCGGTCGGGGCCCCGAGCGCGATCCTTGTACCCGCCAGCCGCGTGACGGAGGAGCGGCGGTTGCTGCACAAGGTGTTCGCGGGCGGTTCCGTGGATCGCCTGGAGACCGAGCGGCTGCGCAAGGATGGCGAGCTGATCGCCGTTTCGCTGAGCATCTCCCCGGTCCGCGCCTCCAGCGGGCGGATCGTGGCGGCCGCCGCGATCTCGCGCGGGGTCACCGAGCGACGCCACTACGAGGAGCAGCTGCGCTACCTGAGCGACTACGACCAGCTGACCGGGCTCTACAACCGCCGCCGGTTCGAGGAGGAGCTCAAGCACGAGCTCGCTCGCTGCGGGCGCTACGGCTCGCCCGGTGCCGTGCTCAGCATCGAGCTGGACAACTTCAAGTCGACCAACGACGCGGCCGGTCACGCCGCCGGTGACGCGGTGCTGGTCGGGGTGGCGAGAGTGCTGAAGCGGCGCTTTCGCTCAAGCGACGTGGTGGCCCGGCTGGGCGGCGACGAGTTCGCCGTGCTGCTGCCCGCGGTGGCACCCGATGACGCCCGCGGCGCGGCGCAGCAGCTGCTCGAGGCGATCCACAAATGCCGGCCGCTGTTCGGAGGCAAGAGCTTCCGGGTCACCGCCAGCATCGGCGTGGCCACGTTCGACTCAGATGACGCCACCGCCGACGAGCTGCTGGTCAATGCTGACCTGGCCATGTACGCCGCCAAGGCCGGCGGCCGGGACCGGGTGGTGGCCTACACGGCCAGCGAGGGACGCCGAGCCAGGGCGACCGCCAAGCTCAGCTGGGCGGAGCGGATCCGCGACGCGCTCGACCGCCAGGACGGGTTCGTCCTGCACCGCCAGCCGATCCTCGACCTCGCCGCGGGCGAGATCAGCCACGGCGAGCTGCTCCTGCGGATGCGCGACGAGTACGGCAACCTGATCGCGCCCGGCGCGTTCCTGCCGGCCGCCGAGCGCTTCGGCCTGATCCACGCGATCGATCGGTGGGTCGTGCGCCAGGCGATCCAGCTGCTCGCCGCCGAGCGCGACGGGCCGGCGCTGCCGATCAGCGTCAACCTGTCGGGTGACTCGGTGGTGGGGGACCCCCAGCTGCTGGAGACGATCGAGCGCGAGCTGCGGGCCGCGGCCGTGGATCCCCGCCAGCTGATCTTCGAGGTCACCGAGACCGCGGCCATCGCCAACATGCCCGAGGCCACCCGGTTCGCGCGACGGCTCAACGAGCTGGGTTCGAGCATCGCGCTCGACGATTTCGGGACCGGATTCGGCTCGTTCTATTACCTGAAGCACCTTCCCGTGCAGTACGTCAAGCTGGACGGCGAGTTCATCCGCAACCTCCCGCGCAGCGAGGTGGACGCGCACATGGTCAACGCGATCGTCGGCATCGCCCAGGGGCTGGGGATCAAGACGGTCGCCGAGTCGGTCTCCGACGAGGAGACGATCCGGCTGCTGCGCGAGCACGGCGTCGACTACGCCCAGGGCTTCCACGTCGGGCGCCCGGCGCCGGTCTGACGGCTAGTTCAGGCGCTCCACCAGCATCGCCATCCCCATCCCGCCGGCCACGCACATCGACTCGATCCCGTAGGTCCCGTCGAGCGCGCTCAGCCCGTTGAGCAGGGTGGTCATGATCCGCGCGCCGGTCATCCCGAACGGGTGGCCCAGGGCGATCGCCCCGCCGAACGGGTTGAGCTTCTCGTCCGGGATCCCCAGCTCGTCCTTGCAGGGCACGATCTGCGCCGCGAACGCCTCGTTGATCTCGACGATGTCGACGTCATCGATCGACATTCCCGTCTCCTTCAGGAGCTTCTGGATCGCGGGGATCGGTCCCAGGCCCATGATCTCCGGCCGGATCGCCGCCACGCTCGAGGCCAGGATCCGCGCCTTGGGGCTCAGCCCGAGCCGCTGTGCCTTCTCGTCGGACATGACCAGCACCGCCGCGGCGCCGTCGTTGAGCGGGCATGAGTTCCCGGCGGTAACCGTCCCGTCGGGCTTGAACGCCGGCTTGAGCTGGCCCAGCACCTCCATCGTCGTGCCGGGGCGGGGTCCGTCGTCCTTGCTGACCACCGTCTCGGGCACGTCGATCTCGTTGCCCTCCTTGTCGACGTCTCTGTGCGCGGGCACCGTGACCGGGACGATCTCAGCGTCGAAGTGGCCGCTGTCGCGGGCCTCGACCGCGCGGTTCTGGGAGATCACGGCCCACTCGTCCTGCTGCTCGCGGCTGACGTGGCAGCGCTCGGCCACGTTCTCGGCCGTGAAGCCCATCGGGATGTAGACGTCGTAGGCGGCGCCGTTGCCCCCGTTCAGCTGCGGGTGCTTGGCCTCGTCGGGCATCCCGGCTCCCAGCCCGGCGCGTGACACCGCCTCGACCCCGGAGGCGATGTACTGGTCTCCCTCGCCGGTCTTGATCGCGTGAAACGCCATCCGGATGGTCTGCAGCGAGGAGGCGCAGAAGCGGTTCACGGTGCAGCCGGGCACGTGATGGTCGATGCCCGCCAGCAGCAGCGCGTTTCGCCCCACGTTGTAGCCCTGCTCCCCGACCCCTGAGGCGGCCCCCATCATCACGTCGACCGTCTCGGCGAAGTTGACCTCCGGGTTGCGCTCCACCAGCGCCCGGATCGGCGTCGCCGCCAGATCGTCGGCGCGGACGGTCTTCAGCGAGCCCTTCATCGCCCGGCCGATGGGCGTGCGGATGGCGTCGACGATCACTGCTTCTGGCATCTGGATATCGCTCCTGCTGTTCAGGGTTCGCTGGAAAACCGGCGCGCGGGGCGAAGCCCCAGCGTGCCTTATAGCTACAACCCTAGTCCGCGCACGCCGTTTTCGTCCCACCCCAGGTGGTGGGCGAGCTCGTGGCGGACCACGCGCGTCACCTGCGCCTTCAGCTGCTCGGTGTCCTCGCCGAAGTCGTGCAGCAGCGTGTCGCGGAAGATCACGATCCGGTCGTGGAAGTAGTCGCGGGCGACGGTGTCGCCCTGATAGAGCCCGTAGGCGCGCTGCCGCCGGCCGCCGTCAGAGACGACGATCGCCACGTGCTCGAGCGCGCGGTGGAACTCAAGCGGCAGCTCGTCGATGGCCGAGCGGACGAGCGCCTTGAAGTCGTGCTCGTTGTAGGGGTCGAAAAGGCCGTCGTCGTCGCCGTCAGGGATCCCGTAGTCCTCGCTGTCGCCCCAGGAGTCGGTGGCGGCCAGCAGCTCTGCTCGCTCGACGATCGCGTCGAACTCGGCGTCGGAGACGGGGTCACGCCACCCGGCCAGGCGGAGCATCGTCAGCACTACCGCGCCGCCGATGATCACCGCGCCGGCGCCGAACACCGCAAGTCCCTTGAGCACCCGCACCGCGAGCGGCCCGTTCAGCCCCACCGCCAGGCTCACCCCGCCCAGCCCGACGATCAGCGCGGCCGCGGCGGCGATCAGGACTCGGCGGGAGGTGGACATCGCTACGGATGCTACGCCAGACCGCGCGTCATGCCGCGCCCCGACCTGCTGGTATTCGCCGCATGCCCGGCTGGCTTGAGGAGCTCTCGGAGTTTTTGCGGATTCCGTCCGTCAGCGCCGATCCCCAGCATCGGGGCGATGTACAGAGGGCGGGAGAGTGGGTGTGCGAGTTGCTCCGTGCCGCGGGCGGCGAGTGCGAGCTCATCGACTGGCATGGCCAGCCGCTCGCGGTCGGCGAGCTGCGCGCCTCACGCGACCCGGCGAGCGCCCCCACCGTCCTCTGCTACGGACACTTCGACGTGCAGCCGTCCGATCCGCTCGAGCTCTGGGAGTCGCCGCCATTTGAGCCTGAGATCCGCGGCGAGTACCTCTACGGCCGCGGCGTCGCCGATGACAAGGGGCAGCTCTACATGCTGCTCGCGGCCGCGCGCGAGCTGGCCCGCGCCGGGCGGCTGCCCGTCAACGTCAGGTTCACCTGCGACGGCGAGGAGGAGACCGGCGGCCATTCGATCATCGACTTCCTGGCGCAGGACAGCCGCGGCGCGCAGGCGGCGATCATCTTCGACAGCGGCATGATCGGTCGCGGCCGGCCGGCGTTCGACATCACGACGCGCGGCCTCGCCTACTTTCACCTCACGCTGCGGACGGGTCGCCGCGACCTCCATTCGGGGCTCTACGGAGGCGCCGCGTTGAACGCGGCCCACGCGCTGATCCGGACGCTCGAGCCGCTGCTGGCGAGCGACGGGCGGCTGGCCGAGCCGCTGCGGCAGGGCGCCCGCGTGCCCAGCCAGGCCGAGCTTGCGGGCTGGAGGCAGCTGCCCGCCGGCGGCGCCGAGCTGGCCGACCAGGGCGCGCGGCCCGCCGACCAGAGGGCCGCCGAGGAGTTCTACCTGCGCACGTTTGCCGAGCCCGCCCTCGACGTGAACGGTCTGGTCAGCGGCTCACCCCACCTGCAGAAGACGGTGCTGCCGGTCGAGGCGCACGCCAACGTCTCGATCCGCCTGGCGCCTGGCCAGCAGGTGGAGGAGATCGCCGAGGCGTTCCGGCGGATGGTCTCCGAGGCGGCGCCCGAGGGGGCCGAGGTTGAGCTCGAGCTGCTCTCCGCGGCCGATCCCGGGGTGGTTCCGGACACGCGGGCGGTGCAGCTTGGGCTCGAAGCGTTTGAGCGTGTCCTGGGGGTCCGCCCGGCGCTGATCGGCTCCGGCGGCACGCTCCCGATCGTCCCCGCGCTCGCCGCCAGGGGGATCCCGGCGATCATCACCGGCTTCTCGCTCCCCGACGCCAACATCCACGCGCCCAACGAGCGGCTGCTCGCCGAGTACGTCGAGCTTGGAACCGCCGCGGCCCGGGCGCTGTTTGAGGAGCTGGCGGCGCTGTAGGGGCTGCGCCGCCGTGGCGGGGGCTACACCCCGCCCGGGTGGCGGGGGCTACAACCCGCCCGGGTGGCGGGGGCTACAACCCGCCCGGGTGGCGGGGGTTACAACCCGCCCGGGTGGCGGGGGCTACAACCCGCCCGGGTGGCGGGGGCTACAACCCGGCCGGGTGGCGGCAGCTAAAGCCCGGCCGGGTGGCGGACGGTGTAGTTGCCGCCGTCGGCCAGGTTCCCCAGCGGGTCGGTGCGCCAGCGCGGGCCGGTGCCGGCCGGGATGTTGGGGCCGCCGTAGTCGGCGGTGTTGAAGGCCCGGCCGGCGACCACCAGGAACGCGTGGCTGGAGTCGGCGTAGATGGTGACCCAGCGCCCGGGGCCGGGCAGGCCGTAGGACTCAAACTGGGTGGAGTCCTCGGGAGACGAGAGCAGCCCCGCGCCGTGCAGGGCGTAGCTCACCGAACCCGAGCAGTCGTAGCAGCTTGACTTCCACGCCCCGTGGCCGCCGGCGTAGCAGTACGAGGTGTCGATGATCTGGTTGGCCGCCG
>DAIQND010000049.1:0-13660 GCA_036788555.1 Solirubrobacteraceae bacterium | reverse complement strand
GCGAGTTCGCCGAGCAGCTGTTCGTCCACGGCCTCGGCGTCCAGACCGCCGAGGGGATGGCCGAGTGGCTGCACGCGCGCGTGCGGGCCGACCTCGGGATCGCCCCGGCGCAGGGCCGCCGGTATTCGTGGGGATATCCCTCCTGCCCCGAGCAGTCCGAGCTCACGAAGGTGTTCTCGCTGCTCGACGCGCCCTCGATCGGGCTGCGCCTGTCGGGCGGCTACGCCGTCGAGCCCGAGCAGTCGACGCTGGCGATCGTCGCCCACCACCCCCAGGCCGTCTACTTCGGGATGAAGTCTGGCTTTTTGCCGAAGTCAGGGCGCCAGGCCGCCGACGAGCTGATCGCCGGGTCCGACCGCGACCCCACGCGGCTGGCCGAGCTGCCCGACGCGGACCCGCCGCCGCCCGAAGACGGCGCCGGCGAGGACGAGCCGGCGATGGCTCAGGCCTGAACCGCTCCCCCGCCCCGCGTGGACGAAGTTATGCACCTTATGCGGCAACAACTTCGTCCAGCTCGGGACGGCCAGGGGGTCAAGTTTCCAAACCGCGCCTCGTGCCGGCCGCAGCGTCGTGCTCTACCGCACGGCGGCTGCCTGATCGCCGGCGGGCGTCTGCGCGGCTGCGGTGGCGGATTCGGAGTGCTCGGGAGCCGGGGCGGCCGGTGCGGCGCCCCGCGCCAGTTGGTGCGCCGCCAACGCTCCCGCGCCGCCCATCGCCAGCGCGGCCAGGCCCCAGCCGGTGCCGGTCCGCTCCATCCCCATCGCCCGGTCCATCGACAGCGGGCCGGGGCCGCTCTCAGCCAGCAGGGCGGCGGCACAGACGAGGATCAGGTTGTACTCATAGCCCTGGTTGGTCACCCACGGCCCGTTCTTGAGATGCACGCGGTGAATCGCGGTCAGCATCGTGCCGATCAGCGCCGCGGCTGCGAATGGCGTCGCCACGCCGAGCGCCAGGGCGGCGCCGCCCCCGGCCTCCGCGGCACCGGCGGCAACCGCATTGCGGCGCCCCGGCCGCAGCCCGAGCGCTTCGAACATGTTCGCGGTGGCATCCAGTCCATGGCCGCCGAACCATCCCTTGAGCTTCTGCGTTCCGTGGCCGAAGAACAGGCCACCCATCGTCACCCTGAGCAGTAGTTTCATCGTGCGTCTCTCCGATTCGTCTCCTCGCCGCGGTCGAGATCGTCGACCACGTCCAGATGGTTGGCCACGCCCGCAAGCTCGAACAGGCGTCGCACCTGGGGCGAGCCCTGCAGGATAACCAGCGAGCCGCCCTGCGCCCGGACACGCCGGTCGGCCTCGATGACCGTCCGCAGCCCGGTGGAGTCCATGAACGACAGCTCGCGCAGATCGAGCAGGATCAGCTCCTGCGAGATCTCGGCTCGGCGCAGCTCATCGTCGACGACGCTGGCCGTGGCGAGGTCGAGCTCGCCACGTAGCAGGATCACGACCCCGCCCTCCGTCGCCCGTCCCTCAGGCAACAGTCGGGCATCTGCGTATTCCAGCCGACGGGAGGAGACGGTGACCATCCCCCCGGCCGGGTGGGTCTCATTTGAGGACATATGCCTTCATCTTCGATGTGGACCTGAGTAAGCCGGATCCCCGCTGCTGCAGGCGCTCAGGGCTGCCAGCCTCGGGAAGATGTCCTCGCCGGAAATCAACGATAGTCATCGCGGGTAAGCTAAACCCCGTGGCGCCCGCGCTTTGGTTGTATATCAACTACCGCGCCTGCTCGGCAAGCGCGATCGCCCCCAGCACGCCAGCGCGGTCGCCCAGCGCCGGGGCTACGAGGTAGGACTCGACCTCCGGACCCAGCAGCGGCGTCTCGATGTAGCCGCGCACGAGCTCGACAAGCCTCGCGCGCACCATCTCGAGCAGCCACGGCCGCTGCATCACCCCTCCGCCGAGGATCACGCGCTCCGGTGAGGCGACGCAAACGATGCTGAGGATCCCGAGCGCCACGTACTCCGCCTCGAGCTCCCAGCCGGGGTGATCCTGCGCTAGGCGCTCAGGCTCAGTCGACCACCGCTCCCCCAGGGCGCTGCCGGACGCCAGCCCCTCCCAGCAGTCGCCGTGCACCGGACAGCTACCGGGGAACGGGTCACGGACGCGGTCGTGCGGGATCCGCAGGTGGCCGACCTCGGGGTGCACCAGCCCATGCCACGGCTGGCCGTGGACCACCAGGCCGCCACCGATCCCGGTCCCGACGGTCAGATAGCAGAGGACCTCCACATCGCGTCCCGCGCCCCAGCGATGCTCGCCGATCGCCGCGGCGGTCACGTCGTTATCGAACGCCACCGGCACGCCGAGCCGCTCCCGAATCACGCTCGCCACCGCCACGTGCTGCCAGCCCGGCTTGGGCGTCGTGGTCACATAGCCCCAGGTGGGAGACTCGACGTTGAGGTCCACCGGGCCAAACGACCCGATGCCGATCGCGCTGGGCCGGCGATGCGCACAGAAGAACTCGACGATCCGCTCGAGCGTCGCCTCCGGCTCGCCGGTGGGGAACACCTCCTCAGCCTCGATCTCCCCGGGGCCGCGACCGAGCGCGCACACGCACCAGCTGCCGCCGGTCTCCACCCCGCCGTAGAGATCGCCGCTCGCCATCTGTCAGGCCCTCACCGCCGATGAATTTCGCGCCTAAACCCGGTCAGGTAGTCCAGGGTGACATGCGCAGAGGACCGCTCATCGCCGTCGATGTGTCCGGACTCCCGGCCGAGGCCACCGCGGTCGA
This sequence comes from Solirubrobacteraceae bacterium, assembly GCA_036788555.1. Lineage (GTDB taxonomy): Bacteria > Actinomycetota > Thermoleophilia > Solirubrobacterales > Solirubrobacteraceae > Palsa-465. Next base: position 10,930 of record DAIQND010000049.1, on the reverse strand, counting down.
CGTGTTGGCGCGCGTCGCGCTCAGCCTGCGCCGCTGCGGCTATGAGTTGGCGCTGCGCCACGCCTCGCCTGAGCTGCTCGAGCTGATCGAGCTCACCGGGCTGAGCCGGACGCTCCACACCGGCGAGCTCACGCCTGACTCGACTGAGCCCAGATGTTGATCTCGCCTTCCTGCGCGTAACCCTCGATCTCGCCCAGCTCCTCGGCATCAAAATCCAGCCGGTCGAGCGCCGCCACGTTGGCCTCGAGCTGCTCGACGCTCGAGACGCCGACCAGCGCCGAGGTCACACGCGGATCGCGCAGCACCCAGGCCAGCGCCATCTGCGCCAGTGACTGGCCGCGCCGGGCGGCGATCTCGTTGAGGCCGCGCACCCGGGCGAGGTTCTCATCGCTCAGCAGCTGCTGGGAGAAGTAGTTGCCCGTCCTCACCCGCGAGCCCTCCGGAATCCCGCCCAGGTACTTGTCGCTCAGCAGTCCCTGCGCCAGCGGCGAGAAGGCGATGCAGCCCACGCCCTCCTCGTCGAGCACCTCGAGCAGCTCCTGCTCGATCCACCGGTTGAGCATCGAGTAGGACGGCTGGTGGATCAACAGCGGCGTGCCCAGCGTTCGCAGGATCTCGATCGCCTGCCGTGTCCGGTCCGCCGAATACGAGCTGATCCCGACGTACAGCGCCTTGCCCTGACGGACGGCCGTATCCAGCGCGCCGAGGGTCTCCTCGAGCGGCGTGTCGGGGTCGAACCGGTGCGAGTAGAAGATGTCGACGTAGTCGAGGCCCATCCGCTGAAGGCTCTGATCGAGACTCGCCAGCAGGTACTTGCGTGACCCCCACTCGCCGTAGGGCCCCGGCCACATGTCGTAGCCCGCCTTGGTCGAGATCACCAGCTCGTCCCGGTAGGGGCGGAAGTCCTCGGCCACCAGCCGCCCGAAGTTGGCCTCGGCGGTCCCGTACGGCGGCCCGTAATTGTTGGCCAGATCGAAGTGCGTGATCCCGAGGTCAAACGCCCGCCGCAGGATCGCCCGGCTGTGATCGAGCGGGCGGTCGTTGCCGAAGTTCTGCCACAGCCCAAGCGACAGCGCCGGCAGCTTCAGGCCGCTCCGCCCGCAGCGCCGGTAGGGCATCCGCTCGTAGCGCTCGTCGGCCGCGATGTACGGCCTGAGGATGTTCACGGCAGCTCGGGCGGTAGGCCGAACAGCGGGAACAGCCGCTCGGTGTCGAGGAAGAAGGTGAGCTCCTTGACCCCGCCATCGCCCAGCTGGACCACGCAAAGTGCCCACGGCTCGTAGCCCTCGCCCGACGGCCGCGGCTTGTACTGCCCGAACGCGGGAGCGCCGTTGGCGTCCTGGACGGCAACCAGGCGGGACCCGGCGCATCCGATCCCGGGGCCGAAGAACCATTTGAATATGTGCTCGCGACCCTGCAGCCACAGATCGAACGGCGGCATCGACTGGATCGCGTCCTCACGGATCACCGCCGTCAGCAGGTCGACGTCGTAGGCCTGGAACGCCTCGACATAGCGGGCCAGGAGCTGACGCTGCTCGGTGTCCATCTCCGGCACCGCGTCAAGCGAGCTGGCGCCGGCCGCGTCCAGCGTTGCTCGCGCGCGCTGGAGCGCGCTGTTGATGCTCGCGGTGCTCGTCTCGAGCAGCTCGGCCGCCTCGCTGGCCTTCCACCGCAGCACCTCCACCAGGATCAGAGCCGCACGCTGGCGCGGCGGCAGGTGCTGAAGCGCCGCGATGAACGCGAGCCTCAGCGTCTCGCGCTCCTCCGCCAGCTGCGCGGGGTCCTCCGGCGCGACCAGACCCATCGGGATTGGCTCGATCCACGTCACCTCGGGCCGCGCGTGCAGATTGGCCTCCACCGGCTCGGCGGCGGGACCGAGGTCCATGGGGCGCGCGCGCCGGTTGCGGCCGTCCAGCGAGTCGAGGCACACGTTGGTGGCGATCCGGTAGAGCCAGGAGCGCAGCGCCGCCCGTCCCTCGAAGCGGTCGAGCCCACGCCAGGCACGCAGCATCGTCTCCTGCACGGCGTCCTCGGCCTCGAACGGAGACCCGAGCATCCGATAGCAGTAGCCCGTCAGCTCTCGGCGGTACTGCTCGAGTTGCCCCTCGGCGCTGGCCATCGCCGACACGGTCCGCTGCATCACCGCAATCCTATTCGAATCGGCTTCAGCCCTCGGCCCGGATCGCGCCCCCCGCGCGGTTGCCCCGATTCGGGCGCTGCGCCGGGCGTGCGCGCTCACTGCGCGGCGTCCGCTCGGCCAGCTTCACCGGTGTGGCGTAGGCCGCGCGAGTCTTGATCTCGCGCCAGGACATTCCCTCTTTGAGCATCGCCGGCATCCCCATCAGGATCGCGGTGGTCACCTCCACCGCTTGCAGGATCACGCCGTACGCCACGCCCGTGACCCACGGGACGTGCCAGCCGGTGTGGAGCACCGTCGCGGCCGCGGCCTGGAACACCCCGACGTTGGCCGGCGTGGCCGGCAGCACCGCGGTCACGTTGACGGCGAACAGCACCGCAGCCGCGCCGGCGAACCCCACGTGGCCGCTCAGGCCGAGCGCGATCAGCAGCATGTAGCAGGAGATCGCCTGCAGCGCCCAGGCGGCCAGCTGCGCCACCGTCGCCGTCACCCCGAGACGGACGTGGCGGAACACCTTCAGCCCGTCACGCACGCGGCTGATGGCCATGCTCGCCTGACGCGCGAGGTTCTGCAGACGCCGGAAGCGCTGGGTGGCACGGTGGCGTAGGAGCGACGGGAGCACGGAGATCACCAGCAGCAACACGAACGGCGCGATCACCACCGCCAGCAGCGCGCTCTGCTGCCCGTGAAAGATGTTGACCGACGAGAACATGATCGCGCCGAGCATGATCAGCGCGAGGATGTTCAGCAGCGTCTGCGAGACAACCGTGCCGAGCACCACCGGGAAGTTCTGGCGCGGCTTGCCGGTGCGGCGGGCCACCACCATCGCCCGCGCCGGTTCTCCGAGGCGGGCCGGCAGCGTCGAGGACATCAGCACTCCGATGAAGGTTCCCTGCATCGCGTCGAACAGGCGGACGCGCGAGTTCTCAAGCGCGGCGGTCAAGATCGCGTGCCAGGAGACGGCCCGCACCGCCATCGCGCTGCACATGATCGCCAGGCCGACAATCACGAACGCCGGGCTCGAGGTGGCCAGCGCCGTGGCGACGCTGCCGATGCCGAGCTTCTGAAGCGCGAGCCCCGCCAGCGCCAGGCCGCCGAGCGACACGGCAGCCGCGGCACCGCGCCGGAGCAACGACAGCGTCCGGCTGCGCTTGGCCTCCGGCGTCTTCGGCTCCAGGCTCTTCAGCCGCCGGGCCGGGGCGTGCGGCTTCAAATCTGCGGCACGAACGCCGACCCGGACCGCCAGACGGTGGGCGCCCAGCTCGGCTTCCGGCGTCACGATCGCGTCGTGGTAGGCGCCCAGCACCTGCTCGGCCACCTGGGGCCAGGCGAACCGCTGCACGCCCTCGGCGGCGGCCAGCGCCAGCTCGGCCCGATACTCCGGCTCGCAGTAGAGCTCGCGCAGCGCCTCGGCCAGCGCCTGAGCGTCGCCTGGCGGGACGAGGATTCCGTCCACGCCGTCGCGCACCACGTCGCGGTAGCCGGCGATGTTCGACGCCACCACCGGCGTCCCGGCCGCGAACGCCTCGGTCAGCACCATTCCGAAGCTCTCGCCGCCGAGCGACGGCGCGCAGGCCAGGTCGGCGCGTTCGAGCTCGCGCCATTTGGTCTCGTCGTCCACCTTGCCGAGCACCCGGACGCCGCGAGGGTCGATCAGCAGCGGCGCCAGCTCCTCCACGCTCGGGCCGATGACCGTGAGCTCGCACGGGACGTGATCCCGCAGCGCCTCGAACGCGCGCAGCAGCAGTGGCAGACCCTTGCGCTCGACCGCCTGGCCGACGAACACGATCTGCAGCGTGTCGCCCATCGGCCGGTGGGCCGAACGGGCCGCGCGCTCGGCGTCGACGTGGACGCCGTTGGGGATGATCCGGTAGTGGCCGCCGAAGTAGCGCCTGGCGGTCCACGCCGAGGCCTCCGATACCGCGATCCGGACGTGCAGGTGGTTGAGCATCCGCCGTGCCCCGATCAGGGTCGAGAGCCGGTTTATGACCTTGCTCTCGTTGTAGGTGTGGAACGTGCCGACCTTGGGCATCGGCAACCAATCCGTCACCACCCATGGCGCCACCGGAGACATCGGCTCGTGAACGTGGACCACGTCGTAGCCGCCGGTGCGCAGCTCGCGCAGCGCCACCGCCAGTCCGAAGGGGGTGACCGAGACATTGGACACCGCCCCGTTGGCGGGAATCCCGACCGTGCGTCCCAGCGGCACCAGATACTCCGGCGCCTTCAGAGGCTGGGGCCGCGCGCCACGATGCAGGCCGCTGGAGAACCGCCCGGGAGGATCATAGGGCGCCAGCACCCGCACGTGATGCCCCTGGGCGAGGAAGGTCTCCGCCAGCGCCTCGATGTGCCGAGTCACCCCGCCCGGATAGGTCCAGGAGTAGGGCGATAGCAGCGCAATGCGCATAAACCTCAATGGTAGTCGCCATCGCGGGGGCCAGATAAACGTTTCCTGGGCGCGCGTATCATCAGCCCCGTGCCCCAGCGACGGTTTGTCAAGTACACGTTTCTGAAGGCCGATCCCGCCTGGCGCCGGCTCGATGACGACCGGCGCGCCGCCGATAAGCGGGAGTTCATGGCCGCCTGCGAGGACTTCGCGGATGGCCACCTGCTGCGCGCCTTCTCGCTGGTGGGGACGCGTGGCGACGCCGACCTGATGCTGCTCAGCCAAGCCGAGAACCTCGAGCGGATCCATGAGTTTCACGTCGTGCTAAGCCAGAGCGGGCTGATGAAGTGGTGCACGATCCCGTACTCGTTCCTGGCCATGACCAAGCCCTCGGAGTATTCGGATGAGTCCCGCCTCGAGGTGCGGCCCGCCCACGGCAGGTACCTGTTCGTCTATCCGTTCGTCAAGACCCGCGCCTGGTACGCCCTGCCCCGCGAGGAGCGCTGGCGGATCATGCAGGACCACATCAAGGTGGGCCGGGAGTACCCGTCGGTCGACCTCAACACCAGCTACTCCTTCGGGCTGGATGATCAGGAGTTCGTCGTCGCCTTCGAGACCGACAACCCGTCCGACTTCCTCGATCTCGTCCAGCGGCTGCGCACCACCGAGTCGAGCTCCTACACGCTGCGTGACACCCCCACCTTCACCTGCATCTCCTGCTCTGTCGAGCGAGCGCTCGGAGCGCTCGACGGCGCGGCGCTGACGCTGACCGCCTGATGAGCCAGGATCCCGCGATGCTCAGCGCCGACTTCGACGAGGTCCGCGACGTCACGGTGATCGGCGCCGGACCGGTCGGCATGTCGACCGCGTTCTGGGCGGGAATGCGCGAGGCCTCCGCGCGCATCATCGACTCGCTGCCCGAGCTCGGCGGTCAGCTGACGACGCTCTATCCCGAGAAATGGATCTTCGACGTTCCCGGCCATCCGAAGGTCCTGGCCAGGGATCTGGTCGAGATGCTCCGGGTCCAGGCGATCGAGCAGTTCGACGTCCCGGTTCACCTGAACACCACGGCGTCGACGATCTCCTGGGAGGACGAGGTCGTCGTGCTGCACACCGATCGCGGCGATCTGCGCTCGCGCACGGTGATCGTGGCCGGCGGTCACGGCGCCTTTGAGCCCAAGAAGCTCCCCGGCTACGACATGACCCCGTGGGAGGGGCGTGGCGCCCACTACATCGTGGGCGAGAAGTCGGTGTTCGACGGCAAGCGGGTGCTGATCGTCGGCGGCGGGGACTCGGCGATCGACTGGGTGATCAACCTGCTCGACACGGCCAGCGAGGTCCGGCTGGTCCACCGGCGCGAGGGCTTCCGCGCCCATGAGCTGACGGTCGGGCAGGTGCTCGAGGCCGCCGAGCGCGGCGAGGTGATGCTCCACGTTCCGTTCCAGATCAAGGAGGTCTACGGCGACGGCGGCATCGAGCGGGTGCGGCTGTTCCATTCCGAACAGGAGGAGCATGAGCTCGAGGTGGAGGTCGACGCGATCCTCCTCCAGCTCGGTTTCAAGACCGCGCTTGGGCCGCTCAAGGACTGGGGCTTTGAGATCGAGAAGGGCGCGATCGTGGTCGACCAGGTGATGAAGACCTCGCTGGAGCGGGTCTGGGCATGCGGCGACATCACCACCTTTGCGGGCAAGTTGAAGCTGATCGCGACCGGGTTTGCCGAATCGGCGGTCGCGGTCGCGCAGGCCATCCACGAAATCCGCCCGGACACCAAGATCCAGCCCAAGTATTCGACCAACACCGGCGTGCCCGGCGTCGTTGCCGGCCAGCCGTAAGACCTCGCCGGCTCGTAGGGCTCGGCTCGACTCGCCCCGCGCCGTCGAGCACCTGCGCGACGCTGACCCCGTCCTGCGTGAGCTGATCGACGAGCTGGGGCCCGATCGGCTCGGCGATCCCCGCCGGGGGCGTCCTCCTACCGACCATTACGGCGCGCTCGTCCGGTCGATCGTCGGCCAGCAGCTCTCGACCAAGGCCGCCCGCGCGATCTACGGCCGCCTCACCGACCACTTCGGCGGCCGGACGCCGACCCCGCCGGAGGTGCTGGCCTCAGACCCCGATGAGCTGCGGCAGGCCGCCGGCCTCAGCCGCGCGAAGGTCGGCTTTCTGCGCTCGCTCGCCGAGCACGTGGGCGACGGGTCGCTCGAGCTCGAGCGGCTCGACGAGCTTCCCGACGATCAGGTGATCGCCGAGCTGGTGGCGGTCAAGGGCCTCGGCGCCTGGACGGCGCACATGTTTTTGATGTTCCATCTCCAGCGCCCCGATGTGCTGGCCGTCGGCGACCTCGGCATCCGCCGGGCGGTGATGCTCCGCTACGGCCTGCCCGCCCTGCCGACACCCGCCGAGCTCGAGCAGCTGGGCGAGCCGTGGCGACCTCACCGGACGCTGGCCTGTCTGTACCTGTGGCGCTCGCTTGACGCTCAGCCGGTGTAATACGCCGGCAGGGGCTCCGGCGCGGCCCAGCGGCCCTCAGACCGCCGAGACCTCTTCCTCTTCGGCGACGCGGAACGAGGACCCGCAGCCGCAGGCCGCGATCACGTTGGGGTTCTCGACCTTGAAGCCGGCACCCTGGAGGCCGTCTACGAAGTCGATCGTCGAGCCGCTCACGTACGGGAGGCTCTGGTTGTCGACCAGCAGGCGGATCCCCTTGTCCTCGAACACGGTGTCACCGTCGCGCTGCTCGTCGAACGCGAGGGCGTACTGGAATCCGGAGCAGCCACCGCCCCGAACCCCGACGCGCAGCCCGGCCGTCTCGGCGACAGCGGCCTGCGCGGACAGGAACTCCCTCACCTTCTCGGCGCCATTGTCGGTGAGTGTGATCATTGCTTCACGAAGTATAGCGAGGCCGCTACGCTAGGGGTCGTGTCGACCACACCAGACGAGCTGAGCCAGGCCACCCCTCAGGAACTGAAGGATCGCATCGAAGCGGGCATCCCCGGCGCCCGAGCCGAGGTCACCGGCGACGGGCACCACTTCAACGCCGTCGTGTCCGCCGCCGCGTTCCAAGGCCTCAGCCGGATCGCGCAGCATCGCCTCGTCTATGACGTGTTCGGCGCCGAGGTAGGGGGCCGCATTCACGCCCTGTCGATCCAGACCAGACCGGAGTAGCCGTATGACCGACACCACCGAGCACACCAGCAACCCGCTCCGCGAGGAGATCAAGAAGGCGATCGCCGAAAACCCTGTCCTGCTGTTCATGAAGGGCACGCCCGAGCAGCCGGCGTGTGGCTTCTCGGCGCGTACGGTGGCGGTGCTTCAGTCGCTCGGCCGCCCGTTCGCGGCGGTCAACGTGCTGCCCGATCCCCGGATTCGCCAGGAGCTTTCGGCGCTCTCGAGCTGGCCGACGATCCCCCAGCTGTTCGTCGAAGGTGAGCTGGTCGGCGGCTGCGACATCGTCATGGAGATGTACCAGTCAGGCGAGCTTCAGCAGACGCTGGGCGTCGAGGCGACGGAGGGTCCCGAGCCCGCCGCCGAGGCCACGCCGGCTCCGGCCGCACCGCCGCTGTCGATCGAGAACCGGCTCTAACCACGGCAACCCGGGGGACAGCACCGCCGGCGACGCCACCGCCGGCGAGCGCGCCTCGCGCGGCGCCGCTCGCCGCGGTCAGGTTCTCCGGCGGAGCCCTGTGGGCGCTCGACCAGACCCGGCTCCCGCACGAACAGCTCGAGTTGGAGCTGCGCACGCCGCAGGACGTGGCCGGCGCGATCCGGCGCCTGGCGATCCGTGGTGCTCCGCTGATCGGCGTCGCCGCAGCCTACGGGCTGGCGCTCGACCCCACGCCCGAGGCCGCGAAGCTGCTCAAGGCCGCGCGCCCCACCGCGGTCAACCTCGCCTACGCGGTTGATCGTGTCAGCGCGGCCACGGACCCGTTGGCCGAGGCGCGCGCGATCCACCGCGAGGAGGAGGCCGCGAGCGACGCGATCGCCGCCCACGGCGCCCAGTTCCTCGCCGGCGCCGGCACGATCCTCACCCACTGCAACACCGGCGCGCTGGCCGCTCCCGGCCGGGGGACGGCGTTCGCGGTGCTGGCCGAGCTTCACGACCGCGGCTCGCTGACCCGCGTGATCGCCACCGAGGCTCGCCCGCTGCTCCAGGGCGCACGCCTGACCGCCTACGAGCTCGACCGCTACGGAATCCCGTTCGAGCTGATCGTCGACTCCGCCGCCGCCGGCCTCATCGCCGCGGGCGCCGTCGACGCCGTGATCGTCGGCTGCGACCGCGTGGCGGCCAACGGCGACGTGGCCAACAAGGTCGGCACCTACGGCCTGGCCCTCGCCGCCCACGCCGCCCAGATCCCGTTCGTGGTCGCCGGTCCCACGTCGACGATCGATCTCGACACCGCGACCGGCGGGGAGATCGTGATCGAGGAGCGCGACGCCGGCGAGGTGCGCTCGGTGGCCGGGACGCTCCTGACGCTGCCCGGCGCAACCTGCCGCAACCCGGCCTTCGACGTCACCCCGGCCTCGTACATCACCGCATTGGTGACCGAGCGCGGCGTGATCGCGCCACCGACGCCCGATTCGCTCCGCGGGCTGTTCGCTTAGCCCGCTACCGACGCTCTCTCGCCCATCAGCGCCCGCCCCCACCGGCGCCGCGCCGCCCACGCACCTACGAAGCCACCCCGCAACCCGCAGGCCGGCGCCTGAACTGCAGGTACTCGAGGATCCGCCGCGAGTCGCAGATCGCCTGGCCGTCGATGACCAGCACGGGGACCCGCAGCTGATCGGTCAGCGCCTCCACCTCGTCCCGACGCGAGCGACGTAACGGAACCACCACCGCCTCGAAGGCGATCCCTTGGTCGCGCAGCTCCCGCGCCACCGCTCCGCACGGGCATAGCCAGTCGGTCGGTGTCGGGCAGCGGTAGAGGGTGGCCATCGTCAATGCCGATCGTAACGACGCCCACATCGCCTGCGACCGGATAGCGTGCCGCGGATATGGCGGTCGCGATCGTCTCCGACACCTGCCACTACCTCCCCCGGGAACTGGTCGCCCGTCGCCGGATACACCAGGTCAGCCTGTACGTGAACTGGCCCGAGGGGACCCAACGCGAGAGCGACATCGCAGACTACGCCGCGTTCTATGACCGGCTGCGTGAGGCCTCGACGCTGCCGACCACCTCGCAGCCGTCGATCGGCGACTTCCTGACGGTCTACCGGCCGTTGCTCAGCGCAGGCGAGGACATCGTCTCGATCCACCTGGCGGGCGGGATGTCGGGGACGGTCACCGTCGCCGAGCAGGCGAGGACCGAGCTGGGCGCCGACGCCGCGCGGGTCCACGTGATCGATTCGGCCACCGCCTGCGGCGGGCAGGGCCTGATGCTGCTCGCGGCGGCGGCGGCGGCCGAGGCGGGACGCGATGCGGCCGGGGTGGTGGAGCAGGCGCGGCGGGCGCGTGAGCAGCTGCGGATGTGGTTTGCCATCGACTCGCTCGAGTTTCTGCGGCGTGGGGGGCGGATCGGCGGCGCCCAGGCGTGGCTGGGGTCGGCGTTGAGGATCAAGCCGATCCTCACCGTCGAGTCGGAGATCACCCCGGTCGAGCGGGTCAGAACCTCGCGGCGGGCGTTCGAGCGGCTGGTCGACCTGCTTCGAGAGCGCGCCCGCGACGGCGCTGACGCCTGGATGGTCCAGCACATCCAGGCACCCGCCGAGGCTGAGGAGCTCATCGCGCGCGGAAGGGAGGTCTTCGGCCGTGACCCGGTGGCCGTGTCCGAGATCGGCCCGGTGATCGGGGCCCATGTCGGACCCGGCCTGCTCGGCGTCGGGGGGATCCCCGGAGCCCTGGTCGCCTAGCTGCGAACCGCGGCGAGGACTTCGTTCAGCTGCGCCTTCAGCAGCGCCTTCCAGTCCGCCGGCTCCGGCTCGCGCTTGCGCCGTCGCCGCCGCGAGGCAAGGCCGCCGAGCGCCGCCAGACCACCCCCGAGCACGAAGCCGGCCACGCCGGCCGCGATCATCGCCTGCTGCTGATGCAGGCGAATCTGACCCCGCCAGTCCGTCATCCGGACCACCTCGCCCCGCAGGCGCTCCAGCGAGCTGCCGAGCTCGGCCCGGTTCTGCTCGATCGACGCCCGGATCTCCTCCGGGGTCCGGGTCGGCATCAGCCGGCGACCTCGGTGCGTGTGGCCACCGTCTCGCGGATCTTCTTGGCCTCATCGATCGCCATCTTCGGCGTCGGTGCGCCCACCCGCAGCTTCCGCCACGCGAACAGGAAGGCACCGATCGCCAGCACGCCGAGCGCGCCCGGCTTGTCGCCGGCGGCGAACTTCTGTCCCGAGACCTCGACGTCCTGGGTCGCGATGCGGGGCACGCCGACGACGGGGGTCTTGGCCTCGCTGCGGTCGTGCGCGATGCCGGAG
>DAIQND010000048.1:0-14059 GCA_036788555.1 Solirubrobacteraceae bacterium | reverse complement strand
CGGGCGGCGCGATTGCGCCGCGGCATTCTTACGCCCCTCTGAAACTCGCCTGCCAACTTCCTGGGTAGCAACGGAAGGTGAACATGATTCGGACACTGAGCAGACACAAGCTTTTGATCGGCGCGACTACGCTCGCGGTCGCCGCCAGCGGTGGCGCCGCGTACGCGGCGACGCAAACCGGCGGGACCTCGCAGCAGGCGCTGATCAACGACGTCGCCAAGCGGCTGAACGTCTCCCCCGGCCAGCTGACCGCGGCGGTCAAGGCCGCGCTGATCGACCGGCTCCAGGCCGAGGTCAAGGCCGGGCAGCTCACCCAGGCCCAGGCCAACCGGCTCGAGCAGCGGATCAACCAGAACGCCGGGCTGCCGCTGATCCTCGGGCCAGGCGGGCCCGGCCGCCACATGCTGAGAGCCGGCTTGCGCGGTGGGCTGGCGGCGGCCGCCAGTTATCTGGGGCTGACCAACCAGCAGCTGATCGGAACGCTGCGGAGCGGGAAGTCGCTGGCGCAGATCGCGGTCGCCCGCGGCAAGTCGACGTCCGGGCTCGAGCAGGCGATCATCTCCGCCGAGACGACGCGGCTGAACCGCGCCCTCAGCAGCGGGCGCATCACCAAGGCCGAGGAGCAGCGACTCCTGAGCCGGCTCTCGACACGGGTCGATCGTCTGGTCAACCGCACCGGCTGGGGACGCCCGATCGGTCCTCCGCCGTTCGGGCCCCCGCCGCAGAACGGGCTGCTGCTCGCTCCCGGGCCGGGCGGCCCCGGTGGCGCGCCCGGCGCGGGCGGTCCCCCCGGCCCCGGCGGTCCACCGCCGGGCGTGTAGTCAATCTGTCCAGCCTCACACTAAGACCCCGCGAACCGGGTACACCTGCCTGACACACCATGCTTCGACTGCGCTACCTACTCCCGCTCCTGACCGCCGCCCTCGCCGGCGCCGTGATCGCGCTCGTCGTCACGACCGGCGGCGCCACCCGCACGGTGACCGTGGTGCAGCCGGGGCGTGGCGCGAGCGTCCCGAGCACGCTGCCAACGGCGCTGACCTCGACCAGCGGGAAGACGATCAACCAGATCTTCCGCCAGGACGGCCCGGGGGTGGTCGATATCGTCGTCACCTCCCAGACCAGCACCGGCGGGTTCTTCGGCGGGACCCAGCAGACGCAGGGAGAGGGCGCCGGCGTGGTGTACGACACCAAGGGCGACATCCTCACCGACGAGCACGTGGTCGACAACGCCACCTCCGTCACGGTCACCTTCGAGGACGGCTACAAGGTGGGGGCGAAGGTGGTGGGCACCGATCCGTCGACCGACGTCGCGGTGATCCACGTCAACGCGCCCGCCTCGCAGCTTCACCCGATCCCGCTGGCCGACTCCTCGACCGCCCAGGTCGGCGATCCGGTGATAGCGATCGGCAGCCCGTTCAGCCTTCCGGAAACCGTCACCTCGGGGATCGTCAGCGCGGTTGGGCGCAGCATCACGGCGCCGAACGGCTTCACGATCCTCGGGGCGATCCAGACCGACGCGCCGATCAATCCCGGCAACTCCGGCGGCCCGCTGCTGGACGCCAACGGCCGGGTCCTCGGCCTGGCCGACCAGATCGAGACCAACAACACCACGCCGACCGGGCAGGGGTCAAGCTCGGGTGTCGGGTTCGCGATCGCGTCCAACATGGTGGCCCACATCGCCGACAAGATCCTCGCCGGTCAGCCGATCAAGCACCCGTACGTCGGGATCGAGCTGAACGGCAACTCCACCGGCGGGGCGCAGGTCACGGTGGTGGAGGCCGGCAGCCCGGCGGAAAGCGCCGGGCTTCAGCAGGGCGACCTGGTGACCGCGATCAACGGCAAGACGATCAGCTCGACTGAGCAGTTCATCGCCACCGTCGACACCTTCACCCCCGGTCAGACGATCACGCTGACCGTCAAGCGCGGCGGCTCGACGACGCAGCTCAAGCTGACGCTCGGCACGCGGCCGAACACGGCGCCGCAGAACGGCTGAGCGCCGGGCGCCGCCGCCGAGCAGGCGGCCGCCTGGGAACAAGCGGCTGAGCGCTCAGCTGGCGAGCGCCGCCCACTGGGCGAGCGAGCGCTCCATCAGCTCGCGGTGCACCGAGCGGGTGCGCCCCGTGCGGCGCGTCCAGCTGCCGTCGCGGCCAAGCGTCCACGCGCTGCTGTCGTCGGCCAGGCAGCGCTCAAGGGTGTCTTCGAGCTCGGCCTGGAGCTCGACATCGTCGACCGGCGTCACGAGCTCGACCCGCGTGTCGAGGTTGCGCGGCATCAGGTCGGCCGAGCCGATGTAGTAGACGCGCTCATCGCCGCGATAGAAGGCGTAGATCCGGGAGTGCTCGAGGAAACGCCCGACGACCGAGACGACTTTGATCGTCTCGCTGACGCCCTCGATCCCCGGGATCAGGCAGCAGATGCCGCGCACGTTGAGGTCGATCGGGACGCCGGCGCGCGACGCGCGGTAGAGGGCCTGGATGCAGCGCTGATCGACCAGGGCGTTCATCTTCATCACGATCCGCGACGGCTGCCCGGCCTCGTGGGCGGCGATCGTGCGGTCGATCTCCTCGATCAGGCCGGTCCGCAGGGAGCCGGGGGCGATCAGCACCTTGCGCTCCCGGACCGCGTGGCCCCACCCGGTCAGCGTGTTGAACAGGTTGGCCACCTCCTGCCCGAGCTCGTGGTCGGTGGTGAACAGCCCGAAATCCTCGTAGAGCCGCGCGTTCTTGGCGTGGAAGTTCCCGGTGCCGATCATCACGTAGTTGCGGACCGTGCCGCGCTCGCGGCGGACCACGAGGATCGCCTTGGCGTGCGTCTTCAGCCCCGGGATTCCGTGCACCACGTGGGCTCCGGCCTGCTCGAGCGCGCGTGACCACTGGATGTTGAGCCGCTCGTCAAAACGCGCCTTGAGCTCCACCAGGCATACCGCCTGCTTGCCCTTCTCGGCGGCACGAATCAGCGACGGGACCAGCTCGGAGTCGTCGGAGGTGCGGTACACGGTCATCTTGATCGCCAGCACGTCGGGATCCTCGACCGCCTCCTCGACCAGGCGCTCGACGCTCGAGTGAAACGAGTGGTAGGGGTAGTGCACGAGGACGTCGCCGGTGCGCATCGCCGCGAACACGTCGGCCGCGTCGTCATCGTCGGCAGGCCCGGTCGAGAACGCAGGATGGATCACCGGCGTCCACGGCGTCTGCCGGAGATCGGGGTGTCCCTCGACCCCCACGATCTGCCACAGGTCCGACATGTCGAGCAGCCCGTCGACGTCGTAGACCTGGAGCTCCTCCACGCTCAGCCATTCGATCAGCCGGGTCCGCAGGGTCGGGTCCATGGTGGCGGCCACCTCCAGCCGCACGACCTCACCGAAGCGGCGGCGGCGCAGCTCGTCCTCGACCGCCTGCAGGAGATCGTCGGCCTCGTCGTTGACCTCGAAGTCGGCGTCCCGCGTGACCCGGAACAGGTCGTAGCTCTTGATCTGCATCCCGGGGAACAGCGAGTCGAGGTGGCGGGCGATCACGTCCTCGAGGGGAATGAACGTGTTCTCGGAGATCTCGACGAACCGCGGCAGCACCTCCTTGGGAACCTTCACGCGCGCGTAGGAATCGTGGTCGAGCTCGGGATCACGCAGCCTGACGATCAGGCTGAGCGACAGATTCGAGATGTAGGGAAACGGCCGGCCCGGCCCGATCGCCAGGGGCGTCAGCACCGGGAAGATCTGCTCACGGAAGTGGCGGGCGATCTCATCCCCGGATGCCTCCGGGTGGTCACAGCCGACGATGCGGATGCCGTGCTCGGCCAGCGCCGGCGCGATCACCTCCTTGAACTGGAGCGAGTGCCGGCGGTCGAGCGCCGTGACCTTTTCGGCGATCCGCTCGAGCGTGACCGTCGGAGACAGGCGATCCGGCCCGCGGGCGTCGATCCGCGCGTCGACCTGGTCGTGCACCCCGGCGACGCGGATCATGAAGAACTCGTCGAGGTTGGTGACGAAGATGGCCAGGAACTTGACGCGCTCGAGCAGGGGCAGCGACTCATCTTCGGCCAGTTGGAGCACGCGGTCGTTGAAATCAAGCCAGGACAGCTCGCGGTTGGTGAACAGCGACGGGTCGGCGAACTCGCGCAGCTCGACCTGCTCGTCGGCGCGCGACTCGCTGACGGTGCGCATCTGGGCGACGCTGGCGCGTGCCTGGACGGCGGCCGCCGCCTCGTCATGGCGGCGGCGCGCGCGGGCTCATCCTCTGCTCACCACAGCGCCCGCGCCGGCGGCCGCGATTGCGGCCAGCTCGGGCGGGCGCAGAAGGACCAGCAGCTCGCCCTTGGAGATCGCGGCAAGGCCGCCCTTCTTCATCCGGGCCTGCGCACCCGTCAGGTCGTGAAGGAGCAGGGAGAACGAGGGATCGTGGCCGACCAGCAGCACCTCGCCGCGGCCGGCAGTGAGCTCGTGTAGGTCGAACGGCTCGCCGCCCAGCGCCGGCTCGAGCGCCACCTCGATGCCAAGCGGCTCGCATGCCCCCTCCGCGGTCTGGACGGCACGGAGCTTCGGGCTGGACAGGCACGCGTCGATCTGGACCCCGAGGTGGGCCAGCGCCAAGCCGGCGGCCTCCGCCTGGCGGCACCCGCGCTCGGTCAGCGGACGCTCGTCGTCAGGCTCGCCCTCCGCTGCCTCGGCATGTCGCAGCAACCAGAGCATCTATCTGGAACTGTAATGCCCCGGACAGGATCGGGTGAGGCGATTGGTCGGGCTCAGCCTGTGAAACTCGGCACGTGGCGGCGCGCGGCGAGGGCCGCCACTACGCGGACGCGCTTGACCGAGGCGGCGGTTCTGGGCTGGTGGCGGCCGTAGCCGTCGACGGCATCGGAGCGCACGTAGTAGGTGCCGAGCGGGATCCGCATGCCGAGCCGAAGGCTCCAGCGGCTGGTGCCCCTGGCGCGGTACTCGACGGGGTCCGAGCAGGAGCGCGCGGCGGTGAACGTGCCGTTGCGGCGCAGGAAGCGGCAGCGGCCGTGGGGCGCCAGGCGGTAGATCATCACGTAGACGGCCGTGACGTGGGCCAGGCGCTGCGCGCTGGCTCCGCCGCGGGCGCAGGCGCCCTGGCCGGCGGTGCCGGAGGCGACCAGGAGGTGCGGATTGGCGTTGGTGGCGCGCTTGTTGAGCCTTGAATACGGCCGGGGGCACCCCGAGGCGGGGGGAGGCTTGGGGACGGTGACCCCGGGCGCCGCGCCCGGACGCTCGTGCACCGGCAGGCGCAGCTGCAGGTTCGACACGGTGATCGAGAACGGGCCGTTGGAGGCGCGTGCGTACGGCGCGTCCTGTCCGAGCAGCTCGAGCTTGGCGACGTGCCCGGCGGCGAAGTGCCAGGCGCCGGGGTGCAGCTGGAACACCTGGACTCCGTCGGGGGCGGCGCCGTCGATCCGGTAAAGACCGCGGGCGACCAGCGTCTCGGTGTTGGCGGCGGTGTCGACGTCCCACAGGCGGGCCGCGATATAGGCGAAGTTGCCGGCCTGGTCGCCGTTGACGCTGAGGTCGGCGATCACCGTCGGTGAGCCCAGCAGGGTGTATCCCTGGCCGGCTACCTTCGGCAGGCGGTAGGTCGCGACGCCCGAGCCCTGATCGGTGCCGGGGGCGGTCGCGCAGGGGTTGTTGCCGGCGAGGATCGGGTCGACCGCTTTGGCGATCGCCGGGTTGCCGGCACCCGAGAGGATCGTCTGCGCGGGAGCCGAGCTGTAGTCGACCTCGCCGGGATGCAGGCCGGCCCAGGTCGAGGCGGTGTAGGGACCGCCGGACGGTGCGGTGGTGGGGCAGGTCTCGATCGTCGCGGTGGCGCTCGAGGCCGGCTGTGACCCCGAGCCCTTGAGGTAGTAGTCGAAGAAGGTCTGGATCGCGCTCGAGAGCAGCGCCTTGTCGCCGGACTTGTTGGCCGCCCGCTCGTGGCCGAAGTCGCCGTCGAGGAGCGAGATCGGGTCCGAGGGGTACAGCGAGCGGTCGAGGTTGTAGTAGCGCAGCGCCTCGTCCACCGGGAACAGGTCGTCGGTGAAGCCGTTGGCGATCAGCAGCGGCGACGGCGCCTCCTTGGGCGTCCCGTAGGCGCCGTCGAGCAGGTAGTAGGGGGAGTGGTACTGCGCGATCTGGTTCTCGATCGCCGGCGCCTGCGGATTGGCCTCGTACGGCTCGCCGGCGTTGAAGAAGGCAAACCAGGTCGTGAGGTCAGCCTGCGAGTTGGTGCCCGGCGGTGCGTAGTAGCCGGTCGCCTGGCCCAGCGCGAACAGCCCGCTCACGAACGACTGCTTCTCGACCCCGATCGGCGATAGGTCGGCGGTGGGAGAGGTGAGCTGGTAGTCGAGCGTGCGCCCGTTGGGGAGCAGGGAGTAGACGAGGTCCGACCACGGGATCACCGGCGCCGCCGCGGTGATCGACAGCGGCGTTCCCGCCGGGCTCTTCCACGGCACGAGCGAGTTCGTGGCGGCGTCGTAGACCCGATCCTTGAGCGTCGCCAGCTCGAGCGAGACCCCGCCGCCGTAGGACTCGCCGGTGACGCCGATATGACCGGGCGCCGCGATCCGCTCGTCGACCAGCAGCCCGAGCGCGTTCTGCACGTCGCGGGCCTCGTAGCGCTCGTCGTCGAGGCGGATGTAGCCGTTGGCGCACACGGCGGCGTAGTAGGCCGGGGTCTCGGATTGCTGCGCCGTCTTGCCGCACGAGTCGCCGAAGCCGCGTGCCGTGATCTGGAGCACCGCGTATCCCTGCTGCGCCCACTGGTCGGCCGTGGGGCCGTAGAACTCGCTGTTGGCGGGCCCACCGGCCGAGCTTCCCCAGCCGTGGCTCTGCACGATCGTCGGATAGGGGCCGTCGCTGCCCGAGGCGGGCGCCGGAGGGAGGATCACGTACACCTCGAGCGGGACCCCGTCAAAGCTCTTCAGCCGCAGGTCGGGACCGCTGGCCCCGTTGTCGTAGCCGTGGCAGACGCGCACGCCATCCGCCTGCGCCACGCACGGGATCGGCGCTCCGCTCATCGTCTGGCCCCCGAAGACGTTGGGGATCGCCGCCGATGCCGATGCCGGGACTGCGAAGACCGCGGCTGCCGCCAGAGCGCTGAGCAGGAAACCTCTCCTCATCCGCGGGAGGACCATACCCGCGCACGCGGCGACGTGCGCCGGTTCACAACGGGGCTAGCCGATCAGCAGCCGCCGCCCGAACACCCGCTCGAACGCCTCCCCGTCGCCGTAGCGCTCCACGCTCCAGCGCGGCAGCGTCAGATCGCCCGCCGCATCGAGGTGCAGGTCGACGCCGTCGCCGTTACCGTGCAGGCGCACCTGGCGCACCGACCGGTCGCGGCCGCGCTCCAGATGCTCGGCCAGGCGCAGGATCACCGAGCAGCGGGCGACCAGCTCCTCATCGCCGGGGCGCGCCAGCGGCGCGATCTCGCCGAGCTTCGGGGCCCCCTTGCGGTGATAGCGGCTGATCTGGGCGATCAGCGCGCGCTCGCGGGGGTCGAACCCCGGCAGCTCGGCCGACACGATCAGATAGCGGGAGTGCTTGTGGTGATCGTCGTAGGAGATCGTCATCCCGACGTCGTGGAGCATCGCCGCCGCCCACAGCAGCTCGCGCTCGCGCTCGGCGGGGTCGATCAGCCCGGTCTCGACCAGCGAATCGAACATCTGCAGCGACAGCTGCGCCACGTGCTCGGCGTGCTCGAAGTCCGACTCGTACTGGACCGCCAGGTTGCGCACGGCGCTCGCCCGGACGTCGTCGAACAGCGGCTGGCGGCTATCCAGGAGCTCGCGGTCGAAGAACACCCCCTCCCGCAGCCCCGCCTCGGTCGCCTCGATGCCGTCGAAGCTCCCGTACTGGAGAACCCCCTCGATCGTCAGCGCCGCCGCCAGCACGATGTCGCCGCGGCCGGGCTTGATCCCCGGGACCTCTCCGCGCTCGCCGGGCTTCATCGCCGCCAGCTGCTTGATCAGCTCGCCGAGCGCGTCTCGGCTGAGGAGGTAGCCCTGCACGCCGAGATCCTCCTGCCCCGCCGCGTGCTGCGCGGCGGAGGCGAGATTGCGCACGGCGCCGCCGATCCCGACCAGCCGCCCCCCGGCGCGGGCCAGCCAGGGAATCTCCTCGAGCGTCTCACGCACTCGCGCCCGCAGGCGCTCCAGGTCCTTCTTGCGCGGGACCCGCGCCTCCGGCAGCAGCTCCTCGGTCAGCCGGACCGCGCCGAGCGGCACCGAGCAGAGCGACAGCGCCTGGCGGGCGGCGACCTCGATCAGCTGCATGCTGCCGCCGCCGAGCTCGAGCACCGCGCCGTTGGTGAGCGTCGAGGTGTTGATCGCCGCGACGTAGCCGAGCCGGGCCTCGTCCTTCTCGGAGAGGATCTCGATCCGCAGGCCGGTCGCGGCTTCGGCGCCGGCGACGAACTCGCGGCCGTTGGCGGCATCGCGGATCGCGCTGGTGGCGACCACGTGAACCCGCTCAGGACCCAGGCGATGCGCAGCGCAGAACCGCGCGAAAACGTCGAGCGTCTCCCGCCCGCGGGCCATGGCCTCGTCGCTCAGCACGCCGGTCTCGCTCATCCCCGCGCCGATTCGCACCGTCTCGTAGAGCTCGTCGGTCCGCTTCCACCAGACGCCCGCGACGAACATGAACACCTCGACCCGCCACGAGTTGGACCCGAGGTCGATCACCGCCACCTGCCGCGTGCGGTCGTCCATCGCTGCGGCGGCTCGGGTTGTTCTCCAGCTCACAGCGGGATCATCCGCCGGGCGGCGGACGGCACTCAGGCGCCGGGGCGGACGAGGTCCTCGCGGTAGTCGGCGGGCAGGTCCTCGGCGTGGGCACGGCCGTTGCGCGTCGGCTCGACGCCTGGGGGCTCGCCGAGCACGTAGCGGGTGGCGGCGCCGATCAGCAGCAGGGTCAGGATGATCGCGCTCGAGACGCACCACTCGCAGATGGCGTGGATCGAGAACAGCTCGCGGTAGGTCAGATAGCCGCTGAAGCCGACCCCGATCAGCGCCAGGCCGAGTGTGGCCAGCCGCGTCTCCTCGCGGTCGGGGGCCAGCAGCGAGGCGAGAATCCCGACGTAGCCGATCAGCCCGAGCAGGGCCACGGGAACGCCGTCGACCTTCGACCACACCGACGACTGGACGGTCTCGCAGCTCGAATGACCGCCGTGGGCGCCGCTGCATACGAGCGCGCTGAACCCGGCGTAGTGCACGTAGGTGAGGTAGGCGGCGACGCCAAATCCGATCACCGCCAGCACGAGCATCACACGCCGGAGTGTGCGGCTCACGCCCTGGCTCCTCAGCTCACTTGGCTGATCGCCGAGGTGATCTGGCTGTAGCTCTGCGGCAGGCTCTGGATCGCGGGGGCCTGGCCCTTGGGCCCCTGGACGACGAGCGTCGGCGTGTACTGGTAACCGTGCGTCTGCGCCGACTGCTGGTCGCTCTGGAGCTGTGCCTGCAGCGTCTGGTTGTTGAGGTTCGAGGACCACTGGCTGAGGCTCAGGCCCGGAACCTGCTGGGCGATGTTCTGCAGGAACGCCTGGTTGACGTACTGCGAGGTCTCCGACTGCTGCTCGTAATAGAAGAGCTCGATGTAGTACCAGGCCTTGTTCTGCAGCCCGGCGGAGTACGCGGCGGCCTGCTGCTCGGCCCACATCGAGGCGTTGGGGCCGTTGCCGGTGGCGGTCTCGAGCGAGCGGTAGACGATCTTGACCTTCCCGGTGCGCACGTACTGGTTGACCAGCTGGTCGAAGTAGCCGCTGCCAGGCGTCCCATCGGAGGTGTTGGCGCTGCTCGGCAGCGCGAAGGAATCGCACACCGGGCACTCGAGGTCGGCGTATTCGGTGATCGTCACGGGGGCGCTGGGTGAGCCAAGCGTCTCGCCGGACTGCGGGATCCCGTTCAGCAGGCTGGTGACCGCGGCCACGTCCTTCTGGGCGCCTGGGGTGTTCGCCTTGACCTTGGCGGGCGTGCTCCCGCTGCCGCCGATGCTGATCGCGATCACCACGCCCACGATGACGGCCGCGGCGATGATCACGCCGAGCAGCATCCGCATCCGCCGGGCGCGCTGGGCCTGCGCGGCCCGGGCGCGTTCCTCGGCGAGCCGGCGGGCACGGGCTTCTTCCTTTTGCTTGGTACGTGAGGCCATTTCAGCGAGGGTGAGCGCCGCGGCGACGCTCGGAGGGGAGGATAGAGGAGTGATCGGCTTCTGCCGAAGGCTTCATAAACCTTTATTACGTGGCGGGGATCGGTACGGCGCCCCACCGGTCGATGGCATGTTCGTCCGCCAGAGCGGGTAAACCGGTGGCGATCCCCGCTATTTCCCTGTAAAGATGGTGTGAACCGAGCGGGCGACGATGGTTTCCGTTCCCAGCGACAGCTACAGTGCGCGCCAGATGTTGGCCGAGCGCAGCGACCAACCCAGCTCCAAAGCCTCCCCCCCGGCGCAGAACCGGCTCCGGGTGGCGATCGTCGATCGCGACAGCGGGTTCGTGCAGGTGCTGGTCAAGCGCCTGCAGGCCTACGGGAGCGACTACCGGGTGCTGTCGAGCCCGGTGATGCCGGACACGCTGGTCAGCATGCGCCTGAATGCGCTGGTCATCGATCTCTCGATCCTGGGGCCCGAGAGCTGGGACTATCTCGAGCGCGTCTGCGGGCGGTTGCCGGGGCTGGCCGTGGTCGTCTGCACCGGGCCCTCCTCCGTGGCCCAGCGGGTCCGCGGTCTGCGGCTCGGCGCCGACGCATGGGTGACCAAGCCCTGTCATCCGGAGGAGCTGATCTCGGTGGTCGAGGCGGCGCTCCGGCGCCACCGGCGCGACGAGCTGCCCGAGCTCGAAGGCGCGACGACGATCGGAGAGCTCACGATCCGCCCCGAGCTCCATCAGGCGTATGCCGGCGAGAGGAGCGTCGAGCTCACGGCGCGCGAGTTCGAGATCCTCCAGCTGCTCTCGGGCTCTGATCGAGTGCTGCGCCGAGAGGAGATCTACGAGCGTGTGTGGGGTTACGCGATGGCTCACGGCGACCGCTCGGTGGACGTGTTCGTCCGCAAGCTGCGTCCCGGATGGAGCTATATCCACACCCATTTCGGGGTGGGCTACCGCTTCGCGCCCGAGCGGCTCGGCCAAACCCGCGGGCCGAGCGATCCGGCACCAGAGTTCGCCGGCGCACCGACGGTCGAGCCGCTGGATCCGGCGCCGGCCGGCTGAGCGACCGCGGTGAGCGCCGCTGACCCGCCGCGGGTGGGTCGCCGCGGCGCGCGGTCACAGCCTGTTCACATCTCCGTTACGCGCCGGTAACTCGCCGCCGCCGCGCAGGCGGGACGCTGTGGGCGAGTGACCACCACCGCCTGGGAAATCCCGACCCCATCGGCCACGAGGGACTCGCTGCGGATCGGTCCGCTCGAGATCGTGCCGGACGAGCCCGTCGCGCGGGTGAACGGCCGGCCGCTGACGCTCTCGATCCGCGAGCTGCGGCTGCTCACCGAGCTGGCGCGGCGCGCGGACCGGGTCATGTCCCGCGAGGAGCTGTGCCGCCTGGCCTGGGGCAGGCAGATGCGGCCGGGAGACCGGTCGGTGGATGTCTACGTACGCCGGCTGCGCGTGAAGCTCGAGCGGGCGGCGCCCGAGTGGCGGTTCATCCACACCCACTTCGGGTTCGGCTACCGCCTCAGTCCAGACCGTTCACAGGTTCCCGACAGGGCGTTCACAACTCTGTAACACCACGGCGCGCGATCCATCCGAGACTCGCGTCAAGATCAGACAAGGAGAAGCAATTGACCATACGTCGCATCAGTGCAGTTGCGACCGCGATCATCGTGGCGGCCGGCGTGGCCGCCTGCGGATCCAGCGGTGGCAGCAGCTCCGCATCCTCGGGGGGCTCCAGCTCGGGCAGCTCGTCCGGCTCGGGCTCCTCGTCCTCCAGCGGGGCGAAGGCGCTGACCGGTGCGGGCAGCACGCTGGTGGCGCCGCTCATCTCCAACTGGCAGCCCGCCTACCAGAGCAAGGACGGCGTGTCGATCACCTACGGGGCGATCGGCTCCGGCGGCGGGATCAAGCAGATCAGCGGCCGGACGGTCGACTTCGGCGCCAGCGACGCGCCGATGACCCCCAGCCAGGAGGCCTCATGCAACAACTGCCTCGAGATCCCGTGGGCGCTGGCGGGAGTGGGGATCGCCTACCACCTGCAGGGCGCGCCGAACCACCTGCACTTCACCGGGCCGGTGCTGGCCGACATCTGGACGGGCAAGATCAAGAGCTGGAACGACCCGGCGATCAGGGCGCTGAACCCCGGGGTGAACCTGCCGAGCACGCCGATCGTGCCGGTGCACCGAACCGACGGGAGCGGCGACACGTTCGCGTTCACCAACTACCTGTCGAAGGTCAGCCCGACCTTCAAGTCCACGATCGGCAACGCCACCACCGTCGCCTGGCCAGGTGGGATCGGCGGCAAGGGCAACTCCGGGGTCGGGGGCGCGATGTCGAGCACCAACGGCGCGATCGCCTACATCACGATGGCCTATGTGGTGGCGAATCACTTCGACTACGGGCTCGTGCAGAACGCGGCCGGGCAGTTCCCGACGCCGACGGTCTCGAGCATCCTCGCGGCGGCGGCGGCGTTCCCCTCGATCCCGGCCGGCGGGACCCAGGGGGTGTCGATCACCGATCCCCCGAAGTCGGCGGCGAGCGCGTATCCGATCTCGACGTTCACCTACGCGCTGGTACCCAAGCGGGCCAAGTCGGCGTCGGTGGCGACCGCGCTCAAGCAGTTCATCGGCTGGGCGATCACCAGCGGCCAGAGCTTCGGCCCCAGGCTGCTGTTCGCGCCGCTGCCCTCGGCCGTGGTCACGGCGGACAAGTCCACCCTCAACCTGATCGGCTAGGTTGAGCTCCAGCGATCACCTGTCCGCGCGGCGGGCCGCCATCGGGCGGTCCGCCGCCGGCGTGAGCAGCTTCGACGCGCGGTTGGCGTCGACGCCCATGCCGTTGGCCCGCCCGATGGCATCGCCGGCGGCGTTGCCATCCCGCGGGCCTGGTGATGGAGGCCTCGGTCACGCAGATCCCCAGGCCCGGGCCGCTCGACGTTCGAGCCAGGCTGTCGGACCGCATCGGCGAGCCGGCGCTGCGCGCGCTGTCGCTGCTGGCCGGGCTGGCCGCGATCGCGTTGATCGTGTGGATCGCCGAGACCGTCTTTAACCAGGCCAGTCCGGCGATCTCGCAGTACGGGCTCGGGTTCATCGGCCACCAGGAGTGGAACCCCAACGCCGGGCCGCACCAGGAGGGAGTGTTCGGGGCGGCCACCTTCATCTACGGGACGCTGGTCACCTCGCTGATCGCGCTGCTGATCGCCACCCCGGCCGCGATCGCGATCGCCATGTTCCTCACCGAGCTGGCGCCCCGCCTCGTGCGCCGCCCGGTGGCGATCCTGGTCGAGCTGCTGGCGGCGATCCCCAGCGTGATCCTCGGACTGTGGGGGATCATCATCCTCGGGCCGTTTTTGGGCAACCACCTGGAGCCCTTCCTCCACAGCTTCCTCGGCTGGATCCCGCTGTTCGCCGGAAACACCTCGCCCTACGGGATCTTCAACGCCGCCCTGATCCTGACCATCATGGCGCTGCCGATCGTCACCTCGATCATCCGCGAGGTGTTCGAGACCACGCCGGCCGAGCTCAAAGAGGGGGCATACGCGCTGGGAGCGACGCGGTGGGAGATGGTGAGGATGAGCGTGCTGCCGATGGCGCGCCCCGGGATCGTCGGTGCCGTGATCCTCGGGCTCGGCCGCGCCTTTGGCGAGGCGATCGCGGTGACGCAGGTGATCGGCAACGCGACCCAGATCAACGCATCGCTGTTTGCGCCCGCCGGGACGCTGGCGGCTCAGATCGCCTCCTCATACCAGTCGCGGAGTTCCCTATCATTGACGTCCGACTGAACGCAAACTAGCGAAGCGGGCACCCCGAATTTACGCAGGACCTCAGTCTCCTCTGCGGTAAGCATTGGGCCAATGATTACAAGAGGAATTGGGGCATCACCGGCCGCTACAAGCCGGCCGAGCTCGGCGAACTCGTGCTGTCCTGGCAGAA
>DAIQND010000047.1:0-14216 GCA_036788555.1 Solirubrobacteraceae bacterium | reverse complement strand
TCGATCGCGTAGCGGGGATTCGGCATCGCCGGATCGCTCGCCGTCTGGTGGAGGAGCCACTCGTCGAAGAACAGGGCGTCGCCGGGCTCGAAGATCGGCCTGAGCAATGGCGTATCCCCCGCCTCCTCCTCCACCCGCTCCTGGGTGATCGTGTAGTCAAGCGGCGAGTCGTCGGCGGCGCTGGCGAGGTAGTGATCCAGCCGTCGCGGCAGGATGTCCAGGCCGGGCGCCACGTCGCCACAGCGCGAGAGCGACAGCCACAGGTTGAGCGAACGCACCTCACCCATGAAATAGCCGTCCTGATGCCAGGCGCCGGCAATCGCCGGATCCGCACGCCGGAGGGTGGTCTTGTGGACGGAGATGAGCGCCGGCTCGCCGAGGTAGTCGCTGACCAGTTCGCGCAGCCCGGCTATGGCGAACTGCTCGACCATCTCGAAATGCAGGCGGGGCGAGTCGGCGGCCAGCAGTCCACCACCCTCCTCGATCCACCAGCGGCCCTGCACGTCACCGAAGCGGGGGTGCGGTACGAACTCGGCGTAGTAGTCGCCGGGGTCGCCTCCGCTCGCGCGCCGCGCGCGCTCCTCGTACGCACGCTCGATCCCGGCGGCGAGCGCGAGCGCGGTGTCCGGGTCGATCAGCCCGCGCACCAGCACGCATCCGTCACGGAGGATGCCCGCGCGCAGGACGCCCGCCGTCAGCTCGTGGGGGCGCAGCTCGGGCAGCGGTTCTCCCTCGGGAAGCCCGCCGGTCGTGGCGGCAGCGAAGGCTGGGGCGGCCGCGCGGGGGTCGAGATGCCGGATGCCCGCGAAATGGCGCAGCGACAGCAGCCGCCGCTCCCGCGCCCCGTCTCGCTCAACGCGGTTGGCAGCGCTCAGCCGCTCGATCTCGGCCTCGAGCTCAGCGAGCGGGAGCTCCGAGCCGTCATCGCATCGCTCGACGACCGCGCTCTGCGCTGCCCGCTTGCGCCACCTCACGAGGGGCAAGTTACCTGATCGCTGAGGGCGCTTCCGAGATCGGGCGCGCCGGCGCTCCGACGACTGTCTCCCCGGGTGCGACGTCGTCGAGCACCACGGCGCCCGCGCCGATCGTCGCTCCTCGCCCGATCTGCACCGGGCCGATGATCTTGGCTCCCGTGCCGATGCTCACATCCGCCGCAACCGTGGCTCCCCTGAGTTCCCCCGCCCGCAGCCCGATCGTCACAAAGGGTCCGATCGTCGTTCCGGCTCCGATCTCGACGATGCCGTCGATCACCACCTGGCCATGGATGATGTAGACGCCTGGCTCCACGACCACCGGATCGCCGATCGACACCTGCGCGGTGATCATCGCCAGCCGGTGGGCGAGCCGCGGCAAAACCGGCGTCCGGCGCGCCTGCATGCGTGCCTTGGCTCGGTACAGCGATTGGGCCAGGAAGGCGTCGCTGACCCAGGCCAGGCGCAGCATCTGTAGCGCCGCGTCGAGTCTGGAGCGGAACTCATGGCGCTCGCCGCGGTAGCGGGCGGTCAGCCTGGCGTCGGCGAGCAGCGCCTCGGCCAGGGGCGGGTGGCGCGCGCGGATGGCGCGCCAGAACGCTGCGGGCTCCTCGTCCTGCGGCGTCATGGCTCGGCTACCCGGCCTTTGGGTCGAGCCTCTTGACCTCGGCCAGGGCGTGGAAGAACAGCTTTTGGTCGGTGCCCGAGACGTAGGCAAGCGACAACCAGGCGTCGAGGTTCTGCGGCTCCTGGCGCGTGACGGGAATGATGATCCGCTCAGCCTCCGCCGGGTTCCCGCGTTCGCTGGCCACCCTGCCTCGAAGGAGGGACACCGTGGTATCGGGATTCAGCAGGCGTGCCGCGGCCAGCAGCGAGTCGACGGCGCGAGCCTGGTTTGCGTTGGCCACCTTGTGCGTGGTGACGAACGCCTGCGCGCGAGCCGTGTCACGTGCCTGCCGGATGCCGATGGCAAACCACGCGCAGAGGATCAGCGCAGCGACCGCCCCGGCGGCCCGGAGCACGCTCGAGTGGCGTTGCGCTCGCACCACCGCCGGCCTATCCGCTCGCAACGGCTGCCAGGCGCCGGTAGGTCAACACGGTGAACGGAACCGATCCGTAGTACTGGCGGCGGCCGACCAGCGCGTATCCGGGTGGCTGCGGGGTCGCGAGTCGCACGGCGGCGTCGAAGCTGCGGCTCAGGATCAGGTACGTCGCGCCTCCGGAAGGCGGGGCGGGCCACCGCGAGGGAACACCCTTCAGGACCCGGTGGCGGCGGTGGAACTGGACGGCGATCACGTCATTGAGGTTCAGGTAGGACGGGTACACGATCACAGGATCGCCCGGCTTGGCCACATGGTCGAGATACCGCGCGGCGGCGCGATACTGCGGACGCGCGTAGCGGGGCGTGACGGCGCGGATCGTTCCGGCCAGCAGGGTTCCAAGCACCGCCAGGAGCGCGAGCGCGCGGAAGCTGCGAGGAATCGCTGCGAGGAGCGCTCCGAGCACCAGCGCCGCGGCCGGCAACGACGCATAGAGGTCCCGGGCGTCCCAGATATCGGTCGAGACGAGGCTGTAGAGCAGTACCCCCACCGGTGTCGCCAGCGCAAGCGCCGTGATCAGCGAGTGCCCGGCGGCTTGCCCACCGCGGGCCGGCGCCTGAGCGCGGCGGCGCAGCGCCAGCGCGAGGATTGCTCCGGCCACGCATATCCCGATCGCCACCAGCCCCGGGATGCTCGGAATCGCATGCAGCGGCGCCAGCGGATAGCCCACCGTCGCCTGCACGAGGTCGTGGCCGATGTTGTGCAGGTCGAGCGGCTCGAGCGCGCCGATGATGGCGAGCTCCCTGCTCTTCAGGTGCGGGATCCACGGCAGGTACAGGAGCACGATCGCGGCGTTGGCAGCCAGCGGGATGCGCACCCGATCGCGAGCTGCCCAGGTGGCCCACACCGCCTGCACGGCAAGCACGAACACGACTGTGTAGTGGGTGTAGGCAGCGGCGGTCGCAGCCAGGACATAGACAACCCACCACCTCGCCGAACTGGTGCGCAGCGCTTTGACGAGCGCCAGTGTTGAGAGCACGGCGAAGAACGCCATGCTCGCGTACGGCCGAGCCTCGATCCCGTAGAACGCGGCGAATGGGCTGAGGGCGAACACCGCCGCCCCCGCCGGTGCACCGACGCCGCCCACGGTCTGACGCCCGAGGGCATAGACGAGTGGGACAGTGGCCGTGCCGAGGACCACTGACGGCAGCCGGATCCACACCGTGGGGTCGCCCAGCTTGCTGGTCAGCCAGGCCAGCACGAAGAACAGCGGCGGCGCATTCTCCGCGCCCGGATGAATCGCTCGGAACATCGAGCCGAAGCTGTGCCCGTGGATCTGCTGGTAGGTCCACAGCTCATCGCCGAACAGGCTCTGGTGGACCTGGCTGAGCCGCAGTCCGAGCACCGCGAGCGTGAGCAGCGCGATTCCAAACGGTTCGAGCGGCAGCCCGACGAGCGCCGCTCTCAGCTGCGAGCCCCTGGGAGCGGCGCGCCATGCGGCCACACTCATGCCGGTGAAGATACCGGGCGCCGGGGGCTCAGCCGGACGCCGGCTGTGGCGGACCGCCGTCAACCACCAGCTCGCCGGCCGGCTGCTCGGCTCCAATGAACCGCGTGCCGATCTCCTTAAGGCGCAGCGCCGGCCGCTCGACGACGTAATAGCTGAGCGCGCCGGCGGCGACGGCAATCGCGACGGTGGCCGGGAAGAGCCATAGAAATCGTACGGTCGCGTCGCCAGCGGAGGTGACGCCCCCGTTGAGCGCGTCGGCGATCGGCTGGTGGTAGAGGTAGATCCCGTAGGAGATCAGCCCGAGCCAGGCCAGCGGGCGGCTGCCGAGCAGCCGCCCGATCCCGGTACGCGGCCCGCGATCGAGCACGGCCGGCAGCGCCAGACCCACCGCCACCACACCGCTCAACGCGTAGATCGCCAGATCCTGGGCGACCGTCACGTGCTGCAAGAACACGAAGCCGGTGCCCAACCCCAGGCCCCGGCAGATCACCACATAGGCCGCGGCGGCGAGCAGCCACCCCGCCCAGGCGTAGAGCCGGCGGTGAGCGACCACCGGCCGCAGCACACTCAGCACCGCGAGCGCCATGCCGAGCGCGAACCACCCGAACGTGCTGGCGAACGTGCTCGGGGAGAGGCCACCGTGCGCGTCGACGTAGCCGCGCCACGCGACGCTCGCGGCAGCGAGGAGGGCGAGTACCGCAAGCTCGCCCTGCCACCACACGCCACGGCGGCCCGCGGCCGACGACAGCCGCCCAAGCCCGAGCGAGATAAACGGAAGTAGTGCGTAGAAGACGACCTCGCAGCCCAACGACCACGCGGGACCGATTCCCGAGGTGACGGTGGTGGTGCTGTAGTCCTGACCGAACCCGTAGTAGACCCACCAGTGTGAGCCGAACACGCCAGGCAACCCGGGGTAGACCGCCAGCACCGTGAGGGCGACCCAGTAGGCGGGCACGATCCGCAGCACCCGTCGGCGTGCGTAGTCCCCCAGCCGCACGCGCGGGCCATCGCCGAGACGCCCGACGAGCATCGGCCGGTAGAGCAGGAACCCGGAAATGACGAAGAACACGGCCACGCCGACGTTCAGTCGCGCCAGATACGGCGACAGTCCGCCGTCGCCCTCGTTGGCGCGGGAGTAGTAGCCGACGTGATAAGCGAGCACGGCAAGCGCTGCGATCGCGCGCAGCCCGTCGAACAGGGGGAACCGGGGGTTCCCGGGAGGAGGCGTGAGCGCCGGCGGGGGAACGCTCGCGGCCGTGTCCATTCCGTGCCTCAGCGCCCGTCCATCGTCACGGACTCCGCAGCGCGCACGATCAGCTCCACGCACGCGTCGAGCTCGATCGACGTCGAGTCGATCACCAGGTGATAGAGCCGCGGGTCGTTGATGTCGGCGTCGTAGAACTGCCGGACGTAGTCGGCGTGTGCGCGGTCGAGCTTGCGCAGCGTGTCGGCGGCCGTGGCTTCGTCGAGTCCGGCGATCCGCATCGCCTGTCGCACGCGCCGCTCGGGCGGTCCATCCAGCCGGACGCGCAGGACGCCGGGGTGCTCCCGCAGGACGATCATCGCCGCGCGACCGAGGATCACGCCGTCGCCGGTGGCCGCCTGGCGCAGGAGGACCTCCTCGGTCGCCTGCCGGAAGTCCTGCGAGGTGAAGGTCTCGGCCGGCAGCGGGGCCGGCACGCCGATGTCGGTGCCGATGAAGCCGCGCAGGAGGCGGTCGAGAAAGCTGTCGGCGGCCTGCTCGTCGTGAGCGGCCACGTCGTCGACCGACACGTCGAGATGCTCGGCCACCTGGAGCGGGATCGCGCGATCGACGAACGGTACGTCCAGCCGCTCGGCGAGCTGAGGGCCGATCACGTTACCTCCCGCACCATACGACGCGGACAGCGCCACCAGGGTCATGCGCTGAGCAGTAAAACACCACTGATAGGTTTCGGCGTGACCGGATTCGCCCGAGGCGACGACACCGACCCTGGAGATGACATGACGACCGCGACGATGGACCTGGCCGGCCTGCGCGAGGCCACCGGCCGCCACCTTGGCTACACGGAGTGGCAGGAGATGACCCAGGAGCGGGTCAACCAGTTCGCCGACGCCACCGACGACCACCAGTTCATCCACGTCGACGTGGAGCGCGCCAAGCAGACGCCGTTCGGCGGCACGATCGCCCACGGCTATCTGACGCTGTCGCTGATGGCGCCGGTGATGGGCCAGTTGCTGAACGTCTCTGACGTGAAGATGGGCCTCAACTACGGACTGGACAAGGTCCGCTTCCCGGCGCCGCTGCCGGTCGGCAAGCGCTGGCGCGGCGGGGCCGAGATCGTCGAGGTCGTCGAGGTCTCCGGCGGGGTTCAGGTCAAGGTCAGGGGCACGATCGAGGTCGAGGGGGGCGAGAAGCCGGCCTGCGTGGCCGAGTGCCTCGTCCGCCTCTACGGTTGATCACTCGGGAGATCCGGCTGGCCGCTCGCCCGGTGGGCGAGCCGAAGCTGAGCGACTTTCGCCTGGCCGAGGCAGAGCTATCCGATCCCGGCCCCGGTCAGCTGCTGGTGCAGAACCGGTGGATGTCGGTCGATCCCTACATGCGCGGGCGGATGAACGACGTCCAGTCCTACGTGCCGCCGTTCGCGCTCGACGCTCCGCTGGAGGGTGGTGCCGTGGGGCAGGTGCTGAGGTCCGGCGACGAGCGCTTCAGCGAGGGGCAGTGGGTGCTCCACATGCTCGGCTGGCGTGAGCTCGCGCTCGTGTCCGCCGATGCCGCCACTCCGATCGATCCCGAGCTGGCCCCGCCATCCGCCTACCTGGGAGTGCTCGGCATGCCCGGCCTCACCGCCTACGTCGGGCTGCTCGACATCGCCGGACTGCGTGATGGGGACGCCGTGTTCGTTTCCGCCGCCGCGGGCGCGGTCGGGTCGGTGGCCGCGCAGCTGGCCAAGGTTCGCGGCTGCCGTGTCGTGGGCAGCGCGGGGTCCCCCGAGAAGGTCACATTCCTCAAGCAGGAGCTGGGCCTCGACTCGGCGTTCAACTACAAGGACGGGTCGGTTAACACACTTCTGCCCCAGGCGGCGCCGAGCGGGATCGACGTCTACTTCGACAACGTCGGAGGCGATCACCTGGAGGCGGCGCTGATCTCGCTGCGCGACTACGGGCGCGTCGCGATGTGCGGCGCGATCTCGGTCTACAACGCCACCGGGCCGCCGCCCGGACCCCGCGCCCTGGAGCCCCTCGTGGTGCGCAAGCGGCTGACGCTCCGCGGGTTCATCGTCTCAGACCACTTCGACCGGATGCAGGCGTTCCACCAAGAGGTGGCGCCGCTGCTCAAGGAAGGGAGGCTCCGCTACCGCGAAACGGTCGTCGAGGGCCTCGAGCACGCACCGGAGGCGTTTATCGGTCTCCTGCGCGGAGAGAACATCGGAAAGATGGTGGTCTCTATCGACGAGGAGAATTGATGCAGACGCGCAAGCTGGGCAGCCAGGGCCTCGAAGTCTCGATGCAGGGGCTGGGCTGCATGGGCATGTCGGAGTTCTACGGCGAGGGTGACGACGAGGAGTCGATCGCGACGATCCACCGGGCGCTCGAGCTCGGGGTCACCTTCCTGGACACCGCGGACATGTACGGGCCGTTCACCAACGAGCGGCTGGTCGGCCGGGCGATCCGTGACCGGCGCGACGGGGTGGTGCTGGCCACCAAGTTCGGAAACGTCCGCGGCGAGAACGGCGAGCGGCTGGGCGTACGGGGTGACCCGGAGTACGTGCACGAGGCGTGCAACGCGTCGCTCGAGCGGCTGGGGGTCGACCACATCGACCTCTACTACCAGCACCGCGTGGATCGCGGCGTCCCGATCGAGGAGACGGTGGGCGCGATGGCCGAGCTCGTGCAGCAGGGCAAGGTGCGCTACCTCGGCCTCTCGGAGGCCTCGCCGGACACGCTGCGCCGCGCCCACGAGGTCCATCCGATCTCGGCGCTCCAGACCGAGTACTCGCTCTGGACCCGCGACGTCGAGGACCGGATCCTGCCCACCACGCGCGAGCTCGGGATCGGGTTTGTCGCCTACAGCCCGCTGGGCCGAGGCTTCCTGTCCGGTCGCTTCCGCTCCCCGGATGACCTTCCGCAGGACGACTTCCGCCGCCACAACCCGCGCTTTCAGGGCGAGAACTTCGAGCGCAACCTTCAGATCGTCGACCGTGTCCGGGAGATCGCCGAGGAAAAGGGAGTGACGCCGGCGCAGCTGGCGCTGGCCTGGGTTCAGCGCGGCGGCGAGGACGTGGTCCCGATCCCGGGGACCAAGCGCCGGAAGTACCTGGAAGAGAACGTCGCCGCGACCGAGATCGAGCTCACCGACGATGAGCTGCGCCGCCTCGACGAGGCGGCGCCCCCCGGCGTCACCGCGGGCGAGCGCTACCCGGATATGTCGACCGTCGAGCTGTAGGGCTCAGAACCGGATAGCGCCGTCCGGCAGGCGCACATCCGGGAACACGCGGGCGCCGGCGCGCAGCATGTTGCCGGCGCCCAGCTCCACGCCCTCGCCGAGCACCACGCGATCCTCCAGCTGGCAGTGCTCGCCCACGCGGACGCGAGGTCCGACGATCGAGCCGCTGACCCGGGCGTGCGCCCCGATCGTCGAGCCGTCCAGCACGACGGCGTTCTCGACGTGTGCGCCCTGTTCGACCGTGACTCCTTCCCCGAGCGCCACCCGGCCGCCGACGATCGCCCCCACCGCGATGCTCGATCCCGTGCCGATCAGCGCGGGGCCGATCGCCCGGCCGTGGATGCTCGCCCCATCCGCCACCAGGCTCCGGCTCGCGTGAAGGCGGCGTCCGATCTCGGTCTCGACGATCCCCTCGAGGATGTCGAAGGTCCCCTGCAGATACCGCTCGGGGGTGCCGATGTCGAGCCAGTAGCCCTGGCTGACGAACCCGTACAGGCCGTCACCCACCAGCTGCGGGAACACCTCGCGCTCGATCGACACGTTGGTTCCCGGCGCCGGCATGTCGTCGAGGATCGAGCGCTCGAGCACGTACGCGCCGGCGTTGATCAGGTTGGTGTCGATCTCCTCGGGTCTCGGCTTCTCCAGGAATTGGCTGACCTGACGCCCGGGGCCCAACCGGACAAGCCCGTAGGCCGAGGGGTCCTCAACCGGGTAGAGGGCGAGGGTGGCTCGCGCTCCGCTGCGCTCATGCTGGGCGAGTTGCTCGCCGAGGTCGAAGTCGGCCAGGACGTCGCCGTTCAGCATCAGAAAGCGCGTATCGAGCAGCTCGCCGGCGTAGCGCAGAGCGCCGCCGGTGCCCAGCGGCGCCGGCTCCTCGACGTAGCGGATCCGGACGTCGGGGATCGGCCGCTCGTCGAGCACGCGGCGCACGCCGTCGGCCAGGAACCCGCACGACAGCACCACGTCATCGACCCCGTGCCGGCGCAGCCACTCGATCATGAGCGTGATGTGAGGCTGGTTGGCCAGCGGTACGACCGGTTTGGGGATCGTGGAGGTCAGCGGCCGCAGCCGGGTTCCCTCGCCGCCCGCCAGGATCAGTGCCTGCATGCGGGCGCACGGTAGCGGGGTGGCGGCGGGTGCGACCGGTGGCGGCGGCCGGGCGGCAGGCCGTCACGCGGCGGCACGCGACGGCTGTGCGTCGGGTCAGCTCAGTCGCTCAGCGAGCCGGCTGTGCCGGCGCCCGGTGTCAGGCGTGGCGGCTGCCCGCGCCAGCACGTCTCGCGTGCCCACGATCACCGTGGCCACGCGCGCGCGGGTCACCGCGGTGTAGAGCATCTCCCGGCGCAGGAAGAACGCTCCGGCGGCCGGGTGGGCGACGATCACGGCCACCGGCAGCTCGATCCCCTGGCCGCGGTGAACCGAGCAGGCGTAGGCCAGCTGGAGCCGATCTGCCTCGTCGAGCGGCAGGCGAAACACCGCCTCCTCGGCGCTCAGCAACAGCGCCGCGTCATCGCCGGCCTCGCCGGTGACCTCGTCGAGCAGACGCAGGACGGTCCCGTTCATCAGCCCCAGCTCGTGCAGGTTGCGCCCGGTCATCATCAGCTTGTCGCCGATCCGCAGCCGCCCGCCCCGCACCGGCGCTCCGGCCGGATTCAGCGCTGCGCGCAGGCTCTGGTTCAGCGCGTCGATGCCCAGCTCGCCGCGGTAGACCGGCGCGAACACCTGAACCTCGCCGACCGGGTCGACCCCATAGTGCTCGGGCAGCCGGTGGCTGACCAGCGAGACGATCTCCTCCCGCGCGGAGCGCGGGTCCGAGCGCTCGATCATGAATAGGTCCCTACGCATCTCCGCGCCCGGCGTGAAGCTAGGGGTCTGGCCGCGCCGGATCGCGTGCGCCCCCTGCACGATCATGCTGCCCGCGGCCTGCCGGAAGATGTGCGTGAGCCGTGTGGTCGGCACCACGGCGGAGCTAACGAGCTCCGCGAAGGGCTTGCCCGCCCCCACCGGCGCCAGCTGGTCGGCGTCGCCCACCAGCACCACGTGCGTATCGGGCCCCACCGCGCGCAGGAGCGTGACCAGCAGCTCTAGGTTGGCCATCGAGGTCTCATCCACGATCAACAGCTCGCACGGCAGTGGGTCCTGCTCGTCGTGGCTGGGCCCCTCGCCCGGGACCCAGCCGAGCGCCGAGTGGACGGTCTTGGCGCGCACGCCGCTGGCTTCGGTCATCCGGACCGCCGCCCGACCGGTCGGAGCGGCGAGCAGCACGCGGGCTCCTCCCGCCGCTGCTGCGTGGGCGATGGTGCGGATCGACGCCGTCTTCCCGGTCCCAGGGCCGCCGGTCACGACCGAGAGGCGGTGCTCGAAGGCGTTGGCCACCGCGGCCCGCTGTTCGGTCGTGAGCTGCTGATCGCCGCCCTGAAGCTGCTCGTCGCGCGGCCGCGTCAGACGCTCGCTGGGGGGCGCGCCGGCCAGCTGCCGCACCTGCGCTGCCAGTTCGGCTTCGAGCTCGGCGGTCTCCCGGCGGTAGATCCACTGTCCGATCCGCACGAGGTCGCCGCGCTGCACCAGGCGGTCGAGCAGCGCCTCCTCGGGCGCGCTGCCCACCAGCTCACCGGCCGCCGCGAGCAGCCGCGCCAGTGGCATGCAGGTGCTGCCGCTCCGCTCGGCTTCCGCCAGCAGGTGAAGCAATGCGGCGCGGACGCGCTCAGGGTCGTCCGCGGCGCACCCGAGGCCGCGCGCGATCCGGTCGGCGGTGAGAAACCCCACGCCGAACACGGCGGTCAGCTCATACGGGCGATCGCTCACCGCGCGGTGGGCCGCGTCGCCGTAGGCTTCGTGGATCCGGCCCACCAGGTAGGCCAGCCCGTGGGGCGCCAGCAGCAGGTGCAGGCGCCTGGTGCCGCGCAGCCGCTCCCACGACTCGGCGGCCGCCTGGGCCGCCTGACCCTTCAGCCCGGCGGCGGCGAACGCCGATTGCGGGTCGGCATCGATCGCCTCGAACGCGCCGGCGGGGCCGTAGCGGTCGATCAGCTTGGCGGCACGCTGGGTGCCGATGTGCCTGACGCGCTTGAGGTAGAGCGACACCGCCTCGGCGTCGACCGGCGCCAGCGGCGTCGCCTGGGTGACCTTGACCTGCAGGCCATAGCGATGATCGTCGACCCAGGTGCCGGCAACGGCGGCGCGCTCGCGCGGCTCGAGATGGCCCAGCGGTCCGACCAGGACGAGCTCATCGCCGGCGTCATCGGCGGCGTCGAGCACCGCCCACCCGCGATCGGGGCTGACGTAGCGAATCCGCTGCACGGTCACCTCGGCCTCGAAGGTGCCCAGGCTGGCTTCAGCGCTCGTCATCGCCGCGGCGGACATTAGACCCGGCGCTGGCGTAGGCGCTACGGTGCTTCACAGATGTCACAAACCGTCCCCGGGAAGCTTGAAGAGGACGCGCGAGGACCTGACGTCCCGACATCCGACGCGCGCGTCGCCGGGGCGCGAGAATCCGACGGCGCCGGCCGCGACGGCGCCCCGGCATCGGACAAGCTCGACCGCGAGATCATCGTCATCTCCCTGGTGGTGATCGTCGGGGCGATCATGTCGATCCTCGACACCACGATCGTCAACGTCGCGCTCGCCACTCTGGGCCATGAGCTGCACGCTTCGCTGTCGACGATCCAGTGGGTGGCGAGCGGCTATCTGGTGGCGCTGGCGGTGGTGATCCCGATGACCGGATGGGCGTCGGAGCGCTTCGGGGCCAAGCAGCTGTGGATGCTGGTGGTGGCCCTGTTCCTCGCGGGCTCCGCCCTGTCTGGCCTGGCCTGGTCGGCCGGGTCGCTGATCGTCTTCCGCGTCCTGCAGGGTCTGGGCGGCGGGATGATCATGCCCGCCGGGATGACGATTCTCGCCATGGCAGCCGGTCCGCAGCGGATCGGGCGGGTGATGGCGGTGGTCGGCGCGCCAATGCTGCTGGGGCCGATTCTCGGTCCGGTGCTCGGCGGGCTGATCCTCCAGCACCTCAGCTGGCGGTGGATCTTCTACGTCAACCTGCCGATCGGGGCGGTGGCGCTGACCATGGCCTGGCGGCTTCTGCCCCGCGCGACGCCGCAGCGCGGCGAACGGCTTGACTTCCTGGGGCTGGCGCTCCTGTCGCCCGGGCTGGCGGGGATCGTGTTCGGGCTCTCGGAGGTCTCGTCCAACGGCGGGATCGCCTACGTCGGCGCCTGGGCGCCGATCGCCGCCGGCCTGGGGTTGGTGGGGCTGTTCGTCTGGCACGGGCTCCATACCCGGGTTCGGCCGCTGCTGGACCTGACGCTGTTTTACGCCCGCGGCTTCGCCGCGTCCTCGGCCGCCGTGCTGCTCACCGGCGCCGCGCTGTTCGGCGCGATGCTGCTGCTGCCGCTCTACCTGCAGGTCGACCGGGGTCAGTCGACGCTCGACACGGGGCTGCTGATGGTCCCGCAGGGCCTCGGCGCCGCAATTGTGATGCCGGTCGCAGGCCGGCTGACCGACCGGATCGGCGGCGGCCGCGTCGCCCTGTTCGGGCTGGCCGTGGTCACCGCCGCCACCGTGTGGATGACCGGCTGGGGGGCAAGCACCTCCTTCACCGAGACGTCGGTGAACCTGTTCGTGCGCGGGATCGGGTTTGGCTGCGCGATGATGCCGGTGATGGCCGCCGCCTACGCGACCGTCTCACGCGAAGCGGTTCCGCGCGCCACCACCGCGCTCAACGTGTTCCAGCGCGTCGGCGGCTCGATCGGCGTGGCGCTGCTGGCGGTGGTGCTCGAGAACCAGATCAAGGCGTCGGTCCCCGGTGCCGGGATCGGCGGCGGCGCGATCCAGCCGGTGCTGGCGGCTGTGCGGACTCGGATCGCGGAGCCCCTGGCCCATGCCTTCACCTCCACCTTCTGGTGGGCGGTGGGCCTGACCGCGGTCGCTCTGGTACCGGCGATGATCCTGGCGTTCACCCCGCGGACCCGGGCGCCGGGTGTTCTACCCAGATAGGTCCTGACTTTTACTTCTGCCGCACGTCGCCGATACTGATGGGTGATGGATTCGGCTACACCCGTGGCTGCGCTGCGCGGCGAGCGACCGCTGCCCCGGCTGTCGCAGCTTGGCGACGAGCTGCTGGCGCGCTACGTCGCGCGCGGCAGCCAGCGCGCCTTCGCGGTCCTCTACCAGCGCTACCACCAGCAGCTGTACCGCTATTGCCGCTCGATCCTCCGCGACGATCCCGACGCCCAGGACGCGTTGCAGTCCGCCTTCACCCGCGCCCTGGCGGCACTCCGACGGGATCAGCGCAATGCTCCGCTGCGGCCGTGGCTTTACCGGATCGCTCACAACGAGGCGATCTCGCTGCTGCGCCGGCGCGGCCGCGACGGAGCTCCCGAACTCCTGGCCGAGCACCTGGCGGTCGCCTCGTCGGCCGAGCAGGAGGTCGCCGGGCGAATCCGATGGCGGACGCTGGTGGACGATCTCTCGCGACTGCCCGAGCGGCAACGTTCGGCGCTGCTGTTACGCGAGCTCAGCGGTCTGTCACACGAGGAGATCGGGATCGCGCTCGGCACGAGCACCGCTGCCGCCAAGCAGGCGATCTTCGAGGCGCGCCAGGCGCTGGCCGAGATCGAGGAAGGGCGCGCGATGAGCTGTGAGGAGTTGCGCAGCCGGATCTCGGATGGAGACCTGCGGGTGCTTCGGGGCCGCCGCGTGCGGGCACACCTGCGGGAGTGTTCGGCCTGTCAGGCGTTCGCGGCGGCGATCCCGGAGCGGCGGACTCAGCTGCGGGCCCTGACTCCGGCCCTGCCTCCGGCAGCGGCGGCCGCGCTGCTCTCGCGCTCGCTGCATGCCGCCCAGGGAGGCGTGGGAGCGGGCGGGAGCTCCGTCGCCACCACGGCCGTCGCAGGCAAGGCGGCGACCGCGGTCGCCTGGAAAGCCGTGGCCGGCATCGTGCTGCTCGCGGGTACCGCCGCGGGCGTGAGCGGCATCCGCCACGCCGTGGCGTCGCCGGCACGGGCGGCGCGATCCGCTTCGGCGGCTCCTGCCAGGCGCGGGGACGGACACGTCACCCAGCGCGCGGCGGCTCGGCATTCGCGCAGCGCCGGCTCATCGGTCAGGCTCACGGCGCGCAAGAGCGTGGGCGCGCACCGGTATGCCCCATCCGCGCGCCCCGCGCGGGCGGGGCGGGCGGCTCGGGCGGCGAGCAGGACGAGCGAGCACGGGCACGCGCCTCTGGCGCCGGCCGCCACCTCGACTGGCGGGTACGCATCGCAGCCACAGGGCTC
>DAIQND010000046.1:0-14525 GCA_036788555.1 Solirubrobacteraceae bacterium | reverse complement strand
GACACGTTCACGCTCAGACGCCGGCTCGGACGCCTGGACGGCGCCCGGATCTGGATCGTCGGCGACGTGCTGCACTCGCGCGTCGCCCGCTCGGACATCCAGGCGTTCCGGCGACTGGGCGCTTCGGTCACCGTGTGCGGACCTCCGACGCTGATTCCCCGTGAGATCGAGGCGCTCGGGTGCGCGGCCACGACGTCGCTCGAGGAGCTGGGCGAGGCCGACGTCGTCTACGTGCTGCGCATGCAGCACGAGCGGATGCAGGACTCCTACGTTCCGTCGCTGCGGGAATATGCGGCGCGCTACCAGATCAACTCCGCGCGGCTGGCTCCCGGGCAGCTGCTGATGCACCCCGGCCCGGTGAACCGGGGGGTGGAGCTCTCAGCCGACGTGATCGACTCCCCGCAGGCGCTGATCGGCGCCCAGGTCAAGGCAGGGGTCGCGGTGCGGATGGCCGTGCTCTACGAGCTGCTGGCCGGCTCCTCGCCGCTGGCGGTGGCTGCATGACCGGCAAGCTGGCGCGGCGCCCGCAGTCTTCGGCGCAGCTGCTGATCCGCGGCGCCCACCTGCTTGACCCCCGCACGGGGCTGGACGAGCCGCACGACCTGGTGATCCGCGACGGTCAGATCGCCGAGCTGGGCGGGGCGGGGTCGCTGCCGGTGCCCGAGGACGGCGAGCTGTTCGACGCCACCGGGCTGCACGTGTTCCCGGGCTTCTTTGACCCGCACGTTCACCTCCGGACCCCGGGTCAGGAGTACAAGGAGGATCTGGAGTCGGGGACGGCGGCCGCCGCCGCGGGTGGCTTCTGCGGGGTGATCGCGATGCCGAACACCGATCCGGTTCTCGACGACCCGGCGGTCCTGCGGGCGCTGCGTGACAGCGCGCGTGAACAGGCGCGGGTCCCGGTCGGCTTCCTGGCCTCGGTCACCCGCGGGCAGGGCGGTGAGGAGCTGACCGAGATGGCGGCGCTGGCCGACGCAGGCGCGCTGGGCTTCACCGACGACGGAAAGCCGGTGGCCAGCGCCGGGATGCTTCGCAAGGCGCTCCAGTACCAGCGCCTGTGCGGCGGAGTGATCGCGCTGCACGAGGAGGATCCCACGCTGTCGCGCGATGGCGTGATGCACGAGGGCGCGGTTTCGGCGCGGCTCGGGATGGCCGGGATCCCGTCGCTGTCGGAGTCGACGATGATCGCGCGCGATGGAGCGCTGGCGCGCTACGAGGAGGCCCGGGTTCACTTCCAGCACCTCTCGGCGCTCGAATCGGTGCAGGCGCTCGAGCAGGCCAAGCTGGCGGGCGCACCGGTGAGCGGCGAGGTGACGCCTCACCACCTCACGCTGAGCGACGAGCTGGTGCGCAGCCTCGACAGCCGCTTCAAGGTCAACCCGCCGCTCCGCGCCGAGCGCGACCGCCGCGCGCTGATCGACGCGCTGCGCAGCGGCGTGATCGACTGCATCGCGACCGACCACGCTCCGCACGCCCGCCACGAGAAGGAGGTTCCCTTCGAGCAGGCGGCGATGGGCACCACAGGGCTGGAGACGGCGTTCGCCTCCGTGTTCACCGAGCTGGTGCTCCCGGGCGTGCTCGACCTCGCTCTGGTCGTCGAACGGATGAGCGCGGGGGCGGCGCTGTACGGCCTGCCGACTCCGCGGGTCGCCGTCGATCAGCCCGCCAACCTCGTCGCGGTCGACCTCGAGCGCAGCTTCGAGGTGGGCGCCGACGGCTACGTCAGCCGCTCGGAGAACTGCGCCTTTCACGGTCGGCGGCTGCACGGCCGCGTGGTCCTGACCATCGCCGCGGGTTCGGTGGCCTTCCGTGAGCGGATGCTGGCCGCGGCGCTGGCGCCGCGATGAGCGATTCGACCGCCTACGTCCTGCTCGATGACGGCGTCCGGTTTGACGGCCTGCAATGCGGTGTCCCCGGGGGCACGGCGGTCGGGGAGATCGTCTTCACGACCTCCATGTCCGGCTATCAGGAGGCCATGACCGACCCGAGCTATCGCGGGCAGCTCATCACCTTCACCTTCCCGATGATCGGCAACTACGGCGCCTCGGAGCACGCGATGGAGTCCGACCGCGTGCATGCCCGGGCGGCAATCATGCGCGCCGGCGTCGATGCCCTCGACGCGCCGGCCGCCGACCGGGGGTGGCTGAGCTGGCTGGCCGACCACGAGATCCCCGCCATCACCGACGTCGACACCCGGGCCCTGGTGCGCCACATCCGCGATCGCGGCGCGATGCGCGGCGGCGTGTTTCCGGCCGCGGTCCCCGAGGCGCGGGCGCGGGAGCTGATCGATGCCGAGCCGCCGATGAGCGGGCGTGACCTGGTCGGCGAGGTGACGCCGGCGCGGACGACGATTCAGGGGGACGGCGACGGGCCGCGGATCGCGATGATCGACACCGGCGTCAAGCGCTCGATCGTGGCCAACCTGTGCGCTCGCGGCGCCACGGTCGAGCTGCACCCGTGCACGGCGACACCCGACCAGCTGCTCGGTCACCATCCCGATGCGCTGTTTCTGGCCAACGGCCCCGGAGATCCCGCGGCGCTCGGCCACATCGTCGACACGGTGCGGGAGCTGATCGGGCGCCTGCCGGTGTACGGCATCTGCCTCGGCCATCAGCTGCTCTGCCGCGCCGTCGGGCTTGACACCTACAAGCTGCCGTTCGGCCACCACGGCGCCAATCACCCCGTCAAGGATCTGAGCACCGGCCGGGTCGAGATCACCAGCCAGAACCACGGGTTTGCGGTTCTCGGGCCCGATGGGGCAAGAACCATCCAGGAGGATCAGCCGGTGCGCTGGGACACCGAGTTCGGCGCGGCCGAGCTGAGCCACATCAACCTGTATGACCGCACGGTCGAGGGGCTCGCGCTCAGAGACGTCCGTGGCGCCACCGTCCAGTATCACCCGGAGGCCGGGCCGGGACCGCACGACGCGCTGCACCTGTTCGACCGCTTCATCCGGGAGATCGCCGCGTAGTGCCCCGCCGCGAGGACATCCACAAGATCCTGCTGCTCGGCTCGGGGCCGATCGTCATCGGCCAGGCGGCGGAATTCGACTATTCGGGCACCCAGGCCTGCCGGGTGCTGATCGAGGAGGGCTACGAGGTCGTGCTCGTCAACTCCAACCCGGCGACGATCATGACCGACCCCGAGGTGGCGAGCACCACCTACATCGAGCCCCTGCTGCCGGGGCCGGTGACCCAGGTGATCGCCCGTGAGCGCCCCGATGCGCTGCTGCCGACGCTGGGCGGGCAGACGGCGCTCAACCTGGCCAAGGCGCTGCACGAGGACGGCACGCTCGAGCGCCACGGGGTGGAGCTGATCGGCGCCGACTACGAGGCGATCGACCGCGCCGAGGACCGTGAGCGCTTCCGCGAGACGATGACCGCTGCGGGCCTGAGGGTCCCGCGCAGCGTGATCGCGACCAGCGTCGAGCAGGCGCAGGCGGCGATCCCCAAGGTCGGTCTGCCGTTCATCGTCCGTCCTGCCTTCACTCTCGGCGGAACCGGCGGGGGTGTGGTCCGCGACGAGCGCGAGCTCGCGCAACTCGTCGGCCGCGGCCTGGCCGCCTCGCCGATCGGGCAGGTGCTGATCGAGGAGTCGGTACTGGGGTGGGGAGAGTTCGAGCTCGAGGTGATGCGCGACCGGGCGGACAACGTGGTGATCGTGTGCTCGATCGAGAACCTCGACCCGATGGGCGTGCACACCGGCGACAGCGTGTGCGTAGCGCCCCAGCAGACGCTCTCAGACCAGCAGTACCAGCTGCTGCGCGACCAGGCGATCGCCGCCATCCGAGCGGTCGGCGTCGAAACCGGCGGCTCCAATGTCCAGTTCGCGGTCAACCCGGAGAGCGGCGAGGTCGTGGTGATCGAGATGAACCCCCGGGTTTCGCGCTCGAGCGCGCTGGCCAGCAAGGCGACCGGCTTCCCGATCGCCAAGATCGCCGCCCGGCTGGCCGTCGGTTACACGCTGCAGGAGATCCCCAACGACATCACCCGGGCGACGCCGGCCAGCTTCGAGCCGGCGATCGACTACTGCGTCGTGAAGTGGCCGCGGTTCGCGTTTGAGAAGTTCCCCGGTGCCGAGGCCGGGCTCACCACCCACATGAAGTCGGTGGGGGAGGCGATGGCGATCGGGCGGACGTTCAAGCAGGCCTTCGCCAAGGCGCTGGGCTCCCGCGAGCTCGACACCAGCCCCCAGCTCCCGGAGAGCCAGGCGGAGCTGCTGGCCCGGCTCGAGCAGGGGGGCGCGGAGCGGTTTGACCTGCTGCTCGAGGCTCTGCGCCGCGGCGCCTCGATCACCGAGCTCCACGACCGCACGCATATCAACCGCTGGTTTCTGCGCGAGCTCCAGGAGCTCGTGCAGGAGCCCGAGGCCCCGTTCGCCGGAGAACGCACATTCAAGTCGGTCGACACCTGCGCGGCGGAGTTCGCCGCGCGC
The DNA here is from genome assembly GCA_036788555.1 of Solirubrobacteraceae bacterium. Taxonomy (GTDB): domain Bacteria; phylum Actinomycetota; class Thermoleophilia; order Solirubrobacterales; family Solirubrobacteraceae; genus Palsa-465. Next base: position 10,091 of record DAIQND010000046.1, on the reverse strand, counting down.
ACGCCGTACTACTACTCGAGCTGGGAGCGCCCAGGCAGCGGGGCGGCCCACCCTCGGGACGAGGTGGAGCGGGGCGAGCGCGCGAGCGTGGTGATCCTCGGCTCCGGTCCCAATCGGATCGGGCAGGGCATCGAGTTCGACTACTGCTGCGTGCACGCCGTGCAGACCGTGCGCGAGTCGGGCCGCGACGCGGTGATGATCAACTGCAATCCGGAGACCGTCTCGACCGACTACGACGTCTCCGACCGCCTGTACTTCGAGCCGCTGACGCTCGAGTCGGTACTCGGGGTGTGCGAGGTCGAGAGGCCGGAGGGCGTGGTCGTGCAGTTCGGTGGCCAGACGCCGCTCAAGCTGGCCGCCGGTCTGGCGGCCGCGGGCGTCCCGATTCTCGGGACGGGGATCGAGGCCATCGACCTGGCCGAGGACCGCTCGCGCTTCGGCGCCCTGCTCGACCGGCTCGGCTACCGGGCCCCGGCCTACGCCACCGCGTGCTCGCCCGACGAGGCGCTCGAGGCGGCAGCCGGGGTGGGCTTTCCGCTGCTCGTCCGGCCCAGCTACGTGCTCGGCGGGCGGGCGATGGAGATCGTCTACAGCCTCGCCGGACTGCGGGACTATCTCCAGCGTGTCGGGACTGCCGAGGGAGCGGCGATCTATCTCGACCGGTTCCTGGAGGACTCGATCGAGGTCGACGTCGACGCGCTGTCCGACGGCGAGGAGGTGTGGGTCGCGGGGATCATGCAGCACGTCGAGGAGGCGGGGATCCACTCGGGCGACTCGGCCTGCGCGCTGCCGCCGCACACGCTGGGGGAGGAGGTCCTGGAGCAGATCCGCGAGCAGACGGCGGGGATCGCACGTGCCCTCGGCGTGGTCGGCCTGCTCAACGTCCAGTTCGCGATCCACGGCCAGCAGGGCCTGCACGTGCTGGAGGCCAACCCTCGCGCCTCCCGCACCGTGCCTTTCGTATCCAAGGCGATCGGGGTGCCGCTGGCGCGGATGGCCTGCCGGGTGATGCTGGGCGAGCGGATCGCCGATCTCGGGCTGCCGGACGACACGTCCAACGGCCACGTGTGCGTGAAGGAGGCCGTGATGCCCTTCAGCCGGTTCTCCGGGGCGGATTCGCTGCTCGGGCCAGAGATGCGCTCCACCGGAGAGGTGATGGGGATCGCGCGGGACTTTCCCACCGCGTTTGCCAAGGCCCAGGCGGCGGCCGGGGCCGGGTTGCCGGACGCCGGGACGGCATTCATCACCGTGGCCGACGGCGACAAGGCCGCCGCGACCGGCCTGGCGATCGTGCTGCACGAACTCGGCTTCCGGATCGTCGCCACCCGCGGGACCGCGCAAGCGGTAGCCAGGATGGGGATTCCCGCCGTGGCGATCAACAAGATCGGTCAGGGTTCGCCCCACGTCGTCGACTGGATCGAGCGCGGCGACGTCGACCTGGTGATCAATACGCCGGTGGGCACCGGCGCGCGCGCGGACGGTTACGAGATCCGGACCGCTGCCATTGCTCGCGGGATTCCGTGCATCGCCACGATGTCCGGCGGCTTTGCGGCGGCCCGTGCCATCGCGGCCGCCCGCCGCGGCGAACCGGAGGTCACCTCACTTCAGGAGATTCACGGCAAATCCCTGCAAACAGACCGGATTCCCGCAACCATCCTCGACAATGCTCAAGCTCAACGAGAGGTTCAGGTGAATTCGGCGGATTTGGCTTGATCGCCCCGCCTCAAGATGTATAGTCGCCGCCCATGCTGCCGGTCTCCGAACAGCTCACCAAGCCGACGATCGCCCCCGAACGCTCGTACGTGCAGCGGATGGAGGCGCTCCAGCGCGCCAACGACATCCGCAGCCGGCGCGCCCGGTTGAAGCGCGACCTCAAGGCCGGCCGGCAGCCGATCGACGAGTTGCTGCTGGCCCCTCCCGCTTACCTGGAGACAGCCAAGGTGTTTGACCTGCTGCTGGCGGTTCCCAAGTACGGCCGGGTCAAGGTCAACAAGATTTTGACTCAGTGCAAGATCTCACCGAGCAAGACCGTCGGCGGCCTGTCCGAGCGCCAGCGGCGCGAGCTCGTCGACTTGATGCGGCGCCGCTGAGCCGCCGCGCCGCCCGCGGGTGGCACGCGTGTTCGTGATCACCGGACCTTCGGGGGTGGGCAAGGGCACGCTGATCCGTGGCCTGCTGGAGCAGGTTCCGGAGCTCGAGATGTCAGTCTCAGCCACCACCCGCCCGCCGCGCCCGGGCGAGCGGGACGGGCTGGACTACCACTTCCTGAGCCCGGAGGAGTTCGAGCGCCGCGTAGGGGCGGGCGAGTTCCTCGAGCACGCCACCTACTCGGGCAATCGCTACGGAACGCTGCGCTCGGAGGTGGAGCGCCGGATCGCCGAGGGCCGGCCGGTGGTGCTGGAAATCGAGGTCCAGGGGGCGCGGCAGGTGCGCGAGGCGATGCCGGAGGCGGTTCAGGTGTTCATCGCGCCGCCCACGCTCGACGCGCTGCGGGCGCGCCTGGTCGGCCGTGGCACCGATACCAGCGGGCAGGTCGATGCCCGGATGCGGACGGCGGAGCGGGAGCTGGCGGCGCAGGCCGAGTTTCAGCACGTGGTGGTCAACGACCGCCTCGAGCAGGCGACCACGCAGCTTGTCGAAATCGTCCGCCGCGCGCTGGCGAACCGCTGACCGGCGGCGCCGGCGGGCGCTAACCTCTGCCTCACCCGATCGCAAAGGAACCACAAACCTTGATTTCTCCCCGCATCGACAAGCTTCTGGAGCACGTGGACTCCAACTACGCGAGCGTCCTCGTGGCGGCCAAGCGCGCGCGTCAGATCAACTCCTACTACCACAACCTCGGCGAGGGGACATTCGACGAGTTCCCGCCGCCGATGGTCGACACCCGGTCAAAGAACTACCTCACGATTGCCCTGGAGGAGGTCGCCCAGGGCAAGCTGAAGTACCACTACCGGTAGAGGCCGGCGCACGCAGCCATGGCCCGGTTGCTCCTTGGCGTGAGCGGCGGGATCGCGGCCTACAAGGCGCTCCAGACCGCGCGCCTGGCGGTCCAGAGCGGCCACGCGGTGCGGGTGATCCAGACCCGGGCAAGCGAACGCTTTGTCGGCCGCGCCTCATTTGAGGCGATCACCGGAGCCGCCGTCCTGCGCGAGGAGTTCGACACCGACCCCGCGCGTGGGGCCTATCCGGGAGAGGCACTGCCCGAGCATGCGCCGATCACCCACCGGGCGGTGGCCGAGCGGGCCGACGTCTACCTGATTGCGCCTCTCACCGCCAATACGCTGGCCAAGCTCGCCCACGGGCTGGCCGACAACCTGCTCACCGCCGCCGCCCTGGCGGTGCGGTGCCCGACCGTCGTGGCGCCAGCGATGAACGACCGGATGTATCGCCATCCGGCGACTCAGGAGAACCTCCGGACGCTCGCCGCCCGCGGGGTCGTGATCGTCGCGCCGGGCGAGGGCGAGCTCGCCTCGCTCGGGGAGCGCGGGGTGGGGAGGCTGGCCGAGCCGGCCGAGCTGCTCGAGGCGGTCGAAGCGCTGCTGGCGCCGGCCGGGGAGCCGCGGGGGGGTCCGGCCGCGAACGGCAACCCGCTTCCGTGGCGCGGGGTCCGCGTCCTCGTGACCGCCGGCGGGACTCGGGAGCCGATCGACAGCGTTCGCTACGTCGGGAACCGCTCTTCGGGGAAGATGGGCATCTCGCTGGCCCAGCGGGCGGCGCAGCGCGGGGCGGACGTGACGCTCATCTGCGCCAACGTGTCACTGGCCGCCCCACCAGGTGTCCGCGTGGTGAACGTGCAGACCGCGGCCGAACTGCAGGCGGCGTGCCAGGCCGAGTTTCCCCGCAGCGAGGTGCTGCTGATGGCGGCGGCGGTGGCCGACTTCCGGCCAGCAGCGCCGGTGAACGACAAGCTCAAGAAGCACAAGACGGACTTTCCCCTGAGCGTCGAGCTCGAGCCGACCGAGGACATCCTGGCCGGTCTCGCGGCCTGCCGGCGCCCCCATCAGGTGCTCGTCGGATTCGCCGCTGAGCACGGGGATCGGGCGGTGGCCCACGGGCGGGAGAAGCTCAAGGCCAAGCGGCTCGACCTGCTGGTGGTGAACGACATCTCTCGGCGTGACATCGGGTTTGAGGCCGACGCCAACGAGGTCGTGATCCTCAGCGGCGAGGGCGAGCGGCGAGTGGCGCGGGCGCCCAAGGAGCAGGTGGCCGACGCGGTGCTCGATGAGGTGGAGCGCCGGCGGAAGGAGACAGGTGGAGGCGCCAGAGCGCACGCCGGTAGCGCGCCACACGTCTGAGTCCTTCGCCGCGCTGATACGCGCGGTGGCGGACAACGTCCTGCGGGCGGTCCAGGTCCGTCCCGAGACGCTCGAGCATCTGCTCGTTGCGCTGCTCGCCGAGGGGCATGTGCTGGTGGAGGACTATCCCGGCGTCGGCAAGACGGCGCTGGCGCGGGCCGTCGCCCGCTCGATCGACTGCCAGTTCGCCCGCGTGCAATGCACCTCGGATCTCCTGCCGGCGGACGTCGTGGGGACCAACGTGTACGACCAGCGCGAGCAGCGGTTCTTCTTCCGGCCGGGACCGGTGTTCGCCAACGTGGTGCTGGTCGACGAGATCAATCGCGCCTCGCCGAAGACCCAGTCCGGGCTGCTGGAGTGCATGCAGGAGCGCCGCGTCACCGTCGATGTGCAGACGCATGAGCTGGCGCGGCCCTTCCTGGTGCTGGCGACCCAGAACCCGATCGAGTACGAAGGCACCTATCCGCTGCCGGAGGCCCAGGTGGATCGGTTCATGGTCCGCATCTCGCTCGGCTACCCCGATCCCTCGCACGAGGCGGGAATGCTGGCCGACCACGAGGCGGGCGATCGCGTGCTCTCGCTGACCCCGGTGGCAACCGGCGCCCAATTGCTAGCGGCGCAGGAGGTGGCGGCCGCCGTCCACGCCTCGCAGGCGCTGCGGGATTACGTCGTGCGCCTGCTGTGGCGCACCCGGGAGGACCCGCGGGTGGATCTCGGAGCGAGCCCGCGCTCGGGGCTGATGCTGCTGCGCGCCGCCAAGGCCCAGGCGATGCTGCAGGGCCGTGACCATGCGCTTCCCGATGACGTCCAGGCGCTCGCCCAGGCGGTGCTCGCCCACCGCCTCGTGCTGGCGCCCGGTGCGGCACGGTCGGTGGCCGCGGACGTGATCGCCGACGCCCTCGCCTCGGTTCGCGCGCTATGACCCGGGCCGGGGCAAGCGCCGTCGCCGGGATCTTCCTGATCCTGGTGGCTTTCACCTTCGACACCTCCGAGCTGTTCATCCCCGGTGTGGCCTTCGTGGTCGTGGCGGCGGTGATCCCGCCGTGGATCTGGCTCGCCTCCCGCACCACCTCCGTGACCCGTGCGCTCGAGGCCGAGCGTGTGCTCGAGGATCAGCCCTTCGAGGCGCGGATCGAAGTGCGCCGGGGGCCCTTCGGCGTCCCCGGCGGCGAGATCCTGGACTCGCTGGCCGGGGGGATGATCCCGATTTCGGGCGAAGCCTTCGCCCCCGGCCGCCGGCGTGCCGCCGACGTCCGAGTCGTGGCGCGGTTCGCTCGCCGTGGCCGCCGCCGGATCGAGCCGCCCGCGATCGCCCTGCGGGATCCGCTGGGGATGGTGCGCGTCGTGCGCCGCGGCGGCGAGCATGCGCAGACCCTGCTGGTGTTGCCGCGAATCGAGCGGCCGCGGTCCCGCGGGGAGGTCGGCGAGATGTCTGACCGCCAGCCGGGCGCCGCGTCGCTGGAGGCGCTCGCCGCGGTCGAGGTGGATGGCCTGCGGCCCTACCGCCCCGGCACGCCTGCGTCGCGGATCAGCTGGCCCGCGCTGGCGCGGGGAGCCGGCCTGCTCGAGCGCCGGATGCACGCAGAGCGCGATTCGGGGCCGCTGGTGGTGCTCGACACCCGCTGCGCGGAGCACCCGGAACGCGTCGACGCCGCGGTCCGGGCCGCTGCGTCGCTCACCCACGAGCTCGCCCGCCAGACCGGCTGCGAGCTGCTGCTGCCCGGAGACCGCCGCCCGATCCTGATCGAACCCGACCTTGGCAGCTGGCCGGCCGCGCACGTCCGCCTGGCGCTGATCGAGGGGGGCCCCGGTGCGCCGGCGCCGAGCCTTGCGCCCCGGCCCCGCAGCGGGCCGATCTTCTACGTCAGCGCCCAGCGCGAGCGGCTTCCCGCGCAGCTCCTCCGCGGCGGCCACCGCGGAGCCGTGCTGGTGCTCCCCAGCGAGGTGGCGCCCCCGGTCCGCCAGCCGCCGCGATTCGAGGTGAGCGGCTGCGCGGGGTATCTGCTGAACGCCGGCGGGCGGCTGGTTGCGCGGGAGCGCGCGGCGTGAGCGCCGTCGGCCCCACGAGCCAGGTGGCGATCCTGGGCGCGCGGGGTCAGCTCAGGCCAGCCGAGCCGGCGCAGGCGCGGCCGCTGCTCAGGCTGGGCTCATTTGCCGCGCTGGGTCTCTATGGAACCCTCAGGTGGTCGACGCTGCTGGCCGGAAGAGAGGTGCCGCGGCTGCTCGGCCTGCTGGTGGTCGCGGTGCTGCTGGCCGGAGCCCGGGCGCCGCTGGCCCGGCGCAGCCGCTGGCTCGCCGCGGTGGCGACCGTGGTGGCGCTCATCGCGATGTTCCCGATCGCCGGGGTCCCCCTGAGCTGGCTGCTCCATCTGCGGATCGCGGTCACCGCAAACGCGATTGGGGAGGGGCTGACGGGACTGCCACAGGCGCTGGTCCCCTATTCGGGCGTCAACCAATGGGTGACGCTGGTGATCGTCCTCGGCGCGGGGGTGCTGCTGCTCGACGCCGCGCTGCTGGTCGCCTTTGCTCCGCGCGTGATGGAGGACCTGCGGCGGGCGGGAGCCGCGCTGCCGCTGGTCGCGCTGGCAGCGGTGCCGACCACGCTTGTCCCTCCGGTGTTCCCCTACCTGGACGGGCTGCTGCTGTTCGCGTTGCTGGCGGCGTTCGTGTGGGGCGAGCGGATCGCACAGCGGCAGGCCGGTGCTGCGCTGGGCCTGTGCGCGCTGGCCGGGGTCGCCGCGATGTTCGCCGGACCGGCGCTCGATCGACATCAGGCGTGGATTAATCCGAGGACCCTGGCCGGCGGGCTGACCCCGGCCGTTGCCGACAGCTTTGACTGGTCGCAGGACTACGGGCGGCTCGCCTGGCCGCGCGACGACCGGGTGGTCCTGGAGGTCCAGGCGAAGTACCCGGCCTACTGGAAGGCCGAGAACCTCGACGTGTTCAACGGGGTCGGCTGGACGCAGGGCAACGTCGGGTCGACTCCCGCGCCCAGCCCGCGCTCGATCGCCCGCTGGACGCAGACGCTCGAGGTAACGGTCGGGGATATGAGGATCTCCCAGGTGATCGGAGCCGGCACCAGCCAGCCGCCGACCGATCTGGCTGAGCACGTGGTGCCTGGCTCGAGCCTCGGCACGTGGAACACCGAATCGGCGCTGGCGCCCGGCGACAGCTACCGGGTTCGGGTCTACACGCCCCAACCGTCGAGCGCGGAGCTTCAGAGAGCGGGGACCGATTATCGCGGCGTCTCGGCGGGATACCGGACGATCGAGCTTCCTCCGGTCAAGGGCAGCCCTTCGCCGGACGTCAACTACATCGTCGGTGACCAGCTCAGCCCGGTGGTGGCCGGCGATCAGGTGGAGCTGGCCTTCCCGCCGTTTCATTCTCGCCAGCCGATCAGCGTTCTCGCCGGACCGGCGGGCGCCAGTGGCCGGACGCTGCTCGCGGGCTCGCAGTACGCCTCCACCTACCAGCTCGCCCGGCGACTGGCCACCCGTGCCGCGACGCCGTACGACTTCGCCCGCGCGGTGAAGGACTACCTCCTGAACCACGGCTACAGCTACAGCGAGAACCCGCCGCACGGCTATCCGCCGTTGGTGAGCTTCCTGTTCGGCGCCAAGATCGGCTACTGCCAGCAGTTCGCCGGGGCGATGGCCCTGCTTTTGCGGATGGGCGGCGTCCCGGCGCGAGTGGCGGTCGGTTTCACCCCCGGGCATCGGGACTCGGCCACCGGGCGCTGGCTGGTCACCGACCTCGGAGCACACGCGTGGGTCGAGGCGTGGTTCCCCGGCTACGGGTGGGAGACACTGGAGGCGACGCCCCCGATCGACCCGGCGCTGGGCGGCAGGGCGCCGATCGCCAGCAGCAGCATCTTCACGGGCTCGGGCTCTGGGATCGTGGCGGCGACGGCCTCCAAGCAGAACGGCGTTCATCCGGCGCGCAAGCGGTCGCGCCCGGTGACGCGTCGGAGCGCGAGCCCGCGGGGTGGGGGGGTGCCGATCGGGTGGCTGGCCGGCATCGCGGTCGCTTGCTTGGGGCTGCTGGCGCTGGCGCTGCGAGTGACCAGGCCGATCTCCTCGGGAGAAGCGCTGGTGGCGGAGCTCGAGCGCGGCATGCGCCGGCTCGGCCGTCCGCTTCCGCCCGGCGGCACGCTGGCCTGGCTCGAGCGCCGCGTGAGCGCCTCGCCCGAAGCCGCTGGCTATGTCCGCTCACTTCGCCTGATCCGGTTTGCCGGAGCCGATCACCCACCGAGCGCCCGTCAGCGACGCGCGCTGCGGCGTGAGCTCCGCCTCGGCCTCAGTCCGCTGGGAAGGATCCGCGCGCTGTGGGCGCTCCCGCCCCGGCGCCGGGCCGCCTAAACTCAGAGCGGCGATGGACGACGTCTACGACCTTTTCCGGCGAGGCACCGAGCTGCTGGAAGCCGGTCACAACCATCAGGCGACGATTCCGCTCTCACGCGCGCGCGACCTCGATCCCGACAAGACATCGATCCGGGAGGCGCTGGGCCGTGCGCTGTTCGGCGCCCAGCGTTACGAGCAGGCGGCCAGCGAATTCGAGGCGGTGATCGACCGCTCGCCGACCAACGACTTCGCCCTGTTCTGCCTCGGGCGCTCGCTGCAGATGCTCGGCCGTCACGCCGAGGCGCGCAAGCCGCTGGCCCTGGCCGCATGTCTGCAGCCCGGAAGGCGCGACTACCGCATCTACCGAGACCGTGCTCGCGCGCGCGCCGCGGCCGCCTCGCACGCCGAGTAGCGGACAGCTCAATCAGCGCTGCTCAGCCCTGGGAACCGGGCGAGAAACGGTGCTACCCTGAAGCCACAGTCGTTCGCGCCGGGCACCGCCCGGTGGTAGTTCCCGGAGTGGGCGCTAGCCCGCTTTTTTTATGAGCGTCCCGATGGAGGAGATCGTGACCACCACCGCATTGCAGACAGAGATCGAGCACCGACTCGCGCGCGCCGAGCCGGATGTAGAGGTCCTGCTGGCCCAGGTGTCGGGCACCACGCTGCGGCTGTTCATCGACCACCCGCACGGTGTCACGCTCGCGCTGTGCGAGCGGGTGTCAGGACTCCTGAACGACTACCGGGACCGTTACTCGCTCGAGGTTTCCTCTCCCGGTCAGGACCGGCCGCTCACGAAGCCTGACCATTACTCCCGCTTCCTCGGACGCCACGCCCGCGTGCGACTGCGTGAAGAAGCCGATGGCGGGTCGCCAAGCCGTAGCGTGACCGGCGAGCTGGTGGGAGCCTCCGAGCGCGAGGTGACAATCGCCGCGGGCGACGGTGTCGTAACCATTCCCTATGAGCAGATTGCCCGCTCGAACCTGATGCCGGGAGACTAAAGCCATGTCGAGAGAGATCCTGGAAGCAGTGCGGGGCCTAGCCGCCGAGAAGAACATCTCCTCCGAGAAGCTGATGGAGGCCCTCGAGGACGCGCTGCTGTCCGCCTACAAGAAGACCCCCGACGCCGCCCGCTACGCGAAGGTCGAGATGGACCGCGAGAGCGGAGACTTCAAGGTCTTCGAGCTCAAGATCCCGCCCGAGATAGAGGACCAGCTGCTGGTCGAGGGCACGACCGAGACCGAGCCCACCGTCGATCCCGAGACGGGTGAGCTGCGCGAGCCGCCAGAGCCCGAGCTTGACATGGAGAAGCTCAAGGAGTTCGAGGACCAGATCGAGATCGAGGATGTGACCCCGGATGACTTCGGGCGGATCGCCGCGCAGACCGCCAAGCAGGTGATCCTCCAGCGGATCCGCGAGGCCGAGCGCGACATGATGTTCGAGGAGTACCGCGACCGCG
>DAIQND010000045.1:0-14582 GCA_036788555.1 Solirubrobacteraceae bacterium | reverse complement strand
ACAAGCCGGTCGACTTCGGCTGGTACAGCTACGACCGCCACACCGCCGCGGCCGCTGCGCTGATCGAGCAGCTCGACCTGCACGAGGCCACCGTCGTGGTCCACGACTGGGGCGGGCCGATCGGTCTGCGGATCGCCGCCGAGCATCCTGAGCGAGTGGCGCGGATCGTGATCCTCGACACGGGTCTGTTCACCGGGCGCCAGCCGATGAGCGATGCGTGGATGGCGTTCCGGGACTTCGTCGAGCGAACCGACGATCTGCCCGTGGGTCTGCTGGTCCGCCGTGCCTGCAAGCGTGACCCCGGTGACGAGATCGTGGCGGCGTACGAGGCGCCGTTCCCCAACCCGGCCTCCAAGGCGGGAGCCCGCGCATTCCCGCTGATCCTGCCGCTGTCACCCGAGGCGCCGGGCGCGGCCGCCGGCCAGCGCGTGCTGGAGAGCCTCAGGGGCGATCAGCGACCGAAGCTGGTGCTCTGGGCCGACTCGGATCCCGTGCTGCCGCTGGCGACCGGCGAGCGGTTCGCGCGGGCGCTCGGGACCGAGGTCCACCACGTGATCGCCGACGCCGGCCACTTCCTCCAGGAGGATGCAGGAGCGGAGATAGGGAGGCTGATCGCGCAGTGGCTGGAGTCGCCCTAGACGGGCTCGGCCTCGCGCTGCGGCGTCGACTGTGGCGCCGCTGCCGGCGGCCCTGAGCCGGCGGCCTGGCTCGCGGCCGCGCTCTGCGCGATCCGCCGCTCATAGGCGGCTCGCGCGCTCTGGTCGGGACGGGTGATCGTGTCGCCGCCCATCGCCTTGCCGATCAGATCCGCGGCCCGGCGGGGCAGCAGCGCGCCGAGGCGAACCACGGCATTCATCCGCTTGGGGACGTAGACCTCGTAGCGGCCGGTCTGGAGCGCCTCCACGATCGCCTCGGCCACGTCCTCAGGCTCAGGCGTCTTCATCCCCTTCAGGGGCTGGAGGCCAGAGTAGAGGTCGGTGTTGGTGCCGACGGGCATGACCACCGTGAAGTCGATTCCCGATCCGGCGAACTCGAGCCGCAGCGCCTCGGTCAGCCCGACCACCGCGTGCTTGGCCGCCGTGTAGGTGGCGAGGTTCGGGCTCGCCGCCTTGCCGACGATCGACGCCAGGTTCACGACGTGTCCGCGGCCGCGAGCGCTGAAGCGCTCGAGCGCGAGCTTGCAGCCGAAGATCACCCCGTGGAGGTCGATGTCGACGATCCGCGCCGCCATCTCGTCGCTCTCCTGCAGGAAGGGCCCGATCGGCATGATCCCCGCGTTGTTGATCAGCACGTCGAGCGATCCGAGGCCGCTCTCAACCTGGTCGAGGAAGGTGGCAAAGCTCTGGCGGGCGGTGACGTCGACCGGCAGCCCGACCGTCCCCGAGCCGAGCGCCTGCGCCGTCTGCTCCACGAGCGCTGCGTCGATGTCGCCGATCGCCACCCGCGCTCCGCGGGCGATCAGCGCCGCCGCGGTGGCACGGCCGATGCCCCGGGCCGCGCCGGTGATGGCGATGACCTGGCCGGCGAGCGAGCGTGGAGCCTTTGCCATGAATCCTGTCCTCCTGCGTCGTGGGTGCGACGACACGGTACCGGCTGGCGGGCGGACCGGCCCAGAGCTGGCCCTGCCTAGGAACTCGGTGCCAGCAGCCTGAGGCTGCCGCGAACCGGTTGGCGCCGGCTGTAGAACTCCTGACAGCCCGGGCAGTCGCGCAGGTGCCGTCGGAGATTGCCGCGGCGCAGGGCGCCACCGTGCAGGGTCGCCAGCTGTTCGCGGATCACGCTGCAATCGGTGTCGCGGGCCGCCCGCATCGCCAGCAGCGATTCGCGAGCCTGAAAAACGAGCGCCTTGACCTTGCTGGCGGGAACTCCCAGGGTCGCGGCGATCTCCTGGTGGCTCAGCGTCCCGAGCTCGGCCAGGACCAGGGCCGTCCGCTGGTCGTCGGGCAGCCGGCGGAGGTCGAGCAGCAGTTCGCGCAGATCCTCACGCCGCAGCACCTGAGTGGCCGGGCCCTCGCTCACCGGCTCGACGAGTTCGCCGACCGCCCGCTGGCGGGCCGTCCGGAGCACCGAGTAGCACCGGTTGCGCGCGATCGTGAACAGCCAGGCCCGCAGCAGGATCGTCTTGTTGGAGGAGACGATCGCGTTGTAGGCGGCCAGGAAGGTGTGCTGGACGGCGTCGGCGGCCTCCTCCGGATCGCGCAGCAGATGGCGGCAGAACGCGAAGATCGGCCGGTGGTAGCGATCGTAGATGGCCTCAAAGGCCTCCGCCTGTCCCTCCCGGACGAGGGTCACCAGACGGGCGTCGCTGGCCACCTGCAGAGTCCTGCCGCGGCGCGCGGCGGGGGCGCTTTTGGCTGACTCGAGCGGCATCCCTTCCGCCGCCGGATCCGGCGGCAATGCCCAGGCTTCCATGGCTGAGCTACTACCCCGTAGGGCCCGGTTTCTAAAGTTGAGCTTAGATTGTCCCTGAGGTCCTGCGAAGGTGCTATCGCCCCGCAGGGCGCGCGGGCGTGGGTATGGTGAACGCCGTGGCGCAGTTCAGCTATGCCGGGCACCAGCTTGCCTACACGGTCTACGGCGAGGGGCCGGCCACGGTGCTGATGCCGGGGCTGCTGCTCTCCCAGAAGATGCAGGCGCCGCTGGCCAGGACGCTGGCCAGGCACGGCAACCAGGTCATCACCTTCGACCCGCTCGGCCACGGCGCGTCCGATCGGCCCCGCCAGATGTGGCGCTACTCGATCCCCGAGTTCGCCCGCCAGGCGCTCGCGCTGCTCGATCACCTCGAGCTCGACCGCGCGATCGTCGGCGGCACCTCGCTGGGCGCCAACGTCTCGCTCGAGCTGGCGGCGACATCTCCCGAGCGGCTCCGCGGGCTGATCATCGAGATGCCGGCGCTCGACAACGCGATCCCGGCCTGCGCCGCGGCGTTCACGCCGCTGCTGTTCGCGCTCACCTTCGGCGAGCCGGTGACGAAGGTCGTGGCCCGCGCGGTGGCAGCGCTGCCTCGCTCACGGGCGCCGTTTCTGATCGAGCTGGCGCTCGATGCCGCCGCCCAGGATCCCGGCCCGAGCGGCGCCGTCCTTCAGGGCATCCTGTTCGGGCGTACCGCGCCCGACCACCTGGTCCGGCTGACGATCGAGACACCGGCGCTCGTCATCGGCCACCGCCGTGACCCGATCCATCCGTTCTCCGATGCGGACAGACTGGCCGCGGAGCTCCCCAACGGACAGCTGGTCAACGCCAACTCGATCATCGAGCTGCGCACGCGGCCCGGCCGGTTGACCGCCCAGATCGCGCAGTTCATCGACCGCTGCTGGAGCGAAGCGGACCCTGATAGCCGCCGCCGCCCGGACCGGAGCCGCCGCGCGGCACGGGGCTGACGCAGCGCCGCCTACCTCGGCGGCGGCGGCCCGGGCGGGTCGACGATGTCTCGGCCGGTGGGCTCCAGCCGCTCGTCGAGCTCGAGCTGCCAGTAGTAGCGGGTGAACGTGACGCCGGCGCGGAACTCGCCGACGTGAGGCTCGATCGTCTCGCCACGGGCCATCCGCACGATCAGCTCCGGATAGCTCCGGCCGGCGCACGCGGCATACATGGGCGCGGGAAACGCGCCGCCGAAGCGGGTGTTGACGTCGGTGATCCCCAAGCCGATCTGCCGGTCGCGGAACACCTGGACCGTGCACGGGCCGCGGACGCCGAGTGCCTCGACAACGCGCGCACCAAGCTCGACGAGCTCGGTGTCGGCGATCACCGTCCCCTTGATCGACTCGCCCCCGCGGGACTCGATCATCGTCCGGGGGATCGCGTTCAGGCAGCGGCCATCCGGCCCTGAGAGCGTGTCGATCGAGAACTCGGGGCCGTCCATGAACCACTGGATCATCGTCGGCTCGGGCACGTAGTCGACGAAGAACTCGGCGGCCCGCCGATCGTCGGCGCGATGGATCGAGCGCGCACCCGATCCACGCCGGGGCTTGACCATCACCGGAAAATGGTCGATCGCCTCCCCCGGCAGAGCCGTGGGCGGCGAGGGCAGGCCGAGGCGCTCCAGGAGGCGGTGGGTCTCGTACTTGTCGAAAGTGGCGCGCGCGATCTCGGGAGCGGGCGCCAAGGCGGGCAGCGTCCCCGCCGCGCGCGCCTGCGCCAGCACCTCGAGGTCGAGGTCGGTGAGCGGCACGACGGCGCCGACCCGGTGGCGCTCGCACAGGGCGACCAGCGCCGGGACGTAGGCCGGATCGTCGATTCGCGGCACCGCGTAGCGATGGTGGGCGGCGTACTGCGCGGGCGCCAGCGGGTTGGGATCGGCAGCGACCGTGGGGGCGTGCTGGGCAAACGCGGAGACGATGTCGTAGCGCTTGCCGACCCCGGTCAGCAGTACCGCCGGGCCGGTCTCAGAGGCTGCCATGCCAGCCTCCCCGCTCGCCCTTGTACAGGCCCTGGCCGCTCACCACCATGCTCGCGGTGCGGGCGATGATCTTCAGGTCAAGTGCCGGCGAGCAGTGCTCGACGTACCACAGGTCGAGCTCGATCCGTTCGGTCCACGGCAGCGAGGCGCGGCCATTGATCTGCGCCCACCCGGTGAGACCGGGCTTGACCGCCAGCCGCCCGCGCTGACGCTCGGTGTACTGCTCGACCTGCACGGTCAGCGTCGGGCGCGGGCCGACGATCGACATCTCGCCCCGGACCACGTTCCACAGGTTCGGGAGCTCGTCGAGCGAGTAGCGGCGCAGGAACTGCCCCATCCGCGTGATCCGCTCATCGCCCTCCTGAATCGCCAGCCCGGCGCCGGTGAACTCCGCGCCACGCACCATCGTGCGCAGCTTGTAGATCCGGAAGTGCTCGCCGTTCCGGCCCGCCCTGACCTGCGTGTAGATCGGGTGGCCCGGCGTCTCCAGACGAATCAGCAGCGCCAGCAGCGCGATCACCGGTGCGGTGATGATGGACGCCGGAAGCGATACCGCGAGATCGAGGCCCCGCTTGAGCAGCGCGTCGTTCACCTGGTGCCCTCGGCGGGTTCCCAGCCCGCCGGCGTGCCGCGTGCCAGCCAGTCCCACAGCCCGGCGGCCAGCGAGGCGGTGGTCAGGACGTAGTAGCGCGCCAGCAGCAGCGGCTTCGCAGGCACCGCCGGCGCCAGCAGCGCCGCCAGCAGCAGCGCCAGCTGGAGGCCGAGGGCGACCGCGTAGACCCAGCCCTGCCCCAGCAGCGCGACGCTGGTGGTGAGCGCAACCAGGTGCAGGAACGGCGACAGGTAGCGAAGCACGCGGTGAGAGACGATCATCAGCGCGTACAGCGGGTCGTACCCCCGCGGCGAGAGCATCCCGCCGCGCACGACGATCGGCCAGGTGTGGCCCATCATCCGGCGCTTGCGGGCAAATTCGCCCTCCAGCGAGGGCACCATCTTCTCGCTCGCCCGCGCCTCGGGGACGTAGAGCGCCCGCCGACCACGCTTGACCATCTGAAACGGGAACGACAGATCGTGCCCCATGATCGGGTCGACGATCAGGTAGTCGCTACGGCGGGTGGCATAAATCGCGCCGTTGCCGCCGGTGATCGAGCGCACCCGCGACTCGAGCCCGCGCAGGGCCATCTCATAGCGCCAATAGAGCCCTTCCTGGTTGGTGCCCCACTGGCCGAGGAGCCGAACCTGGCCGCACACATAGCCGACGCTGGGATCGGCAAACGGCGCGACCAGCCAGCGCAGCGCGTCGGGCTCCCAGCTGGCGTTGGCATCGGAGAAGGCGACGATCTCGCCCCGCGCGCGGGCGACTCCGGCATCCTGCGCGCGGATCTTCCCTCCCCGCGGGAGCTCGAGCACGAGATCGGCTCCCGCTGCACGCGCCCGCTCCGCGGTGGCGTCGGGCGAGCCGTCACACGCGACGATCAGCTCCAGGCGGCCGGCCGGATAATCGAGCCCCCGCAGGTTGGCAACTCGCGTGGCGATCACCTCCTGCTCGGCGTATGCGGCGACGATCACCGACACGCTCGGAAGCTCCGCGGGGAGCTGCTCAGTGCGCGCGGCTGGACGGCGGAGCCGGCCGAGCGCCGCCAGCAGCACCGCATAGCCGACGTGGGCGTAGAGCAGCAGGCCCACGGAGACCCAGAAGACGATGGCCACGGCAGTCACGGCGGCGCCGATTGTGGCAGTGGCCAACCCTGAGCAGCCCGGAGCCCGGGCACGCCCTCGACGCGCCCGGGCTCCTGGAAGCGTGGCGGTTAGCCGGTGAAGGCGGGTGAGCGCCGCCGGCTGACAGCCCTGGTGTGCCTCCTGGCCGTCCGCCTGCGCGCCTTGTGCTTCTTGCGCTTCGCCGCCTTCCTCTTGGCGGCCGATGTCTTGCTCGCCGCCGTGGTGGCAAAGCAGCCGGTCAGCTGCCGGGTCACGTAGTTGTAGGTGTTGGTCGAGGTATTGGTGGTCGGGGTCCCGGTGGGGTTACCCGCGAACGTGAACAGGACGCAGTTGTGCGAGTCCAGCGCCGCCGAGGTGAAGTCGAGCAGCGACCGGTCGCTCGGCTGGTTGGGCGCACCGCACAGGACGCCCGCGTTGCAGATCTGCCCGTTGTGGTAGACGTAGCCCGGGTTGACGTCACGGTAGGTGAACGCCGGGCTGGCCGCCGTGGCATCGGTGCTCTGCGCGCTGGAATACGTCCACTTCCCGGACAGGCTATTGGGATCGGTGACGCCGTTGGTCGTGCGGAAGTAACCGATCATCAGCTGTCCGCCGCGCGGACCGCCGATCGCCGCCGGCAGCATGTACGCCGCGGCGGAGCTGTCGATCATCCGCGGAGCCGTCCAGCGCTGCCCGTGGTCGCTGGAGCTGAGCAGGTACACGTTGGTCGTGGTGGGGAACGGCTTGCTTCCCACCGCGCCGGCACCGACCGCATACAGGTTGCCGGCCCCGTCGATCGCCAGGTCATTGAAGATGTCGCCGAACTGGACCGTGTTGAGGCCGTACTTGGCCTGTCCGTCGAACACCGTGTAGTCGCTGAAGGTCTGGCAGTGGTCGTGCGAGACCGCCAGGTACAGCTGGCTGAAGGTGCCGCTCGCGTAGCCCTGCTGAGCGGCCGCCGCGTTCTCCTGCTGGGTCGTGGTGGCGAACAGGACGTAGAGGGTTCCGTCCTTGCCCACCACCGGGCGTGCCACCAGCGTGCCACCCGTGATGTCGGTGGGAACGTTCGCCTCGATCGAAGGGTCGGTGATCAGCGACCCGCAGGCGTGCGCGAAGTCGTCAGCGCCGCCGTTGTCGGTCCGGAAGGCGATCGGCTGGGCGGTGACGAACTCGTGGTAGACGAGATAGATCCGCTGAGCGTCGGTGGGATCGGCCGCAAGCCACGGCCGGTCGTCGGAAGGGCCGACCTGGCCCGTGTTGACCTGAGTGCACCCGAACGGATCGGGGATCGGTCCCACGCCGGTCCACGTGTTGCCGCGGTCCGTGCTCTTGCAAACCTCGCTGGCGATCGCCTCGAGATCGGCGGTGTAGAACGCGCCCTGGTCATAGATGATGTCGTCATCGCCGCCGCCGATGTCTGACCCGATGAATTTCCCGGCCCCGAACGTGTTGCCATCGTCGCGTGAGATCCATACCCCGGTTCCGGGATGGCCGGCGATCCCGCTGGGGATCCCCTGCGGCCCGGTCACGAGCACGTCCCCGTAGGGATCCGTCGCGATGCTGGGCTCGCCGCCGCTCGGCGGGTTGCTCAGCTGCACCGGCGTGGTGAAGTTCTTGGTCGCGGCGCCCGCGCTCGCGGTAGCCGCCAGCAGCACGGTCGCGCTGACCGCCACGGCGATCGTGGCCAAGGTGCTCCTTCGCATCTGCGTCCTCCCATACCTGGATTACCCGGCGACCGCCCCGGCACGGCGCCTCATACGCGGGGCAATGTACGCCTCGCGTCGGTGGTGCGCGCCAGTTCGCCTACCCGGCCAGCTCGCGGTAGAGCGCAAGCGTCCGGGCGGCGGCGGCCGCCCAGGAATACGACTGCTCGGCGGCGGCGCGGGCCCCCGCCGAGAGCCGCCGGCGGCGTGCCTCGTCGCCAAGCAGACCGGCGAGCGCGGCGCCAAGCGCCTCGGCGTCAGCGGGGCGCACCAGCTCGGCCGCACCGGCCTCGGCCACCTCCCTGAATCCGCCCACGTCGCTGATCACCGCCGGCTTGGCAAAGGCCAGCGCAGTCGCCAGGACACCGGAGAAGTCGAACCGGTCGGTGCGCAGATACGGGAGCACGAGCAGCTCGGCGCTGCGAAAGCATGCGGCCAGCTCGGCGTCGGAGACAAACCGCGTGACCCATCTCACGCCCGGAGGCGATCCCGTGATCAGCCGGTCGACCGCCATCCGCGGCCGCCCCACGATCCAGAGCTCGGCCGTGCCGCGCGCGCCCTCGAGCCCGCGCCAGGCGTCAAGCAGCACCTCGATGCCCTTGTAGGGGCGCAGGAGTCCGAAGAACATGACCACCGGCCCGTGTGGGTCGCGGAGCTCCGTGGGCAGCACGCTGCCCGGCACGCGCGTCAGGTGGTCAAACGCTCCGTGGTGGATCACCCGGACCTTCGCTGGATCAACTCCCAGGCGCTCGACCAGCTGGTGGCGCCCAAACTCCGAGTGCACGACCACCGCATCGACGGACTCGTAGAGCCGGCGCTGGCCGCTCACCTGAAACGGACGCGGCTCACGCGGAAGCAGATCGTGCGCGGTCAGCACGATCGGCCGACGCGGGAGCAGATGACGGTCAAGCGGCTGGACCGTGAGCCACTGGAAGTGCACGACGTCCGCCGCCAGCGCGTGCCGTCGGTAGGCCAGCATGTCAGGCACGTGCTCGAGCAGCTTGGCGGCGAGACGGGCGCGAGACCCGGCGCCGCCGCGGGCGTGGCGATAGAAGAACTCGCGCAGGACGTAGCCGTCCGGCGCGGGCGCATCGCCATAGGGGAACTGGCCGGTTACGAGCTCGACCTCTGACCCCGTCCGAGCCAGCGCGCTGCACAGCGCGTGGTCGTAGGGAGGCGTGAACGCCGACGGGTCGACAACCTGGACGCGCATCAGCGACGGAGGCTGCGGCCGGCCAGCCGCGCCAGCCGTTGCGCGGTGGCGCTATCGTGCCCGGCCCCCAGCGGCAGCAGACGCGCGTCGGTGTCGCGTGCGAGGCGGCGAACCGCCGGTGCTAGGACTCTCAGCCGAGGCGCTTCCCGGGGGCGAGCCAGCAGGTCAAACCCGCAGCGCAGCGGGTGGCGCAGCACGAGCCAGCCGGCCGCCGCCCATCTGGCCGCGGCTCCGTCGTCCTCGAGATATTCCACTCGGATACCCCGCGCGGTGGACGGAGCGGGATCGCGCGGCCGCGCGACCGCTTCGACCCGCACGCGTCCCACCGCGCTGGCCAGCTCAACCGACGGGTCGCCACGGAGCGGAAACTTGTCGGCGATCGCCACCACGTCGACCTCGGGCATCTCGGCGGCCGGGCGGTTGGAGAGCGCCAGGCCGCGCAGCTCCTCGAGCCCCAGGAGGACATCCAGGGCGAGGAATCGACCGCGCTCCCAGCCGCCGAGCGCGGGGTGATCGGCGTCCCCGCGGCGCGGATGCTCGGGCAGGGCCCGCCGTGTCACGCCGTGCAGCCCCTTGCGCGCGCCGCGAGCCAGCGCGCGCCGGAGCGCAGGCTCGGGCCGGAAGCCGGGATGCCGCCGGGCCAGCCACGCCCGGCCGGCGGCGTAGCCGCGCCACTGTCGACGCAGGTCGCGCACGTTGACCCGGTAGCGGTGCTCGACCGCCGCCTGCGGTCTCAGCTCAAGGCGCCAGCCGGCCTCCTGGAGGCGCCAGCTGAAGTCCGTGTCCTCGCCGGCGCGGACGCCCTCATAGAACCCGCCGAGCTCCTCGAACGCCGCCTTTCGGACCAGCAGGTTGGCCGCCGCCGCGCGGGGACGGTAAGGGTGCTCGAAGTGGGCTCGTTGCCCGAGAAAGCTCCGAGCCGCGCCGTAGCGTGCCGCGAGCGTGCCGTTGCTCGCCGCGGGCACCACCTCGCCGGCGACCGCCCCCACCGCGTCGCCGATCTCCTCCGCGAAGAAGGCGCTGATGAGTCCCGGAAACGGAGCCGTGTCGGCATCCAGGAACAGGATCCATTCGTTTCGCGCGTGCGCTGCGCCGGCGTTGCGAGCATGGGCCGGTGACTGCTCGTGTGCAGCGACGACGACGGTGACGGGAGGATCGCCTCGGGGAATGTCGAGGCTGGTGGCTCGCGTGTTGTCGACCAGGATCAGCTGATCTGTGGCCTGCGCATCGAGTGCGCGCAGCGACTCGAGCGCCGCCTGGGCGTCCGAGCGCTCGCCGGCAAACGGCATCACAACGCTGACGGCGGGGCGGCTCAGGCTCACGATCGGTCTCCCTAAGACGCGGCGCGCTCTCCTCAGGCAGGCTCACCGGCCGCCCGGCGCCTGACCGCCCGCGACGCCAGTGCGCGGGCCTGGGCTAGCTCACGCGGATGCGCGAACCCGGTGAGCCCGAGGACAAGGGGAATTACGGCAAACGCCGCCAGCCGGGCCAGGAAGCCCCAGGCGCCGTTCGCCGGTAACAACAGGTCACCGCCGACCGCCGCCGCCGCCATCACGAGGATCAGCTGCGCCAGCCGACGCCATTCGAACTCGACGCTGAAGGCGCGGCGCGTCAAGCCGTGCATAACCAAGAGCATCACCGCATAGGCGCCGCACAGCGCGATCCCGGCGCCGGCGATCCCCAGCGGCCGGACGAGCAAGACGAGCAGGATCACGTTGGCCGCGAGGCCGGCCAAGGCGGCAGGAAAGTTGCGGGTCGTGACCTTGGCACGCCCCGCGATCACCAGGAACACCACCCATAGACCGTACATCGCCCAGCCGAGCGCGACCCAGGGCAGGGCACGGTAGCCACCGTAGTACGCAGGCGCGGCCAGGAGGCGCAGCAGCCAGCGGCCGAGCAGCGCGATCCCGGTGACCGCCCACCCGCTGACCAGGACGTAGTAGGTGGTGACAAGTCCGTACAGCCGCGCCGCCTGAGCGTCGTCGTTGACCGAGTAGGCCAGCGGCGGCCACGCATACTGAAAAGCTCGCACGATGAACGCGACGGCGCCGGCAAGCTTGATGGCGATCGAGTACAGCCCCGCCAGCTGAGGGGTGCGGTGGTGGTAGATGTAGTAGCGGTCGACGATGCTCAGCGCGTACACCGACGCCTCCGCCGGCACCGTCGGCAACCCGAAGCGCAGCAGCTGAGCGAGCCGTTCGCCGCCGGCCGCGGACCGGAGCGCCAGACGGCGCCGCCTGGGACCCCAGAGCCCCACCAGCACGAGCGTCGACGCGCCGTAGTTGCCGAGCAGCAGGCCAAATGCGCCCTGGTTCAGGCCGACCACCAGCACCACCGAAGCGGCGATCGTGATCGCCACGTTCACCAGCGAGGCGATCGCGTAGGCCCGAACCCGCTCGTCGACCCGCAGCAAAGCGTAGGCCATTTCCAGGTTGGTGAACGCCCACAGTCCGAGAACCGCGACCAGGAAGATCCCGGCGTGGCCAGGGCCCAGGACCAGGCTCGCCAGAGGCTGGGCAAACGCGGCCGCAACGCCGGCCGCAATCGTCGTCGAGACCAGCAGGAAGGCCGTCGCCCGTCGCGCCAGTGCGTCGCGGCGGCGCTGGTCGAGGTCGCTGAAGTGATACCGCAGAAAGGCCTCGATGATCCCGAAGCGGACCAGGATGCTGATGAAGATCACCCCGTTGCCGAGCAGCTCGACGATGCCGTAGCCGGCGGGCGAGATATAGCGCGTATAGACCGGCAGCAGCAGCACGGCGATGAACTTCGAAACGACATCGGCGACCTGGTAGGCCACCAGAGACCGGATCAGTCGCTTGAGGTAGCTGGCCATCGACTAGGGCAGCACCCGCACCTCGCTGCGCGCAGCACTCGCGGGAAGCACAGCCAGGCTGGGCGGAAAGCTCCCGGTCGTGCAGGCGGCGTCCGTCACCTGCGCTCCGACCAGATAGGTGCCGCTCGCGGCCGGCTGATCGCCGATCAGCCCGTTCCAGGTGGCGCGGTGCGAACCTGGAGGAGCCTGGAAGCTGTGCACCAGGCGAGGTGCGCCGTTCCCCGACAGGCGATAGATCAGAATCCTCGCGCCCAGCGCGTCGCTGCCGGTGAAGCTGACCCTCACCGGAGCGGGGTGGACGGCGCTCACCACGGCCGGCGTGACGCTGGTCACCGCCGGCCTGGGACGTGAGGTGGTGACGCTCACCGGTAGCGGACCCGCGTAGTTGGCGATGGTGACGGTGCGGCCCTGGTGGATCAGCCGGACGGCGACGTAATAGGTCCCGGCGGGCACGACCACCCCCCGCGCGGAGCGTCCGTCCCAGGTGAACGTCGACGGCACGGGCACGCGCATGAAACGGCCGCTCGCCAGTGTCGCCACGCGATCGCCGGCCTGGTTGACGACGTAGACGTCGACGCTGTCTGACTCATGGAGCAGGTAGAACGAAACACTCATCATCCGGTAGCTCTTCGGCCTGCCGCCATCCAGCGGGTCCGGGCAGGTGCCAGCGGCGATCGGGTTGATCGTGGCTGGATCGGGCTGCGGGGTCCCGGCGATCAGCGGCGTGGCCACCTTGAGGTGCTGGGTGATGAAGAACGCGGCGATCGTGGCGCCCACCAGCGTCACGAAGCCGATCAACGAGAACCGCCTCACACCGCCACGACCGCCGTGTTGGGGACCTCGAAGGAGTGAAAGGCAGCGAGCCCGCGCGGGTCGCCTAGGCAGAGCATCACGCGAATCGACCCGCCGTGGCATACCGCCAGCGACGGCAGCTCGCCGCCGCCGCGGATCTCCTCCACGCACGCGCGCACGCGCTGCTGCTGCTCGAGCAGCGACTCGCCACCCGGAAACCGCCACTCCTCGCCGGCGCGCATCCACGCGGCGAACAGCTCCGGCTCGTCCTCGGCAACGTCACGGAACAGGCGGCCCTCCCAGCGTCCGCGGTTGGCCTCGCGCAGGCGAGCGTCCACTCGCACCTCCAGCCCCAGCCGGGAGGCGACGATCTCGGCGGTCTCCCTGGCGCGCGAGAGGTCCGAGGACCACAGAGAGACGATCCCCCGGCTCGCCACCTGCTCAGCCAATTCGGCGGCCTGACGGCGGCCGGTGTCGTTGAGGGGCGTGTCCTGCCAGCCCTGGAAGCGCAGCGGCTCCCGGTTGTCATCGGTTTCGCCGTGCCGCGCGAGCAGCACCGGCGAGTCAGTCGGCACGGCGCGTGACGCCCATCGTGTCCGAGCGCAGGCCCAGGCGGAGCGTCTCGAGCGCCAGCACCTCGTCGGCCGGGACGTTGCCGAGGTTCACGTCTGGACCAAACCGCCGTACGAACCACACCTGCTGATGCTTGCGCGGGGCGTCGAACAGGATCGAACCCGCATCGATCCCGTGCACGATCTCGTCGATCAGCCCCTCCCGCACCTCGCCGTTCGGCCTGAAGATGCCGGCGCTACCGCTCTCTCGCCCCTCGGCGATGACCTTCCAGGCGCCGGCTTCGAGCTCGCTGCGCATCTGCTCCACCCACAGGTACGGCGGGGTGATCGCGCCGGTGTCGTCCTTGGATCCGACCTCGGAGAGGACCGTGAACTCCCGCGCCAACTGCGCGATCAACTCCACCTTGCGCTCGTGCTCGAGCACGATCGTCCCGTCTGAGACCTCGAAGTGTCGGAGTCCCAGCTGCTTGACCCAGTCCACCAGCTCCCATAGCCGGTCCTGGGCGATCGCCAGCTCGGTCAGGCTGCCGCCGAGCACGACGGGGATGCCGTGCTCGCGGTAGCGCGCGAGCTTGGGCTCGAGGTTCTCGGTGGCGAGCGCCGTGCCCCAGCCGAGCTTGACCAGGTCAACGGCTCCGCCCGCGACCTCGATGAGGCTGTCGACGGCGGCCAGCGAGAGCCCGCGGTCGAGCACGTGGGTGATGCCCTGCTGGCGGGGCTTCTGGCTCCGGTCTGGGAGCTCGAGGAACGAGGTCCTCACCTTGGCCCGACTCAGCCGGCCAGATCGGCGCCGACCGTCACGACCACGTTGGCCGTGCACGAGGAGCTCGGGCAGGCCAACTGAAGCGTCCCCTGGTCGACGGGCTGCACGGCGGCGGGACGGAGGCCAAGGGACTGGGCGACGTGCAGCGCATCAGTGCGGTCCTGAGGTCCCCGCAGGTAGCCCACCACCGTGGTCGTTTCGGTCTGGTTGGCCGCGGTGGCGACCGTCCCCTGCTTGTAGCCGTCGGTGGCCAACCTGCTGGCGATCCGGTGGGCCAGCTGATTGGTGGCCGTTCCGTTGAGGACGGCCACCGTCACCGTGGCCGGATTGAAGCCCGTGCTCGAGCGGCTGGCTCCGGCTCCGGTGCGCCCGGCGCGGGTTGAGTGCTTCGCCGCCGTGCCGGTGCCGGTGACCACGAACAGCACGCCGGCGAGCACCGCCGCGGCGAGCACCGTGAGGCCAACCGCGAGCCCGCGCGCGATCCGGGAGGACCGGCGCTCGCGCGGCGGCTCGAGCGGTGGGAAGGGTCGATTGAGGAGCGAGGGAGTGGCCGGGCGAGTGGGCGCCGCGCTGAACCGGGAAGGCGCCACGGCGGCCGCCGTGGCGGGG
>DAIQND010000044.1:0-14605 GCA_036788555.1 Solirubrobacteraceae bacterium | reverse complement strand
CAAACTCGCTCTCCCACCGACGCCCAGCATACGTTCACCCGCGAACACGAGGCTGTAGAACCGTACGAACCACCGCCGCCGAAATTTTCGGTTTCCCGCATAGACCACACTGTTAGGACCCGATTAACCTCACCGGCCCCGGAGACGGAGCGCCGCGCGGCGCGAGGCAGGAAGGAGAGAGATGGCCGCCGGTGGCATTCAGATGGGGCAAGAGCTGCGAGGCAAGGCGGCGCTGGTGACCGGCGCGGCCAGCGGCATCGGCCGCGCTGTGGCTTCCCGGCTGACCGAGGCCGGCGCGGACGTCATGGCGGTGGACCTGCGGCCCGATCCGCACGGGCCCGGCGTTCCGCACGAGGCCAACCTGGTGAACGCCGGCGAGAACGAAGCGGCGGTCCAGGCTGCACTGGACGCCTTCGGCCGGCTGGACCTCGTCGTGGCCAACGCTGGAATCCAGCACGTGGCACGGATCGAGGACTTCCCGCTTGAGCGCTGGGAGGAGATCATCGCGCTGATGCTGACCAGCCCCTTCCTGCTGGCCAAGCACGCGTGGGACGCGCTGCGGGAGTCCGGCGCCGGGCGCTTCATCGTGATCGCCTCGGTCCACGGGCTCGTCGCCTCGCCGTTCAAAGCCGCCTATGTCTCGGCCAAGCACGGGGTGCTGGGGCTCGTCAAGACGCTTGCGCTGGAGGGCGCCGAGCGGGAGGTGGCAGCCGTGGCCGTATGCCCAGGCTACGTGCGCACGCCGCTGGTGGAGCGACAGGTGGGCGACCAGGCGCGGGCGCACGGTCTGGCCGAGGAGCGCGTTCTCAAAGACGTGATCCTGGCCCGGCAGGCGGTCAAGGCGCTGATCGAGCCCGAGGAGGTGGCCGATGTCGTGGCGGAGCTGGCAGGGCCCCGCGGCCTGCTCTACACCGGCACGCCGGTGACGCTCGGCTACGGGTGGACGGCCTCGTAAGCGCTACGAGCGGGCGACCTCACCTCAGCCGCCGACGACTCCCGCGGAGGCGGCCCAGATGCGGCTTGTACGGCCGGGGGGCGCGCAGCGATCGGGATCCCCCACGGTGCGGCGCGCCGCCGCGATCTGGCTTTCTCGCCAGTGAACGCGCCCGCTCCTTGTCCTCGCTCAGCCCGACCTCGTAGAACACGAGCGCTGTGACCAGCACAAGCCCGAGCCCGATCAGCACCAGCGCGAGCACCTGGCCGAGCGTGCCGCTGGACGCGACCGCTCCGGCGATTCCAGCGAGCACGAGTAGCGTGGCCGACCCGAACCAGACAGTGCGTGCGCGCCTCGTCATGGCCACATTCTCGCCGGGCGACCGCGAAGTTCGCGCTTGACGATTCGTTTATCGGTTGTAATGATCAAGTGAGCGGCTCCGGGAATCCAGCTCGGGCTGCTGAAGCCAAGGCGGTGAGGGGAAATGACGAAGACGCTAGCTCACGTGGGGCGGCCAGCCGTCCGCGTCCTTGACGGGTTGCTGCACAGCAGGGACAGGCGCAGGCACATCAGGCAGTTCCACCGCGTCACGCGGGTGACGCTGCGTGAGCGGTGAGCGTGACGGGCATAAAGGAGCCACCGCGATCGTGAGTCTCGGACCGCAGTCGGAGACGGCCGCCGACGTGCAGACGGAGACGCACGACGGCGTTCTCGTCGTTCGCATCACCGGCGTCCTTGACCTCGCGAACGCCGAGACGGTCGGCTCCTCGATCATCGCCGAGGTTTCGACGAGCGCCGGAGGTGTCGTGCTCGACCTTTCCGAGCTCGAGTTTCTCGACAGCGTCGGAATCACAGTGATCATCGGCATGCGTGAGAGCCTGCGCGTGCGCCGCCAGAGCCTCGCCCTGGTCGTGCCAAAGGGCTCCCGCGTCCGTGGAACCTTTGAAGCCGTCGGGCTGCTCCAGCACCTGCGACCGTCCGAAACGGTCGAAGCGGCGCTGAGCGCAGTCGGCAGCGACCTCGTCCGGTGAACGCAGGGCGGTCACGCGGACCGCATCGCTTGCGGCGTGCGCGGGCCGCCCTCACGGTGTAGATCACGGCTGCGCCTCGCGCCGGCCTGGCTACAGGCGCAACTTACCTAGCGGCGCGTAAGCACAGGCGCGGGGGCAGCCTCGGGCGGGGCAAGGGCTTCCTCGACGGCCTGGCCTGGATCGCGCCCGACCGACCAGGAACGCCAGCGACCAGCCGCGGGCTTCACGCGCAGCGCGGCCAGCTCACGCACAAACGAGAGGACCCGAGCGTGCGTCTCGGCCGAGGGGCCGGTGCGAAGCGCCGCCAGCGCCGCCCAAGAGCCGCTCCCCTCGGCGGAGGCGATGCCGATGGCGGCCCGGCCGCCGGGCGAGCCCGCGCCGAGACTGCGAGCGAACTCCAGGCAGCGGCTCATCCGCTCACGCTCGACGGATCGGCCGCCCGCCGTGCCGACGATCAGCGAAGCCAGCTGGTAGAGGTCCTGCCGGCGCTCGTCGTCGATCCCGTCGTTATAGGTCCGCAGGAACGCCGCGATCACCCGTGAGGCGGTCCGCGGCCGATCGCTGAACCGCTCGCCGGCCAGCATCGACGCGAGCTCCATGACGCACGCGCCAAGGTTTGGCGAGACGTGACGCCCGCGCGCCAGGCGAACAGTCTGGTGAGTCGTTGGCATGAGGCAAATGATGGCGCATGATCGGCGTCGTGGCGCGGGGAAGGATCGTGCGCTGACATGCCGGCTCGGCACAGCGATAATCATGGCCCCCGACGAGGAGGAGCTCATGAAAGGCGCACAGGCACTCATCCGCACGCTGGTCGACGGTGGCGTGCGGACGTGCTTCAGCAACCCCGGGACGTCCGAGATGCACTTCGTCGCCGCGCTCGACTCGGTGCCGGAGATGCGCGCGGTGCTGGCGCTGTTCGAGGGGGTGGCGACCGGGGCGGCCGACGGCTACGCGCGGATGGCCGACGCCCCCGCGGCGACGCTGCTGCACCTCGGGCCGGGGCTCGGCAACGGTTTGGCCAACCTCCACAACGCGCGCCGGGCGCACACGCCGATCGTCAACATCGTCGGCGATCACGCCACCTTTCACACCCAGTACGACGCGCCGCTGCAATCCGACATCGAATCGGTGGCGGGCAACGTCTCGGGCTGGGTGCGGAC
Source organism: Solirubrobacteraceae bacterium (assembly GCA_036788555.1). Taxonomy (GTDB): domain Bacteria; phylum Actinomycetota; class Thermoleophilia; order Solirubrobacterales; family Solirubrobacteraceae; genus Palsa-465. The sequence goes on along the minus strand of DAIQND010000044.1, from coordinate 11,480 downwards.
CTCGCAAACCGTTGCCGAGGTGGCGCGCGACGCGGCGGCGGCGATCGCCGCCGCCAACGGCCCGCCGGGCCAGGTGGCGACGCTGATCCTGCCGGCCGACGTCTCCTGGGAAGAGGGCGCCGAACCCGCCCCGCCGCTGACCCGCACTCCCCCACCCCCCGCTTCCGCGGAAGCGCTCGGAGCCATCGCCCAGGCGCTGCGCTCCGGGCGGCGCGCCGCGCTGCTGCTCGGCGGGCGCGCGCTGCGCGAGCCGGGGCTGCGCGCGGCCGGACGCATCGCGGCCGCCACCGGCGCGAAGGTGCTGGCTGAAACCTTCCCGGCGCGGCTCGAGCGCGGCGCCGGGCTGCCCGCCGTCGAGCGTCTGGGGTACGTGCCGGAGCTCGTCTCGGTTCAGCTCGAGGGGCTAAAGCACCTCGTGCTCGTCGACGCCAAGGCGCCGGTGTCGTTCTTCGCCTATCCGGGACTCCAGAGCTACCTGGTTCCCGAGGGCTGCGAGGTGCACGAGCTGTCGCCACCGGAGGGGGACGTGGTCGCGAGCCTCGAAGCGCTGGTCGAGGCCCTCGGCGCCGCCGGCAGCGAGCCTGCCGTGCAGCAGCCGGAGCGCCCGGAGCGCCCGACCGGCTCGCTCACCGCCGAGAAGGCCTGCCAGGCGATCGGGGCGATCCTCCCCGAGGGCGCGATCGTCTCCGAGGAAGCGGTTACCTCCGGGCGCTCGCTGCCGGGGCACACCGCGGGCGCGCCGCGCCACGATTGGCTGACGCTCACCGGCGGAGCAATCGGGCAGGGGCTGCCGGCGGCGGTCGGCGCGGCGGTCGCCGCGCCGGATCGCCCGGTGTTCGCGCTCCAGGCCGAGGGCTCGGGCATGTACACCGTCCAGGCGCTGTGGACGATGGCGCGGGAGCAGCTGAACGTCACCGTCGTCATCTTCAACAACCGCTCCTACGGAATCCTCAGGGTGGAACTGGCCAGGGTCGGAGCCGACGGCGGCGGCGAGAAGGCAAGGGCGCAGCTCGACCTGAGCGAGCCGGACCTCGACTTCGTCAAGCTCGCCGGCGGCCTGGGCGTGCCCGCCGAACGCGCCGAGACCGCAGAGCAGCTGCTGCGCGCGCTCGAGCGGGCGATCGCCGAGCCCGGGCCCCACCTGATCGAGGTCCCGGTCCCGAACGTCTACAGCCCGCGCCAGCTCAAGGCGATGCCGACCGCGCTGCGGGTGATCGAGCGCCTCCCGCGGCCGATCGCCGGCGCGCTGACCCGGCGGCTGGCCTCCTGACGCGCGTGCAGCACTACGCAGAGCTCAACCGCGCCAACTGGGACGAGCGCGCGCCCGCCCACGCCGCCTCGCCCGACTACGCGCGCGAGCGGTTCATCGAGGACCCCAGCTTCCTCAGCCACGTCGTCCGCTTCGATCTCCCCCGCCTGGGCGACATCCGCGGTCTGCGCGGCGTCCACCTCCAGTGCCACATCGGCACCGACACGGTCTCCTTGGCCCGGCTCGGGGCGCGGATGACCGGGCTTGACTTCTCCCCCGCCTCGCTGGCCGAGGCGCGGGAGCTCGCCGCGCGCTGTGGCGCGGAGGTGAAGTTCGTCGAGTCAGAGCTCTATGGCGCCCTCTCGGTGCTGGGGCGCGGGCGCTTTGACCTGGTGTACACGGGGGTCGGCGCGCTGTGCTGGCTGCCGTCGATCGCCGGTTGGGCCGAGGTGGTGGCGCAGCTGCTCGCGCCCGGTGGGCGCCTGTTCCTGCGCGAGGCGCACCCGATGCTGTGGGCGCTCGACGACGAGCGCTCCGACGGGCTGCTGGTCGTCAGGTATCCGTACTTCGAGCGCGAGGAGCCGATGGTGTTCAACGAGACCAGCACCTACGTGCAAACCGACGCGAGCTTCGAGCACAACCAGATCCACATCTGGCAGCACGGGCTCGGCGAGACGGTAAGCGCGCTGCTCGAGCAAGGGCTCGAGCTGACGATGCTGACCGAGCACGACAGCGTCTCGTGGGAGGCGCTCCCCGGCCAGATGGAACAGCTCGAGCTGGGCGAATGGCGCCTGCGCGAGCGCCCCTGGCGCGTGCCCCACAGCTTCACGCTGCAGGCGGTCAAGCGCGGGTAGGAACCCGCGGCGTCGTGGGCTGGGCGATCCGCGACGGCGTCAGGCTGCTCGAGCGCGACCACGCCAACCGGGTCCGGCTCGAAACGCGCGCGATACTCCTCTTCCTCGACACGGCTCCGTTGCGGGCGACGCTTTCCTCGGGGGTAGCGCGACGGATCGAGGACGGGCGATTTGGTCGACGCTGAGCGCGTACAGGCGCGACTGGCGCGCCTCGAGCGCTGATCGAAGCGCCGGCGGCAGCTCGCCGAGCAGATCTGACCTCTACCTCGAGATCGACCCGGAGAAGGTCTGGGACGCGCTCGGCCGTCTCGATGACTTCCGTGACCTGGCGGCAGCGGTCCAGCGCCTCCTGTAGAGCAAGCGATGAGTTTTCAGAGCGGGGCGGGTCTTAGTGTGCGTAACTTCCATTCCCAGGAGGAGATCGTGATCACCACCACTCGCGTCGACAAGATCGCCACCGTGATCATCCCGGTGGCCGATCAGGACACGCAGATCCAGTTCTACACCGACAAGCTCGGCTTTGAGAAGCGGGTCGACATCCCGTTCGGCGACAAGTACCGCTGGGTCGAGGTGGGGCTCGCGGAGTCAGAGACGACCGTCGCGCTGGCCCCGCCGCCCCCCGGCGGGTCCTCGGGTGGCCGGGAGACCGGCATCAGCCTGCACTCCACCGACATCGATGCCTACCACGCCGAGCTCAAGGCGCAGGGAGTCGACGTCGACGCCGAGGTCGCCCGCATGGGTGACCCGGTGCCGCCGATGTTCTGGCTGCGCGACCCGGAGGGCAATTCGCTGCTCGTGGTCGGCTGACCATTCGCCGCCCAGCCCGCGGGCTGACCGACTTGGTCTAGCCCGCGGGCGCGCTGAGCGTCCGGCGCAGGAACTCGTGCTGGGCCGCCAGCGCCGCGTCGGCCACGCTCATCGGCAGCGAGACGAACCCGTGCGGCGCCTCGGGCCAGATCCGAAGCTCCGTCCGGCCGCCGGCGGCCCGCCAGCGCGCCTCCATGAACAGCGTGTCGTCGAGCAGCGGATCCTCGGTGCCGACGGTGAAGATCGCCGGCGGCATCCCAGACAGGTCGGCGTAGAGCGGCGAGATGTCGGGGTCGCGGCGCTGCTCGAGGTCGTGGTCGGGCAGGAACTGGTCGCCGAACCACCGGATCAGCGGCGTCGAGAGCACCAGGTTGCGCTGTCCCCACAGCCGCTGGCTCGGGGTCAGCGACAGGTCAAAGCCGCCGTACTCGAGCACGGCGGCGGAGAACGCGCCGGTGATGGCGTGGCGATCGCGCAGCCGCAGCAGCGTAAGCACCGCCAGGTGCGCTCCCGCGGAATCGCCGCCGATGGCCAGCGGGCGATCCCCCGCCACCGTGCCGTATCCCGCCGCCCCCGCCACCGCCGTGCGGCCCTCCCCCACCAACCACAGCGCGGCCGCCTCGCAGTCGTCGGGGCCGGCGGGATACGGGTGCTCGGGGGCCAGCCGGTAGCCGACGCTCACCACCGTCAGCCCGGTGTCGTCCGCCACGCGCGCGAGGCGTGGGTCCTGCATGTCGTTCTCGCCGAGCGTCCAGCCGCCGCCGTGGATGTGCAGGTAGGTCCCGGCCGGCTCACGCTTGGGCGCGATGATCCGCAGCGCCAGCGGCCCGCCCGGACCGTCGATTTCCAGCGTCCGCGCCTCAGGCAGGAACACCGGCGCGGGGAAGATCCCGCGGCCCTCCCGCCGCGCCCGCCGCGTCTGCTCCGGCGGCAGCGACTCGACCGGCGGCATCGTCGCCAGCAGCCGCTCGAGCTCGGCGTTGAACGCGCGAGTCTCGGCCAGCAGCTGGTCTGGGTCCGGGGGGCTCAGAATTGCTTTTTGACCGCGCCGATCGGGACCGACTTGTGTTTGAGCAGCGGGGCGCGGATGCTAAGTTCGGGCGGCCGCGCCTGACCGGCTGGCCTCGGGCCTGAGGTGGTTGGCGCCATCGGGAGCGAAAGCGTAGCCGGTCGCCGGAGCTGGAGATCAGACAGGCTATTGCCCACGGGCGTCTCTGCCGATACGCCGGGTAGGGAGTCAAAACCAGACGGACACAAGGGGCTCATATGAACCGTCGTCTATGCACCAACTGCCAGACCACCTGGAACTCGCTGGCCGACCACCAGCTCGAGGCGCCGCACACCTGCCCGCACTGCGGCGATCAGCTCGGGCCGGTCAATCAGGCCGCCGAGAAGCCGCTGCCGCGACCGGTGGCCTGACCCGGGGGCGAATATGGATCTCTACTCCGCGGGCGGCGAATTCCCCCTCCAGCTCGACCTTCCCCTCAGCGACCGGCAGCTGGCCCGGCATCGCCGGCGCTGCGCCCGGGTGGCCAAGCTGCTGCTCGCAGCCGGCGCGCTCGGCGTCCTCGCGCTGTGCCTGATCGGCCTGCGCCCGGCGGCGGTCTCGATTCCGCTGTTCTTCGGGACGAGCTCGCTGCTGCTCGGTGCGGCCAGCGCGGCGCTGTTCGCCAACGTCGCGCGGTTTGAGCTGAGCGCCCGCGGCGGGCGGGGCGAGGATGATGGCGGCTGGCCGGGCGGCGGCTGGGATGACCCCGGCGACGTCCCCGGCGGCGGTCCGCCGAGCGTCGACTGGGAGCGCTTCGAGCGCGACTTCCGCGCCCATTGCGAGCGCGCCGGCAGCCCGCAGGCCTGAGCTTTCGATCAGCCGCCGCCGCGCCGGCCCGAGATCAGGGCGCCGCCGCGCGGCCCAAGCTGCTGGGTCGCGTGGAAGCTGCCCGACACGATCCCGAAGGCCGGCTTCGGGTTTCCGTACCGGTCGACCAGGCCCTTCTGGTTGAACGGCGGGTCAGGCCACGGGTCGCCGCCGTTGTACCAGGGCGAGCTCACGAAGTCCTGGAGGGTCTGGATGATCGCGCCTGACAGCCAGCTCTTGCCGGCCAGCACGCCGAGGTGGAAGGCCAGCATGTCGTCCTGGTGCTGGTAGGTGCCGTACTCCTCCACCGGCCCGTTGCGGTCGCCGTCGAAGCCGAACTCGGTCACCATCAGCGCCTGGTTGGGGTGACAGGCCCGAAGGCTGTCCAGGAACGGCGAGAGCGCGTCGCGATCGTCGGTCACGCCGCCCGCCTCCTGAAACAGGCCGAAGTACTCGTTGACGCCGATCACCTGCAGCGGCGCGTACGCGCCCCCGCACACGTAGCCCGGGATCCCCATGATCGCCATCGCGGCCGGGCGCGTGGGGTCGAGCCTGTGGACGATCCCCACCGCGGTCTGGATGTAGGAGACCTGGTCGGAGTTCGGCGGCTGCGAAGGCTCGTTGGCGATGCTCCAGAGCAGGATCGATGGATGGTCCTGGTTATCGAGGATGTTCTGGCGAAGCAGCGAGTAGGCATCGGCGCGCCAGGCCGGCTGGCCGAAGTACTGGTTCGGCACCCCCCAGACGGGAATCTCTGACCAGATCAGGATCCCCGCCCGGTCTGCCAGCTCCTCCATCACCGGCCCGACCGGGTAGTGGGCCCTGATCACGGTGCCCCCGAGCTGGCGGACCCAGCCGAGCTGCTGGGCCAGCTGCGCCGGGCTGAGAGCGGCACCGGAGGCGAGGTTGTCCTCCTGGATGTCGACGCCGCGCAGGTTCAGCGGCCGCCCGTTGAGCTCAAGCTGCCCGTGCTTGACGGTGATCGAGCGGATTCCGGAGTAGTCAAGGTAGCCGCCGAGCGGCCGTCCCCAGGCGTCGCTCAGCGTCAGCGTGGCGCGGTAGAGCGTCGGGCTGCCAGGCGCCCACAGACGGGGGTGGGGGATCACGACGCTGGCCTTGGCCAGCCAGGTCGCGTGGGGCCGGAGCCGCGCGCGCCCGAAGAAGACCGGGACGCCCCCGTAGGAGCCGGACAGCTGCACGGTTTGGGTCTGGCCGGTGACGTTGCGCACGGTCGCCTGTTCCTGGATCGTCGCCGGGCAGCCAGGCACGCAGCGCAGCAGCGGGCGGATCAGCACCTGCTGGAGGTCGGCGCGGGCCACCGCCCGCAGGTAGACCTCGCGCTGCAGCCCGCCGAAGTTCCACCAGGCGCTCCCCGGTCCGGCGGGCAGCGCGCTGGGCCCGGTGCGGTTATCGACGCGGACGATCAGGCGGTTCGACCCGGCGCGCAGCCCACGCAGGTCGACCTCCCACGGCAAATAGCCGCCGGCGTGGGTGGCGATCTGGCGCCCGTTCAGCCAGACGGTGGCGTAGTAGACGACCGATTCGAAGCGCAGGATCCAGTGCCGGGCGCTGGCCGGAACGTACCTCGGGAAGGCGCCCGGCGGCAGCGTGAAGTCCCGCCGGTACCAGCCGACGTAGCCGTCGTAGCTCTGAAGCGAGAGGTCCCCGGCGTTGTAGGAGTTGGGGACGCTGACCGGACTCCAGCCGTCGGTCGCCGGCTGGTCGGCCCACCACCCCTGGCTGACCCCCACATCCCCCGGGTCGGCCCGGTATAGCCAGGTGCCGCCGAGCAGGTAGCGGTCGGTCTGCCCGTCCTGGTAGAGGACCTGCTTGGTCGGCGGCTGGGGCAGATACGTGGGGCCCTGGGCAGCGGCAGTCTGCGCGCAGCCGAGCGCGGCCAAGAGAGCCCCCACCACGAGTGAGATCCGACGAGCGGCCAAATCTGCCTCTGAAACACGCGGGAGTCCGCAGGGTTGCGACGGCGCAGCGCCTGCGGGCGGGGCGCATACGCGGCGCCGCGCACCGGGACCGCTACTTCCGCCTGCCGGTTATGTTCTTGTTCGCCGGGGGTGAGTATGCGAGACGATCTACGACGTTCGGGACCTCTTGCGTGGCGCCAGCTGGCGGTGCTCGTGACGCTGGGCGCACTCGGGCTGGGGCTCGTGGCGTCGGGATCGGCCAGCGGCGCGTCAGCCTTGGTGCGCGCTGGCGCGGCCGCGCGCGCCGCGCTTGACGTGCAGCCGTTCCCCGGCACCCCCGACGCATCCCCCCACACCGACGTCGGCTTCCCGGCGCTCGTGCCGGCGCAGATCAGGTCGTTGACCGTGGTCGGCTCGCGCAGCGGGCGCCACAGCGGGCGCCTGGTGGAGCTCCCGGGCGGAGGTGGCGCCGCGTTCGCCCCGGCTCGGCCCTTCAGGGCGGGCGAGCGGGTGTCGGTGCGCGCGACCCTCAGCTCACCGGCGGCCGGCACCGCTACCGGCGCCCCCGGCGCCACCCACGTGCGCTTCTCGTTCGGGATCGCGGTGAGGGTGCCCGCCGCGGCCGGTCATCTCGAGCAAAGCTCGGCAGACAGCGCAACTAGCGCCCACGCCGCCCGGCCGCCGGCCGGGGTGGCGAGCTTCTACTCCGCCCCCTCGCTTCACCCCCCGATCCCGATCGTCTCCGGCACCGACCCCGACCCCGGCCAGGGGGACATCTTCGGCGACGTCGAGAACTCGTGGCAGGTCGGTCCCCTGATCCTGGATCCGCAGGGCCGGCTCATCTACTTCCAGCCGCTGCAGCGCGCGGTGGCGTTCAACTTCGCCGTGCAGAGCTACCAGGGTCAGTCGGTGCTGACCTACTGGCAGGGCCCCGGGATCGAATTCGGCACCGGGGTGATCCTCAACCACCAGTACCAGCAGGTGGCCAGGGTGCGCGCGGGCAACGGCTACTACGCCGACGCGCACGAGTTCCAGCTCACCCCCGACGGCAACGCGCTGCTCAGCGTCTACGCGCCGATCAAGGCCGACCTCTCCTCGATCGGCGGCCCCCGGCACGGGATCCTGATGGACTCGATCGTCCAGGAGGTCAACGTGGCCACCGGGCAGGTGATCTGGGAGTGGCACGCCAGCGGCCACGTGGCGCTGAGCGCTACCTACGCCGGCAGGCCCGGCTCGACCCTGCCCTACGACTTCTTTCACCTCAACTCGATCCAGCAGCTCCCGGGCGACAAGCTGCTGGTGTCCGGCCGCAACACCTGGTCGCTCTACGAGATCGACATGCGGACCGGCCGGATCACCATGGTGATCGGCGGCAAGCACTCGTTCTTGAAGATCGGACCCGGAGCGGCCTTCGAGTGGCAGCACCACGCCCGGATGCAGCCCGACGGCACGCTCACCGTGTTCGACAATGCCAGCGATGGCGGCGAGACCGATGAGCCCCAGTCCCGCGCGCTGCACATCCGCCTGAACCTCAGACGCCGGCGCGCCACGCTGATCCACGCCTACACCGACACGCCGCCGCTGCTCTCGACCAGCCAGGGCAGCGTCGAGCCGCTGGCCGACGGCAACACCTTCATCGGCTGGGGCGAGAACGCCTACTTCACCGAGTTCGGCCGCTACGGCGCCGAGCGCTTCAGCCTGCACTTCGCGCTGCCGGTCGCCTCCTACCGCGGGTTCCGCTTCCAGTGGTGGGGCCAGCCGACCACCCCGCCGTCGGTGGCAGCGGTGCCGACGCCCAACGGCACGCGGATCTACGCGAGCTGGAACGGCGCGACCACCGTCCAGAGCTGGCAGGTGCTCTCCGGTCCCAGCGCGACGACGCTGAGCCCGGTGGGCCAGTTCCCGAAGAGCTCGTTTGAGACGAAGATGTGGGTCCCGGGCGCCGCCGCGTACTACGCGGTTCAGGCGCTCGGCGGCTCCGGGCAGGTGCTCGGTACCTCGGCGGCCGTCGCCCGCTGAAGCGCCGCAGAGCTCTTACGCAATTCAGCGATTGGTCTGCCCTGGGTCTTATCGCCGCGCGGGATGCTCAGGCGCAGATGGTGGATTCCACCGCAAGGCGTCTGCAGCCGTCCGAGATCAGGAGCCTCGTAGAGCCCTGCCTGCGTGAGAACCGCGCTCAGAGGCTGAGGCTCCGTCAGGCGGATGCGGGCTGGTCGCTGATGGGACCCGGCGGCGATGTCGTGTTCATGCCGAGGATCCGGGAGGCCGCCGCGCCTGCCTGACCTTCGCCTCCGAGCACGGCATCGCCGCATTGTTCAGCTGAAGACGAGGCGCACGCTCACATCAGGTTCGGCGTGTGGAGGTCTGAGAGGTGGCGCGGGCGGCCGCGGAGAGCTCGGCCGGCTGTGGCCGGAGTCTGGTCCGCGTCGACGGCTGTGCCCGCCCGCAAGCGCGGCACACCCTGGGACGAAGTGCTCCGACGCACCCGGCGTGAACGTGCCGGGCGAAGACACTGACCGCATTTCTGGACACGAACGTCCTGGTCCGGCACCTGACTGGCGACCCGCCGGAGCTGGCGGCACGCGCAACTGCCGCCCTCGCCGCCGAGGAACAGCTCCTGCTACGGACCTCGTGTTGGCCGAGACTGTGTACGTGCTCGAGTCTTTCTACGAGGTCGAGCGCACAGGCGTCGCCGAACTCATGCGCTCGGTGATCGCGTTCCGATCGATCGACACCGTCGATACGGCGACGCTGCTTCGCGCTCTGGAGCTCTACGAACTTGACCGCCTTGACTTCGCGGACGCATATGTCGTGGCGCAAGCTGAATCAACAGGGGTGGGTGAGATCCTGTCGTTCGACCGTTCCATCGACAGGATTAAGACAGTCACACGTTGGGAGCCTTGAGCCTGCTGCCGGATTATTCGCGCCAAGCCGAGCGCTACGACGAGACGCGTTCGGCAAGCCCGTCGGTTCTCCGGCCACTGCGCGAGGCGCTTGCGGGCGCGCCCGGATCCCGGCTCGCCGATGTTGGTGGCGGGACGGGTAACTACGCCCTCGCTCTGCGGCGGGTGGGATGGGAGCCGGTTGTCGTGGATCGCTCGCCCCAGATGCTGGCCCGGGCGGTGGCCAAGGGCCTGCCGACCGTCGAGGCGGACGCGCGGCAGCTGCCCTTCGAGGATGGGACCTTCGACGCGGTGATGATGGTCTCGATGCTGCACCACGTCGAGGATCGGGCGGCGGCGCTGGCCGAGGCGCGGCGCATCCTCACCGCCGGCGGGCGGCTCGTGCTGGTCGGGTTCATGGAGGAGGACGCCGCGACGCTGTGGATCCTCGACTACTTTCCCGCCAGCCGGGCGTGGATGCAGGCAACGCACCCGCCGCGGGCGGCCTTCCTCGAGCAACTGCCGGGCGCGGAGCTTTCCGCTTTCCGCTTTGAGGACATGGAGGACGCGTCGCTGGCGGCGATCTCGGCAGACCCCGCGCGCGTGCTGCAGGCGGCCGAGCGCGGAGAGACGAGCTACTTCGAGCGGATGCGACGCGACCATCCCGATGAACTGCGAGCGGGCCTGGCACGGCTGCGGGAGGAGATCGCGGCCGGGCGCGCCCCAAAGCAGCCCGGCACGGCCACGGTCCTCAGCTGGACAAAGCCGCCGTGATGCGCCCTGCGACGCTCCGCCGCCACTGCCTCTCCTTCCCAGGCGCCGTCGAAACGTTTCCGTTCAACCCCGGGACCTCGGTGTTCAAGGTCGCGGGCAGGATATTCGCGCTCTCGCGGCTTTCTGCGCGCCCGCTGAGCGTGAGCCTGAAGTGCGAGCCGCCACTCGCCGAGCAGCTCCGCAAGCTGCACCCGGCGGTGATTCCCGGCTATCACCTCAACAAGCGCCACTGGAACACCGTGATCATCGACGGATCGCTACCCGAGCAGATGCTCAAGGACATGATCGAGGACTCCTACGACCTCGTCGTCAGCGCGCTTCCCAAGGCTCAGCGGCGCACGCTCGGCTGGCATGCGGACGCGCCACCGGGCGAGCGCTAGCGCCCTACCCGTCGAGGTACGGCGCGAGCCGCTGCTCGAGCACAGCACGTGGCAGGGCGCCGACGATCCGGTCGCGCTCCTGGCCTTGACTCATCACGACGAGAAGCGGGATCGACTGGGCGCCGGCCTGCGCGGCGAGCGAGGGATTGGCGTCGACGTCGACCTTGACCACCTTGAGGTGCCCGGCGTGACGCTGGGCCAGATCCTCCAGGACCGGGGAGATCATCCGGCAGGGGCCGCACCAGGCCGCCCAATAGTCGACCACGACCGGAACCGACGCGGTCGTTTCGGCGCCGAACGTGTCAGCGTCGGCGCTGACCACCCACGGAAGCGGGTTCTTGCATTTCGGGCAGCGGGGCGTCCCCCGCTGGATCGGTCCGACGCGGTTACGCGCGCCGCAGGTCGGGCAGGCGATGATCGCCATCACGGCGCAGAGTAGTTCCTTGGCACCGCGGGTACGACGCGTCCTTTCGCCGGAGAGGAAACTCCCAAATTTCAAGACCCCGAACGAGGAGGAAAACATGGCTGCTGCCGATTCCCCAGACCAGGAAGGTCATCGCGTCGGGCTGCTGGGGGTGGGTCTGATGGGCTCGGCGATGGCGCGCCGGCTGCTGAGCCAGGGCCTGGCGGTCCTCGCCTGGGACCGCCAGCCGCAGCATCTGAAGGACTTGGCCGAGCGCGGCGCCCAGGAGGCGGCCTCGGCGCCCGAGGTGGTGAGCGGCGCCGACGTCGTGATCACCATGCTCCCGACCGCCGAGGT
>DAIQND010000043.1:0-14651 GCA_036788555.1 Solirubrobacteraceae bacterium | reverse complement strand
CAGCGGTCAGCTCGCCGGCCAGGATCCGCAGGATGGTGCTCTTGCCGACCCCGTGGCGCCGACCAGCCCGACGTGCTCCCCGGGCGAGATGCGGAACGAAACCTCGGAGAAGAGAAGCTCAGCGCCCGGACGGGCGTAGGCCAGATGCGCCGCCACGATGTGCCCCACGCGGGGAATGGTCGCAGGCAAAGGCTCGCCCCGGGGGGTCAAGCCCGGCATATGATCAGCCGGAATGGCCGCCGCACCGCCGCCGACGCCATCGACCCCGGCGGTGCTGCTGGCGGTCCCCAACATCTCAGAGGGCCGTGACGCGGTGCTGATCGAGGCGATCGCCAAGGCGTTCGACGCGCAGCGGCTCGGTATCCACACCGACCCGGATCACAACCGGAGCGTGATCACGATTGCGGGGGTGCCGGGACGGCTGGCGCAGGCAGTTCTCGAGGGCGGCCGGGCGACGGTCGAGCGCCTTGACGTCACGACCCACCGCGGAGTGCACCCGCGCGTCGGGGTGCTCGACGTCGCGCCGATCGTCTACCTGAACGACCGCGAGCGCGGGGCCGCGATCGCCGAGGCCCTCGTGCTTGGCGATCTGCTGGGGACGGAGCTCGAGCTCCCCGTTTTCCTGTACGGCGCCCTCGCCGGAGGGCGCACGCGCGCAGAGCTCCGGCGCGGAGGCCCGCAGCGACTGGCCGAACGCCTCGCGGGCAAGGAGCTGCAGCCGGACTTCGGGCCGCCACGGCTGCATCCAACCGCCGGCGCGGTACTTCTCGCCGCGCGTCCGCCACTCGTGGCGTTCAACGTCGAGCTCGCTCCTCCGGCCTCCGAAGACGACGCCAAGGCCATCGCGGCGGCAATCCGCGAGGGAGGTGCAGATGGGCTGCCGGGCGTCCGGGCCCTGGGCCTCTGGCTCGAGCGGCGGGGCGTGGCGCAGGTGTCGATCAACGTCGAGGATCCGGCCGAGGTACCGCTGGCGAGGGTGGTCGACAAGATCGGGGCCCGCGCGCAGATCGCCGAAGCCGAGCTTGTCGGGCTGGCGCCGCGGGCGGCGTTCGAGCAATTTCCCGAGCATCTACGCGTCCGTAATCGCGCAACCGTCGAGGACGCGCTCGAAGCCAACGACTAAGCTCCATTCACGGTGGCTCAGACCAGACGCAAGCGCCGGACGAAGCATCGCGGAACTCCCGCCGGGACGATCGAGACCCGCGGCCGGACCGGTCGTCCGCTGACCGCTGAGGAGCGCAAGAAGCAAGACCGCGCGACCGCGCGCGAGCGGCGGCTCAACACCCCGCCGACCTGGAGGTCGTCGATCACACGCGCGGGGCTGGCAGCAGCGCTGGTGTTCGTGTTCCTGGTGCTGACCGCCAAGGGCAGCAACAAGGTGCCGGTGGCGATCGCCTTCGCGGTCTTCGCGATGGTCATCTACGTCCCCGCGGGGTACTACCTGGAGCGCGCGCTCTACAACCGCCGGCAGCGAAAGAAAGCGTCTGGGCGATGATCGACGCGCGGATGTTCACGGTCGGACCGGTGCAGGAGAACTGCTTCGTTGTCCGCGAGCGCGGCGCCTCGAGCGCCCTGATCGTCGATCCGGGGGAGGAGCCGGAGCGGCTGCTGGGCGCGATCGCAGAGCTCGGGATCGACTCCGTCGAGGCGATCCTCATCACCCACACGCACTTCGACCACATCGGCGCGGTCGCTCCGCTCGCGCGGGCTACCGGCGCTCCGGTCTATTGCCCGAAGCTCGAGACCCACGTCCTCGCCAACGTGATGGACTACGTCCCCTGGCCAGGGTTCGGGCCGTTTGAGAGCTACGAGGCCGACCACACGGTCGAGGGCGGCGAGACACTCGAGCTGGCCGGGTTGAGCATCGAGGTGCTGTTCACGCCTGGGCACAGCCCCGGCCACGTCAGCTACGCGCTGCCGGCCGAGGAGGCGCTGTTCTCCGGCGATGTCCTGTTCCAGGGGTCGGTCGGCCGGGTGGATCTTCCCGGCGGCGACTGGCCAACGCTGCTGGCCTCGATCGAGTCGCTGGTAGAGCGCTTCCCGGCCGAGACGACGGTCTACCCGGGCCACATGGCGCTCACCACGCTCGGACGCGAGCGCGCGAGCAATCCGTTTCTGCGCGAACTAGCCGAACGGTGATCCAAGCCCCCCGCGGCACGTTCGACGTGCTTCCCGAGGAGGCTGCGCGCCGCGAGGTGGTCGAGGCACATGCCAAGCGGATCCTCGAGGGTGCCGGCTTCGCTCGGGTCGAGACCCCGGCCTTCGAGTACACGGAGCTGTTCGCGCGCGGGGTGGGGGAGGCGACCGACATCGTCCAGAAGGAGATGTACAGCTTCGAAGACGGTGGGGGGCGCTCGCTCACGCTGAGGCCGGAGGGCACCGCGCCCGTCTGTCGCGCGTACATCGAGCACGGGATGCACAAGCTGGCGCAGCCGGTGAAGCTCTGGTATCTGTCGAGCTTCTTTCGCGCCGAGGCGCCGCAGCGGGGTCGCCACCGGCAGTTCTGGCAGGTCGGCGCTGAGACGATCGGTTCGGAGCAACCCGAGGCCGACGCCGAGCTGATCGTGCTGCTTGCGGATCTGTTTGCGGCCCTCGGCGTCCGGGCCACGCGGCTGCACCTGACAAGCCTGGGCACCCCAGGCACGCGGGCTGAATATCGCGAGGAGCTCAAGGCCTACCTGCGAGCTCGCGAGGAGCGGCTCTCGCCGGAGGTGCGCGCAAGGATCGATCTCAATCCACTGCGGGCCTTCGACGCCACCGACGCGGAGACCCGCGCGGTGATGGCTGAAGCGCCAAAGCTGCTCGACCGGCTGGACTCCGAGGATGCCGGGCACCTGGAGCGGGTGTGCGTGCTACTTGATGAGGCCGGGCTTCGCTACGAGCTCGACCCGACGCTGGTCCGCGGCCTCGACTATTACACGCGCACGTTGTTCGAATTCTCAAGCGACGCGCTCGGCGCTCAGTCGGGTGTGGCCGGGGGCGGACGCTACGACCTGTTGATCGAGCAGCTGGAGGGTCCCCCGACCCCGGCCGTGGGATGGGCGGCGGGCGTGGAGCGGATGCTGCTGGCGGGCGGCGAGCTGCCGATCGCGCCCGCGCTGGTCGACATCTACGTGGCGGTTGCCGATCCTGAGGCCTCGCAGCGAGCGTTTCAGCTCACCCACGCCGCGCGCCGCGCGGGGCTCCGCGCCCAGCAGGAGCTGGCCGGTCGCTCGCTGAAAGGTCAGCTCAAGCAGGCGGATCGGTTGCGGGCGCGGTTTGTCGCGATCCTCGGCGAGGATGAACGCGCGAGCCTCAAGGAGATGCAGAGCGGCGAGCAGCGGGAGCTGTCGCTCGGCGAGGTGATCCCGGCGATCCTGCGGGCCAGGGAGCTTTCGTGAGGCAGGCGCCGCGGCCGAACGGGTATCGCGACACCTGGTGCGGAGCGCTCACCGCCGCGCGCGCCGGCACCCATGCTCGGGTGGCGGGCTGGGTCGCGCGCCGCCGGGATCACGGCGGCCTGATCTTCATCGACCTGCGCGACCGGTCGGGCATCGTGCAGCTGGTGTTCCACCCCGACACGGCACCGGCAGCCCACGAGGCCGCCCACGCGCTGCGTTCCGAGGACGTGGTCAGCGCTGCCGGACAGGTGGCGCGGCGTGACCCGGCAAACGTCAATCCCAACCTGTCGACCGGCGAGATCGAGCTGGCGGTGAGCGAGCTTGAGCTGCTGGCCGACGCCGAGACGCCGCCGTTCCCGCTCGAGGAAGGCGAGTCGGTCGACGAGAACCTCAGGCTTCGCCATCGCTCTCTCGACCTCCGCCGGCCCGAGATGCAGGCCGCCCTGGCGCTGCGGCACCGCGTCATAGCGACGATGCGGGAGGTCCTCAACGGGCGGGACTTCCTCGAGATCGAGACCCCCGACCTCACCCGCTCGACTCCGGAGGGCGCGCGTGACTACCTGGTGCCGGCGCGGATCGAGCCCGGTTCGTTTTACGCACTGCCGCAGTCGCCCCAGCTGTTCAAGCAGCTGCTGATGATCGGGGGGTTCGAACGCTACTACCAGATCGCGCGCTGCTTCCGCGACGAGGACACCCGCGCCGACCGTCAGCCCGAGTTCACCCAGCTCGACCTGGAGATGGCGTTCGTCGGCGAGGACGATGTGATTGAGGTGATGGAGGCGGTGTTGGGGGCGGTGTTCGAACGGGAGGACTTTGCCGTGCCGCCACCCCCGTGGCCCCGGATGACGTTCGCCGAAGCCGTGTCCCGCTACGGGATCGATCGTCCGGACACCCGTTTCGGGCTGGAGCTCCACGACCTCGGCGAGGCGGTCCACGGAACCAACTTCAAGGTGTTCGCCGATGTCCTGGCAGCCGGCGGCGTGGTGCGTGGGCTCAACGCCGGCCCCCGCGAGCTTGCACGCTCAGAGCTTGACGCGCTGACGGAGCTGGCCCGACAGCATGGCGCCAAGGGCCTCGTGTGGGCGTTCGTGCAGGACGGTGCGGGGGGATGGCGCTCGCCGGTGGCGAAGTTCCTGACGCCCGAGCAGCTCGGCGCGGTCAACCGGGAGCTGGAGGCCAACGCGGGCGACCTCCTGCTGATCGTCGCCGACGAGATCACCACCGCCGGCCAGGCGCTGAGCGCGCTCCGGATGGAGCTCGGGCGGCGCTTTGACCTGATCGATCGCTCGCGCCACGACATCCGCTGGATCGTCGAGTTCCCCGCCTTCTTCTGGAATCCCGAACAGCAGCGCTGGGATTCAGCCCACCATCCGTTCACCGCCCCCACCGGCGATCTGAACGATCCCGCCAGCCTCAGCTCGCGCTCGTACGACCTGGTGCTCGACGGCAGCGAGATCGGGGGCGGATCGATCAGAATCCATCGCCGGGATGTGCAGGAGCGGGTGTTCGAGCTCCTGGCGCTCGGTCCGGAGGAGGCGCAGGCTCGCTTCGGGTTTCTGCTTGACGCGCTGCGCTATGGCGCTCCGCCACACGGTGGCATCGCCATGGGGATCGACCGTATCGTGGCCTTGCTTGCCGGCCGGCCGTCGATCCGCGACGTGATCGCGTTCCCCAAGGCAGCCAGCGGCACTGACCCGCTGACCGGCGCCCCGGCCCCGGTCGAAGCTGCGCAATTGCGGGAGCTCGGGCTGCGCCGGCTGTAGCCGGCGTCCAGGCGAGCGTCTAGTGCCCGCCCGGCGGCCTCATGCCGACGCGGGGTTCTGCCGATGATGTCGCTGGCCATGCCCGCGTCCCGCTCGCTGATTGCCCTTCTCGTCGGCACCGTCGCGTTCTTTGCGCTGTGGATCGTCGCGCTCAAGCCGGGCTCGTCGACCAGCGCCGGATCCGGCAAGTCCCAGGGCCTCGGCGCCTACCAGTCGGACATCAACAAGGCCAAGCAGGCGGTCGGAATCTCGAACGCCAGCAACGCCGCGTCCGGCAACGAGAACGCTGCGAGCTCCCCGGCTGCCTCGAGCAGCCCGCCTGCTCCAGCCCCGAGCGCGGCGAAGCCGGCCGGCCATTCGAGCAGTCGTCCGGCCGCCAAGACCACGGCCGCCAAGACCACGGCGGCCAAGGCCAGCCCGCAGCCGGCGACTGCGCAGAACCTCAGCACGGTCAAGGCGGCGATCACCTCGCACAAGGTCGTGGTGATGCTGTTCTACAACCCGGGCGCTGCCGACGACCAGGCGGTCAAGCAAGAGCTCGGCTCGGTCCCGGACCACAAGGGGAAGGTCGTGAAGCTGTCAATCCCGCTGAGCCAGGCTTCCAACTTCACAGCGGTCACCCAGCAGGTGCCGCTGAACTTCTCGCCGACGCTGGTGCTGATCGACCCCACCGGCCAGGCCAGCGAGATCGTCGGCTACAGCGACACGTTCGAGATCGATCAGCGGGTCGCCGACGCGCTGGCCGCCGGCTGATCTCCCGCCGCTAAATTCGCGGGCGTGGACACGCTCGCGCTCGAGCATCATCTGACCTCGCCCCAGGGCCTCGGCCGGTTTCCGGCCGGGGGCTTTACGGCGAGCGCCGGCGGCGGTGCGTGCTGCGATCGGATCCACTTCTCGTTAGTGCTCGAACGTGACCGGGTGAGCGAGGCGGGGTTTGCCGCCGACGGCTGCGGGACGGCGACCGCGGCCGGGAGTGCGGCGGTCGCGCTGGTGCGCGGAGGATCGGTGCTGGAGGCCGCGCGGGTGGGGCCGCGCCAGATCGCCGCTGAACTGGGCGGGCTGAGCCCGGGCAAGCTGCACGCGGCCGAGCTCGCCTCCGACGCCGTGGCCCGGGCGCTCGGCCGCGCGGCCCGGGCGAGTGCGGAGCTGGCCTCGCCACCCGGCGGCCGGACGCTCGTGGCGATGAGCGGCGGGGTCGACAGCGCCGTCGCGGCGCACCTCGTGCGTCAACGTGGGGAGACGGTGGCGGTCACGCTCGAGCTGTGGTCTGATCCCGAGAACGACGCCGAGCGCAGCTGCTGCTCGGCCTCCGCAGTGGCGCAGGCGCGTTCGCTGGCCCACTCGATGGACCTTCCCCACTTCACGATCGACCTGCGCCAAGAATTCCGCGCCGGTGTCGTCGACCCGTTCATCGCCGGCTACGCGGCCGGCGAGACGCCCAACCCATGCGTCGCCTGCAACGGCCACGTGCGGCTCGACGCGATGCTCGAGCTGGCCCATCGGTTGGGCGCCGAGCAGCTCGCCACCGGACATTACGCGCGGGTGGACGAGGTCGACGACGAGCGCGGCCCGCTGCTGCGGGCGGCCGCCGATCCCGCCAAGGACCAGACCTACATGCTGGCGGCGCTCGCGCCGGCATCGCTCGCTCGGATGGCGTTCCCGCTGGGCGAGCTGACCAAGACCGAGGTCCGAAGGATCGCCGCCGACGCGGGCCTACCGGTGGCGGCCAAGGCCGACTCGCAGGATCTGTGCTTCCTGGCCGGGACCGACCGCGCGGGGTTCCTCGCGCGCCACGGCGGCATCGGCGACCGGCCCGGGGCGATCACCGACCAGGCCGGGCGCGTGCTCGGCCACCACCGCGGGCAGCACCGCTTCACGATCGGGCAGCGGCGCGCAGTGGGCCTCGCCACCGGGCGGCCGCTGTACGTCCTTGACAAGGACGCCGCGAGCAACCGGGTGACGGTGGGGCCGGCGGCCGAGCTGCGCACCCGGCAGGTGGCGGTCCGCGATGCTCAGCTCCGCCGTGACGGGTCGCGGGTCGATCGGGTCAAGCTTCGCTACCGCTCCAGGCCGCTCCCGGCGAAGGTGCGCGGTGAGCGGGGCGCTGGACGCCACGATGCCCTTGAGCTAGAGCTCGGCGATCCGGCTGACGCCGCGGTTCCCGGGCAGCTCGCCTGCCTGATGGACGGCGAGCGGGTGATCGGGTGGGGGACGATCGCGCGCCTACACTCGGTGCGCGCATGACCTCCGAAGAGATTCGCCGCACGTACATCGACTTCTTCGTGGAGCGCGACCACCGGCGACTGGCCTCGGCTTCGCTGATTCCCGCCCAGTTCGACCCCTCGGCGCTGTTCACGGTGGCCGGGATGCACCCGCTGAAGCCCTACTTCCTGGGAACCGAGCAGCCGCCGTATCCGCGCGCCACCAGCTGCCAGAAGACGTTCCGCACCGTCGACATCGAGATCATCGGCACCACCAACGCGCACCTGACGTTCTTCGAGATGCTCGGCAACTTCTCGTTCGGCGACTACTTCAAGCGTGAGGCAGCCGCGTTTGCCTGGGAGCTCTCAACCCAAGGCTTTGGATTCCCCGCGCAGGACATCTGGGTCACGGTCTTCGGCGGCGATGAGGAGCTGGGGGTGGATGTCGACCATGAGGCGGTCGACGCGTGGCTTCAGATCGGCGTGCCGCGAGAGCGGATCGTCGAGCTCCCGCGCTCGGAGAACTTCTGGGAGCTGCCGCCGCCCGGACCCTGTGGCCCGTGCTCGGAGCTGTACCTGGACCGTGGGCTCGCCTTCGGCGAGCCAGACGACCTTCCCGGTGGCGAGAACCAACGGTTCCTGGAGTACTGGAATCTGGTGTTCATGCAGTTTGACCAGAACCCGGCCAACAGGCTGACGCCGCTGCCGGCCAAGAACATCGACACGGGACTGGGCCTCAACCGCCTGGCGGCGATCCTCCAGGGCAAGCAGTCCGTGTTCGAGACCGACCAGTTCGAGCCGCTGATCTCGCTGGGGGAAGAGCTCTCCGGCCGGCGCTACGGAGCGGCGGAGGCCAGCGACCGGGCGCTGCGGGTGCTGGCCGATCACAGCCGCGCGATGACCTTCCTGATCGCCGACGGCGTGGTGCCGTCCAACGAGGACCGCGGGTACGTTCTGCGGCGGATCGTGCGCCGGGCGATCCAGCAGGGCCACTCGCTCGGCCTGGAGACCGGCTTCCTAGGCCGTTATGCCGACCTCGTGACGGAGCTGATGGGCTCGGAGTACGGCGAGCTTCACGAGCAGCGCGACACCGTCCGGCATTACCTGCGGGCCGAGGAGGAGAGCTTCTCACGCACCCTCGAACAGGGGACCAGGATCCTCACGGAATTGCTGGACCGGGCGCGGGAGACCGGGGAGGAGGGCATCTCCTCCGCCGACGCCTTCATGCTCCACGACACCTACGGCTTCCCCTTCGAGCTGACGCGCGAGCTGGCCGCCGAGCAGGGACTGGGGGTGGACGAAGAGGGCTTCGAGACGCTGATGGAGGGTCAGCGAGCGCGCGCCCGAGCTGATTCTGGACGCACTCGCGCCGATGAAGCCCTGCGCGAGCGAGCCACGCTGCTCGCGGGCCAGGCCGGCTTTCAGACCGAGTTCGTCGGATACGAGACGACCGACCGCGACACGACGATCGGCGCCACCGCAGCCGACGACGGGCGGTTGCTCGTGAAGCTGGTCGAGTCGCCGTTCTACGCCACCGGCGGCGGCCAGGTGGCTGACTCCGGATACGTCGAATGTGCCGAAGGTGACTGCCGCGCGCGCGTGGATGATGTCCTGCGGGTCGGCGACGATCAGGTGCTGGCGCTGACGCCCGAGCACGGGAAGATCGAGCCGGGCGAGCGGGTTCACGCCCACGTCGACCGGGCGGCGCGCCACGCCACCGAGTGCAACCACACCGCCACCCACCTGCTGCACGCGGCGCTGCGCGCTCGCCTCGGGCCTCACGTCCGCCAGGCGGGCTCCTACGTCGGTCCGGACAAGCTGCGCTTTGACTTCACGCATGTCGGCGGCCGGCTGTCGGCGGACGAGCTCCGTGACGTAGAGGACACCGTCAACCAGTGGATCCTCGAGGATCAGCCGGTGCACGCGCTGACCACGACGCTCGATGAGGCCAAGCGGCTTGGCGCGATGGCGCTCTTTGGCGAGAAGTACGGCGACGTCGTGCGCATGATCGAAATCGGCGACGGCTCGTTCTCACGCGAGCTGTGCGGTGGGACCCACGTCCGGCGCACCGCCGAGATCGGGCTGTTCAGGGTGCTGAGCGAGTCTTCGAACGCGGCCAACGTGCGGCGGATCGAGGCGGTCACCGGTCCGGCCGCGGTGGAGCTGATGCGCCACCACGACGCCGCGCTGGCGGCGGCCGCGCGAGAGCTCCGGGTCACGCCGGAGGCGGTGCCCGGCGCGGTCGCGGAGTTGCGGGCCCGGGTGCGCGAGCTCGAGCGAGCCGGGGGGTCACGCATCCGAGGCGGAGCTGTGGACCTCGAGGAGCTGGTCGCCTGCGCCGAGGCTCACGACGGTGCGCAGGTCCTGGTGGCCAGCGTCCCCGTCGGCGATGGCAAGGCGCTGCTCGACGTGGCTGACCGCCTGAAGGGCAAGCTGGGCGACGCGGTGGTGGTGCTAGCCACGACATCCGGGGATCGGGTGGATCTGGTCGCCACGGTCACGCCCGCGCTCGTGGAGCGAGGGGTGCGCGCGGGGGAGATCATCAAGCCGGCGGCGGCGGCGGTCGGCGGCGGGGGCGGCGGCCGCGACACGCTGGCGCGGGCCGGCGGCCGCGACGTTGCGCGGGTACCGCAGGCGCTCGAGGCGGCACGGGCTGCGGTCAAGGCGGCGCTCGAGCCAAATCGTTAACGTCCATGCGAGTGCTTGCCCTCGATTACGGGAGCGCTCGTTGCGGCTGCGCCGTCAGCGATCCAACGGGCCTGGTGGCGACGCCAATCGAACCGGTGCCGCAGCCGCGCTCGCGGCGCGGGCTGGGTCGGCTGCGGGCGCTGGCGAGTGAACTCGACGTCGAACGAGTGGTGGTCGGCCTGCCCCTGTCGCTGTCAGGCGGCGATTCCGCGCAGACCGCGGAGACCCGGGCATTCGCGGCGCTCCTGGAGCGTGAGCTGAGGCTGCCGGTCGAGCTCTACGACGAGCGCTTCACGACGGTCCTGGCGGAACGGGCCGGCGGACGCGCCGATGAGGATTCGCGCGCCGCTGCTCACCTGCTCGAGGGCTGGCTGGCAGCCCAGCACGACCCGGAGGACGATGGCCGAGCGGACGCCTGAAGAGCGCGAGGCGGCTCGGCTCGAGCGCCTGCGGCGGCGGGGAACGCTGGACGGCGGGACGGCTGAGGCGCCGTTCGGGGACGGGGCCGTCGATGTGCGGCGCCCTGATCGGCCTGGCGCGGATTACGACGTGGGGGGTCAGGCGGACGACACCGAGGAGCACGAACCCGCTTCCGGCACGCGGCGTGTGGGATGGCACGAGCGCGTCGCCGCGGCCACCAACCACTCCCGGGGCGCTCGCCGGGCGCCGCTGCGGCGGCGGACCCCGTCGGCACCCGTTGGAACCGGTGGCCGCCCAAGCCGCCGCCGGTCGATCATCGTCGGGGTGCTCGCGGTCGTGCCGCTGGTGATCATCGCCGCCGTGGCGTGGTTCGCGGTCATGGTGTTTCAGCCGTTCTACGGCTCGGGTCACGGGCAGGTCACCGTGACGATCCCGCCGCGACTCGGCGCCCGGCAGGTCGGCGACCTGCTGGCGCACGACGGGGTTATCTCCTCAGGGTTCTACTTCTACATCCGCACCACGCTCGACGGCGACCGAGGCAAGCTGTTTGCCGGCACCTACCACTTCAAGCTCGGGATGAGCTACGGCCAGGTGCTGAAGATCCTGACCACGCCACCGCCCGCCATCAAGGTCACCAACGTCACCATCATTCCCGGCGATACGCGCCGCCAGGTGGACGCGAAGCTCCGCTCCGAAGGGATCGCCGGCAGCTACCTGGCGGCGACGGTCCGCTCGCCGCTGGTGCCCTTCAGTGCCTACGGCGCGCCGGCCTCGACTCCGTCGCTTGAGGGCTTTCTGTATCCCGACACCTACCAGCTGCGGGAGCCGATCTCGATCACCTCGCTGGTCACCGACCAGCTGACCCAGTTCAAGCACGTGTTCTCACGGATCGACATGAGCTATGCCCGGGCCCACGGCCTGACTCCCTACGACGTGCTGATCATCGCCTCGATCATCGAGAAGGAGGCGGCGACCGTCCATGACCGGCCGCTTGTGGCGTCGGTCATATACAACCGTCTGCGCGAGAACTATCCGCTGGGGATGGACTCGACCACCCGCTATGAGTTCAACGACTACACCAAGCCGCTGACCAACGCTCAGCTCGCGGCTCCGTCGCCCTACAACACCCGCCTGCACACCGGGCTGCCGCCGACCCCGATCGACTCCCCGGGGCTGGCCTCGCTCGACGCAGCCGCCCATCCGCCCAGCACCAACTACCTGTATTTCGTGGTCAAGCCGTGCGGCAACGGCGAGATGGTGTTCACCTCCAGCTACAGCCAGTTCCTCGCCGACTCGGCGAGCTATCAGCAGGCTCGCAGCGCGCTGGGCGGACATTCGCCCACCAAGTGCTGACGCGGCGTGGTCGAGCAGACCCGGCTCGGGGTGCTTGGATGGCCGGTCGCCCATAGCCGCTCGCCGCGGATGATGGCGGCAGCGCTTGGAGCGTCGGGCCTCGGCGACTGGCGCTACCAGCGGCTGCCGGTCCCGCCGGACCTGTTCGCCGAAACGACGCTGGCGCTGCCGGCGGCCGGGTTCCGGGGGGCGAACGTGACGATCCCCCATAAGGAAGCTGCGCTCACCCTGGCGCACGAGCTGAGCGTCACCGCGCAGGGCGTCGGTGCCGCCAACACGCTGGTGTTTGAGCCCTCAGGCAGGATCTTCGCCGACAACACCGACGCTCCCGCGCTGCTGGCGGCGCTTCCGAGCGCGCCGGCGGGCGCAACGGTCTTGCTGCTGGGGGCAGGAGGGAGTGCCCGGGCGGCCGCCTGGGCGCTGATCAACGCCGGTGCGGCCGAGGTCCGGGTGTGGAATCGCAACGCTCAGCGCTCGCGACAGTGGTGCGCGCAGCTGGGCTGCCGAGTCGTCCGGGAGGCGCAGGGGGCGGACCTGCTCGTCAACTGCACGCCGGTCGGTGGGGGCGGTGATCCAGACGCGTTCAAGCAGTGGCCGGTCAGGGCCGATGAACTAGCGATGTTCGGGTGCGTAATCGATTTCGTCTACGGCGAGGCCGAGACGTCGCTCGTTCGCGCCGCGCGCTCCGCGGGAGTGCCGGTGGTCGACGGACTGGACCTGCTGGTCGGACAGGGAGCACTCAGCTTCGAGCGCTTCACCGGGCGCCCGGCGCCCCTCGAGGAGATGCGGGCGGCGGCCCGCGGGCGATGACTGATACCGCGGCTCCGCATCTGAGGGCGATCGACGGCGCGGACACCGCGGAGGCCCCGGCAACGACCGAGCCGGGACCCACCGGCGTCAGCCCGCCCCAGCGCCGAGGCGGAGCCAGCCGGTTCCTGACCGACGTGATCGTGGAGCTCGGCTTCTCGGACCGCAAGCGGGTCGACCGGGCGGTCGAGGAGGCGCGGAGCACCGGCGTGGCGCCCGAGCGGCTGCTGCTCGACCAGCACGCGCTGACGCCGGAGCAGCTGTCTCGGGCGATCGCCGAACGCTACGGTCTCGACCACCTTGACCTGGGCGTCTTCAGAGTCGACATGGGCGCGGTCAACCTGCTCACGGCGTCGGTGGCCAAGCGCTACGGCGCGATTCCCGTCGCCTACATCGACGATCACACGCTGCTGCTGGCGATGGCTGATCCGGCCAATGTCCTGGCCGTCGACGACATCGCGATGCTCACCCGGCTCGACGTCCGGCCGGCGGTCGCCTCCGAGGAGGACATTCAGAACCTGATCTCGCGGATGAACCGCTACGAGGACGCGGTGCACGAGGCGGTGGAGGAGGGTGAGGCCGAGGCCGGAGCGCTCGAGGTCGTCGACCTGCGCGAGTCCGCAGACGATGCGCCGGTGATCAAGCTCGTGCATTCGATCATCGCCGACGCCGCCGAGCGAGGAGCATCGGATATCCACTTCGAGCCCCAGCCCGACGAGCGGGGACACGGCAGCGAGATGAAGGTGCGGATGCGAATCGATGGCGTCCTGACCGACCAGATGACCGTGCCCAAGCGCATGATCTCCGGAGTCATCTCGCGGATCAAGATCATGGGCTCGCTCGACATCTCAGAGCGGCGGATCCCGCAGGATGGACGCGTGGGGCTGACCGTCGAGGGACGTCACGTCGACATCCGCGTGGTGACGCTCCCGAGCGTGATCGGCGAATCGGCGGTGCTGAGAATCCTCGACAAGGACAACGTCCGCCTGAAGCTCGAGTCCCTGGGGATCCACCAGCACGAGCTCGAGCGCTTCCGCCGCGCGTTCAACCGCGCCCACGGGGCCGTGCTGGTCACCGGCCCGACCGGCTCGGGAAAGTCCACAACGCTCTACGCGGCGCTGGGTGAGCTGAACACACCCGAGCGCGGGATCATCACGATCGAGGACCCCGTCGAGTACCAGATCGAGGGGATCACCCAGATCCAGATCAACCCCAAGGCCGGTCTGACCTTCGCCACCGGGCTGCGCTCGATGATGCGGGCTGATCCCGACGTGCTGATGGTCGGCGAGATCCGCGACCGCGAAACCGCGCAGATCGCGATCGAGGGTGCGCTGACCGGCCACATGGTGCTCTCGACGCTGCACACCAACGACGCCCCCGCGGCGATCACCCGCCTGATCGAGATGGGGATCGAGCCGTTCCTGGTCGCCTCCGCGCTTGACGCGGTTGTCGCCCAGCGCTTGGCGCGGACGCTCTGCACCCACTGCAAGAAACGCACCATCGTCACCGCCGACATCCTCCGTGACCACGGGTTCCACGCCCATTACGACATCGAGGCTTACGAGCCCGTCGGGTGCGTGCGCTGTGCCGGGATGGGCTACCGGGGCCGGATCGGCCTCTACGAGGTCATGGTGATGTCGGAGGAGATCCGGAGCCTGACCCTCGAACGCGCCTCAGCCGACCAGATCGCGATCGTGGCGATGCGCGAAGGGATGCGCCGGATGCGTGAGGACGGCCTCGACAAGGTCAAGGCCGGCATCACCACGATGTCTGAGATCGCGCGCGTCACCGGCGCCTGATCGGTCGCGCGGCTGCGCCCGCGTCCGCCCGCGTCACCGTGATCGTCTACAGCAACCGGCCGGAGGTCCGGGCCGCGGTCCGGACGGCCGTCGGGCGCCGACCGGCATCGGGCCTGCCCCGTATCGACTGGCTCGAGTGCCAGACCAGCGCGCAGGTCGTCGAGCAGATCGACATCGGTGAGATCGACCTGGTGATCCTGGACGGCGAGGCCCAGCCGACCGGGGGGATGGGGCTGGCCC
>DAIQND010000042.1:0-14677 GCA_036788555.1 Solirubrobacteraceae bacterium | reverse complement strand
CCGTGGGTGCGCGCGCAGCGCTTGAGCGCACGCGCTGATCAGCACCCCGGTGCGCGGTGCGCGGTCCAGCTCAACGCCGAGCTCGACCGCCGGGACCGTCGCCCGGGACTCTGCCGCCCGGCGCGCGACCGCCCGCTCCTCCGCCGTCGGCTCGAGCACCGTGACCTCGCCCTTGGCGCTCAGAACAGATCCTCCGCGTCGGCGCCGATCCACTTGTCGATGAACGCGTCGGCCTCGAGCGCGACGAGGTCCTCCCGCAGTTCCTTGAGCAGCCGCGCCGCAAGCTTGGCGTGGAGGTTCCAGTAGAGGACGACCTCTCCGTCGTCGACCGAGACCACCTCGATCCGGTCGGTCCGGGTGGGGTCGGCCAGAAAGGCCGGTTCGTACCCATCGCGGGAGACGATCAGGTGGTAGGCGCGGTTGGCCCTCATCGCGTGGCTTCAGCGGCCAGGGCGGCGGCGGCCGCCCCCACCGCCTCCGGGCCCTCGAACACGGTGCGACCGGCCTGGATCGCAGGCAGCCCGCGCACCCCGGCGTCGCGGGCCCTGAGGTTCGCCAGCTCGAGCGCGTCGCTCACCGAGCGAAGCGTGAGCGCTTTGACCAGTGCGCTCGGGTGCATCTCGCACGCCGCGCCGGCGATCAGGGCCGTGTCCCGCTCGCCCAGGTCGCGCCCGGCGGCATACGCCTGGCGAAACGCCGCCAGCGAGAACGCGACGGCACGCCCGATCTGCTTGGCGTAGGTGGCGGCGAGCATCGCCTCCCGGGTCTCCGGCACCCGCTGCGGCCACCGAATCGGTTGGAGCCCAAGCGCGGCTGCGCGCGCCTCAAACGTCTCCCGCTCGCGAGCCTGGGCGAAATGGCGCCCTGGTGGTTGGCTTCTTCGGCCAGCCTCCGGATCGCCGGCCGCAGCGCGCAGCCCCGGTCCCCACACCGGCTCCCACTCCGGGACGACCGGCAGCTCGCTCATCACCCGCTCGGCCGCGAGGTAGCACTCCGGGTCGCCGAGGTCGTAGTAGAAGACCGGCTGCACGTCCGCGTCCTCCCGCGCACCGCGCGCAGCCGAAACCCGCACGACCTCCACGTTCTCAGCCGTGGATCAGCCAGCCGTCGGCAGCGCGCCCAGCCTCCATCACCGCTTCCGACAGCGTCGGGTGTCCGTGGATGATCCGCGCCACCTCGGGGAACCCGCCCTCGAGCGCCCGCAGGTTGACGAGCTCCTGGATCAGTTCCGTCGCGCGGGTCCCGACGATGTGGCCGCCCAGCAGCTCACCGTACTTGCGCTCGCCCACCAGCTTGACCAGCCCGGTCCGATCCCCGTACACCGTGCCCGCGCCGACGGCGCCGTACTGGACCTTGCCCACCACCACGTCATAGCCCTCGTCACGGGCCTGGGCCTCGGTCAGCCCGAAGCTGCCGACGTTGGGGGTGCAGAAGGTCGCCCGCGGCACGTCGATGTACTCGATCGGATGGGTGGGCAGCCCCGCCGCGTCCTCGGCGGCGATCACCCCTTCGTCAGAGGCCTTGTGCGCCAGCGCCGGACCGTGAACGACGTCGCCGATCGCGTAGATCCCCTTCGCGGTCGTGCGCATCGCGCCATCGACCTCGACCAAGCCGGTCTCGGCGAGGGCGACACCTGCCGCATCGAGCCCGAGGGCGCCGACGTCGGGGGCGCGCCCGGTGGCGATCACCAGCCACTCGACCTCCCGCGACTCCTCGCCGTGGGTGAAGCTGACGCCCTCCTCGGAGGAGACGATGTCGGTGACCAGCGTCCGCGTGTGGATCGCCATCCCCTGACGCTTCAGCCCCCGCTCGACGACCTTGGAAATGTCGGCGTCCTCGGTTGGCAGCACGCGCTCGAGCGCCTCGAACAGCACCACCTCAACCCCGAGCCTCGCGTACGCCGACGCGATCTCGGCCCCCGATGCGCCGGCCCCGACCACGGCCATGCTCGACGGCAGCTCCGGCAGCGCCCACGCCTCCTCGGTCCCGATCACCCGCCCGCCGAACTCGGCGCCGGGAATCGGGCGTTTGACCGACCCGGTGGCGAGGATGATCGTCGTCGCTCCGATCTGCTGCCCGCCCACCGTGACGGTGCCCGGGCCGCCCAGCGCGCCCTCGCCCTCGATCACCTCGATCCCGTTCTTCTTGAACAGGCCGGCCACCCCGCCGGTCAGGGTCGAGATCACCTTCTCACGCCGCTTGCCGATCTCCGCGTAGTCGATCTCCGGCTCGGGGACCCTGATCCCGAACTCGCCGGCTTCCCGCACCTCGCTGAGCACGTCGGCCGAGCGCAGCACCGCCTTGGCGGGGATGCACGCGTAGTTCAGGCACCGGCCGCCCACCCGGTCCTTCTCCACCACCGCCGTCTTCATCCCCAGCTGGGCGGCCCGGATCGCGGCCACGTAGCCGCCCGGCCCCGAGCCGATAACCACGCAGTCATAGGAAGCCTCTGGCACGGCGCCGGAGCCTACCGCGCCGGGTACTTCGGCATCTGGATCCGGCTCAGGACGCGCACCAGCTTGAAGAACAGGTAGCCCCCGACCACGACGATCGCCAGCGCCACCGCGAGACCGACCAGGCTGGAGGCCTTGATCAGCGCACCAATCGCGAACACGAGCAGGATCGCCAGCAGCGCCATGAAGCCAAGCACCGCCCAGTAGCGCATGAACCACATGCCACCCGCGCACAGAAACATGAGCACCGCGAAGGCGATCGTCTGGCCGGCCGACGCGTGCAAGCCGGTGGAATGCAGCTTCACGCCGACCAGGAACAGGATCAGTTGCACGAGGCCGCTGGCGGCGGCGAGCGCCGCCCCCACCGCGATCACCCAGGGCCGCTCCCCCGGGGCCAGGGGCGTTAGCCCGGCGCGCACGGCGGCGTTGCGCGCCTCCGAACGACTCGCCACCGGCGATCGGCCGGCCTGCGCCGTGCCCGGCGCGGGCGCCGCCGCGGCGCCGGCCCGCGCGGGCCGGTTGCGCCGTCCCTTCTTGCGACTACGCTGCGCCAACCGGAGCCTCCTGGATCAGCGCCGCGCGTAGCTCTCGCGCGGTCGCCTCGGGATCCACGGCCTCGCTCAGCGCTCGCACCACCGCCACCCGTTTAGCTCCCGCCGCGCGCGCCGACCGGACGTTTGCGCCCGAGATCCCCCCGATCGCAAAGAACGGCAGCGCGGCATGGGCGGCGGCGTAGCGCACGAGCTCGAGTCCTACCGCGGGACGGCCGGGCTTCGTCGGCGTCTCGTTCACCGGCCCCACCCCGATGTAGTCGACCCCGGCCCCGGCGGCGGCATCGATCTGGGCCGGCGAATGCGTCGAAAGTCCGATCAGCCGCTCGTCTCCCACCAGCTGCCTCGCGCGCTCGGTCGGCACGTCGTCCTGCCCCAGGTGGACTCCGTCGGCGTCCACCGCGGCGGCAAGGTCGGGACGGTCGTTGACGATCAACAGAGCGGAGTGCTCGGCGCACAGCGCGCGGAACCGCACCGCCGCGGTGCGGATCGTCTGATCGTCGGCGTGCTTCATCCGCAGCTGCACGACATCGACGCCGCCGCGCAGCGCGGCCGTCAGGAAGTCATCACCGAGCTCATCGCAGACCAGGTACAGGTGCGCGGCGGACAGCCGGTCGCGGCGTGAGCTCATACCCGCAGTCTGGCACCAAAAGCCGCCGTAGGTGCCGCGCTAGGATTGACCCAACGGGAGCCCTCACGTGGGCTGAGAGGGCGGACATGTGGTCCGCCGACCGTCTGAACCTGAACCGGTTAATGCCGGCGTAGGGAGGCATCTTGAACCAGCCGAGCAGCTCATTTGACGTGGCCGTGATCGGAGGCGGGTCGATCGGCCTGGCGACCGCGTGGCGGGCGGCGCAGGCCGGGCTGCGTGTGGTCGTCCTCGAACGCGACGCGCCGGGCGGCGGCGCATCGTGGGTCGCCGCGGGGATGCTCGCGCCGGCCACCGAGGCAACGCTCACCGAGCGCGACGTGCTGGCGCTCGGCCTGGAGAGCGCTCGCGCCTATCCCGCGTTCGTCGAGGAGCTGAACGAGGCATCGGGAATCGATCCCGGCTACCGGCCGTGGGGGATGCTCGTGGTGGCGCGCGATCGAGACGAGGCCGAGGCGCTCGAGCGCGAGCTGGCCATGCGTCAACAGCTCGGCCTCGCGGTGCAGCGGCTACGGCCCAGCGAGGCCCGGGAGCTGGTGCCGGCGCTTGCGCCAAGCGTGCGCCTGGCCCTCGACGTCGCGGGTGACCACGCGATTGACCCGCGACGGCTGACCGCCGCGCTGACGGCAGCAGCCGGCGGGGCCGGCGTCGAGCTGCGCAGCGGATGCCCGGTCGCCGCGGTCGAGCTGTCCGCCGGCGGATCGGTCTCAGGCGTCAGGCTGGCCGGTGGCGAGGCGATCGCCGCCGATCAGGTGGTGATCGCCGCGGGCGCCTGGACCGATGCGATCGGCGGCATCCCCGACGACGCGCGCGTCCCGATCCACCCCGTCAAGGGCCAGATCCTGCGCCTGCACGACCCGTCCGGAGCGGGCCTGCTCGACCGCGTCGTCCGGATGGCGGTCGGCTATCTCGTGCCGCGCGGTGACGGCCGCTACGTCCTCGGCGCCACGGTTGAGGAGCGCGGCTTCGACACGACGGTCACCGCCGGGGCAGCGTTCGAGCTGCTGCGCAGCGCCAGCGAGGTGATACCGGGAATCCTCGAGCTGGTGATCGACGAGTTCATCGCCGGGCTGCGGCCCGCCACGCCCGACAACGCGCCCGTCCTCGGTCCAGGCGCGATCTCGGGTCTGCACTGGGCGGTCGGTCACTATCGCAACGGCATCCTGCTGACGCCGATCACGGCACAGATCCTGCTCGCCGGCTTGACTGGCGCGGCACCGCCCGAGCTCGCCGCGTCGTTTGCCCCGGAGCGGTTTGGCCCCGAGCGGTCTGCCCGACGCGAAGCGGTGCCGAGCGCGGTGGCGGAGGCCGCAGGATGATCGTCACCGTCAACGGCGAGCTCCGCGACGTGCCCGCGGGCACGACCGTGGCCGCGGTCGTCAGGTCGTTGCCCGGCGCTCCCGAGGGACGAGGGGTCGCCGTGGCCGTCGACGGCGAGGTGGTTCCCCGCGGTGAGTGGCCGCGGACGCAGCTGGCCGGCGGCGTGAAGGTCGAGGTCGTGGTCGCCGTGCAGGGAGGCTGAATGGTCGAGCCGTTCGCGATCGCCGGCCGCGAGTTCGCCCAGCGCCTGATCCTGGGCACCGGCGGCTTTACCAACCATGACGTGCTGGCGCAAGCGCTGGGCGCGTCCCGGGCGCAGCTGTGCACGGTCGCGCTGCGCCGCGTCGATCCAGCCGCCCGCGGCTCGATTCTGGACGTGCTGGAGCGCGCCGGCGTATCGGTGCTGCCGAACACCGCCGGCTGCTTCACGGCGCGTGACGCGATCATCACCGCTCAGCTGGCGCGTGAGGCGTTCGAGACCGACTGGATCAAGCTTGAGGTGATCGGCGATGACCGCACGCTGCTCCCCGATGCCGTCGAGCTGGTGACGGCCGCCGAGGCCCTGATCGAGGACGGGTTCGTGGTGCTGCCCTACACAACCGACGATCCGGTGCTCGCGAGGCGGCTCGAGGATCTCGGCTGTGCCGCGGTGATGCCGCTCGGTTCGCCGATCGGCAGCGGGATGGGAATCCGCAATCCCTACAACCTCTCGATCATCGTCGAACACGCCGGCGTGCCCGTCGTGCTCGACGCGGGCGTGGGCACCGCCTCTGACGCCGCGCTGGCGATGGAGCTCGGCTGTGACGCCGTCCTCTGTGCCAGCGCGATCTCACGCGCTCACGACCCGGCGGCCATGGCACGGGCGATACGGCTGAGCGTCGAGGCCGGTGTGCTCGCGCGCGGCGCCGGCCGGATCCCCCGGCGGCTGCACGCCGAGGCCTCGACGCCCACCGAGGGGATGCCGGTGCTCGACGTGCCGCCCTCATGACCGTCCGCCCGCTGTCGGCAACGGCGCTCGGCCATCGGTGAGCGCTGACGAGCTGATCGACGGCTGGGAGGCGGCGTGGACCGGCCGCGAGTCCTCGGCGTTCGCGCCGCTGTGCGCGGCCGACGTCCACTACGAGGATCCGCTCACGCCAGAGCCGCTGGTGGGCGTGGCCGAGCTCGGGCGCCACGCCGCGCGGATGTGGGCGGCGTTTCCCGACGCGCGCCTGGAACGCACCGGCGAGCGTCTGGCCAGCGACCGGTTCGTCGCCGCGCCATGCAAGCTGCTGGCCACCCACCGCGCTCCGCTCGAAGGCCTGCCGGCCACCAACCGGTTTGTCGTCGTGCACTGCGTCTTCTACTGCGAGCTGCGCGACGAGCGCCTGCTGCGCATCCGCGCCTTCTTCGACCTGTATGACGCCGCCGTCCAGCTGGGCGTGCTTCCGGCGCGCGGGACGCTCGGCGAGAAGGCGCTGCTCGTGCTGCGGGGCTTCGGCCTGCGCACCGCGCGGGGGACCGGGTAACCGCGTCCCGCCCCCCGGAGCGTGATGCAAAAGGTCCCCCTATGGAAGCTTTTGCATCACGCTCACCAGCACCGGCTTGTGATCTGACAGGCGCCCGCGCTCGAGCACCTCGCTCGATCCACCGGGAGTCATTGCGCCGCCGACGAACACCTGATCCACCCCGTGCCCGCCGGCCAGGTCAAACCCGTCGAGCGTCAGCGGCGCCACGTTGAAGTCGCCACCCAGCACCACGGGCGCGCCCTCCGCCCAGCCCAGCAGCGTCGCCGCCGCCAAGCGCCCCTGCTCGGCGAACGATCCGGTGTGGAGATTCCCCACCCAGAGCCCGCCGGCCAGCCGCACGGCATGCACCCAGCGCCGCTCCGGCAGCCAGCTCAGCCGCCGGACGCGGTGCGCTTCGATGCCCCGCCCCCGGACCAGGATCGCGTTGGCACCGCCGCCGTTTGACTTGATCAGGTCCGGCCAGCGGACGGCGATCGCCCGCCGCGCCGGCAGCAGCGCGTTGCGCGAGGTGAGCGTCATCCGCGCCTGTGCGCCCGTGGCCGCGCCCAGCGGCTGAGGCCACCACGGCGGCACCTCCTGGAGCAGCGCCACGTCCCACGCCCAACCCGCCAGCCGCTCGGCGAACTCCTCGAACAGGTCGTGCCCGGCCGGCGGGAGCGAGCGGCCGTGCAGCAGGTTCCAGGTGAGCACGCGCAGCGACATCGACTTGCTCGGAGCCTACGTAGACTGCCGCGCTTGCCTCGCCACTTCCTCACCGGCGCCGAGCTCAGCCCCGAGGAGCTGCTGCGCGTGCTCGACCGCGCCCTCGAGCTCAAGGCCGCGCCTGACAGCTCCAGCATCCTGGCACGGCGCAGCGTCGCCCTGATCTTCCAGAACCCCTCCACCCGGACCCGGGTCTCCTTCGAGTCCGGCATCTCCGAACTCGGCGGGCACCCGATGCTGCTCCGCACCGAGGATCTCCAGCTCTCGCGGGGCGAGTCGGTGCGTGACACCGCCTACGTGCTCTCACGCCACGTGGCGGCTATCGGAATCCGGACCGGCTCCGACGAGCTGGTGGCCGACCTCGCCCAACACGCGAGCGTCCCTGTCATCAACATGCTCACCGCCCAGCACCACCCATGCCAGGCACTGGCTGATCTGCTGACGCTGCGGGAAGCCTTCGGCCGCCTCGACGGCCTCACGGTCGCCTACGTCGGCGACGGCAACAACGTCGCGCGCTCGCTCGCGCTGCTCGGCACCCGGATGAAGGTCAACGTGCGGATCTCCTCGCCGCCGCAGTACGCCCTCAGCGATCCGCCTCCCGGTGCGACGCTGGTCGCGGACCCGCAGGAGGCGGCGCGCGGCGCCGACGCGCTCTACGCCGACGTCTGGGTCAGCATGAACGACGAGCCCGAGTCGGCCGCCGAGCGCCGTCGAGCGCTGGCCCGCTACCGGCTCGATGACGAACTTCTGGACCTGGCCGCTCCGCACGCGATCGCGCTGCACTGCCTTCCGGCCCATCCCGGCGAGGAGATCACCGCCGAGGTCCTCTACGGCTCCAGGCAGCGGATCTGGGACCAGGCGGAGAACCGCCGGCACGCGCAGAAGGCGCTGATCGAGCTGCTCGTGGCCTGAGCCGCGCTAGGCTCGCAAATACCTCCCGCCGAATAAGGAACCGAAATGGCTCCGAAGAGCTCCCGCACCTCGCGCCGTAGCGCCGCAAGCAGATCCGCGCCCGCCCGGAGCAGCCGGTCCTCCACCCCGGATGGCCTCTCGGCGCTGGCCGAGCAACTGGTCGACCGGATCCTCAAGCCGCTCGGCCTGGTCGTGCTGAGCCGCGAGCGGATCCACGAGACGCTCGAGGAGGCAGCCGAGCGCGGTCGCGTGACCCGCAGCGACGCCGAGGAGCTCGCCGGCCTGCTGATCCAGCGCGGGCGCCAGGAGACCGACGAGTTGCTCTCTGACATCGAGCGGCTGCTGGGACGTGGACGCCAGCAGCTCGAGCCGGCGGCGCTCAAGGCCCGCAGCCGTGAGTCGGTCGACCGGCTCGTCCGCGGTGCCGACCGCGCGCGCCGGAGCGTGGGGGTGGGCCCGTCGTTTCCGATCATCGGGTACGACCGGCTGACCGTGGCTCAGGTCCGCCAGCGCCTCGGCCGCCTCAGGCCGGCCGAGCTGCGCAAGGTGCGCGACTACGAGCGCCGCCACGCCAACCGCAAGTCGGTGCTCTCGGCGATCGAGAAGCGGCTCGCGTAGCCCATGCCTCAGGCAAGTTCCCTGGCCCGCCCCCAGCGCGGGGATGAGCTCGAGCTGACGGTTGACGCCCTCGCGTTCGGCGGTGCCGGTGTCGCGCGCGCCGAAGGCTTCGTGGTGTTCGTAGCTGACGCCGTACCCGGCGACCGTGTCCGCGCCCGGGTCGTGAAGTCCAAGCGCGCATATGCCGAGGCGCGTGCGATCGAGCTGCTGGAGCCCAGCCCCGATCGGGTGGCGCCGCGGGCGCATCACCCCGGGGCACCCTGGCAGGTGCTCTCCTATGAGCGCCAGCTCGAGGTCAAGCAGGAGCAGGTCGATGATGCGCTGCGGCGGATCGGCCAGTTGAGCGGCTACCAGCTCGAGCCGATCATCCCGGCCGTCCAAGAGTGGCGCTACCGCAACAAGCTCGAGTACTCGTGGGGGGCCGATGACGACGGCCGCCTGATCTGCGGCTTCCACACGCCGGGGCGGTGGGATGAGATCGTCGAGGTCAGGGACTGCCTGCTCGCCTCCGAGGCCGCCAACGCAGCCCGCGAGCGAGTCGTCGAGTGGTGCCGCGGGCAGGGGCTGCGGCCCTACGACCGCCGTACCGGCGAGGGGCTGCTCCGCAATCTCGTGGTGCGCGAGGGGCGCGCCACCGGCGAGCTCCAGGTCCGCCTGGTCGTCGGCCACGGCGAGCTCGACGGAGAGGCGCTGGCGCGCGCCGCGCAGCCGTGCGACGGGATCCTGCTCACCCGGGTCCACGGTGTCGCGGAAACCACCGCCGGGGGCGAGACCGAGCTGCTGGCGGGGGATCGCCAGCTGGACGAGCAGCTCGGCGGCATGCGCATCCGGATCTCGCCGGAGGCGTTCTTTCAAACCAACACCGAGATGGCCGAGGTGCTCTACGCCCAGGCGATCGAGTTCGCGCAGCTCGAGGGCGTCGAGCGGGTCTACGACCTCTACTGCGGGATCGGGACGATCGCGCTGATGCTGGCGCCCCGGGTGGCCGAGGTATGGGGGCTTGAGATCGTCGAGGAGGCGGTTGCCGATGCGATCGCCAACGCCCGGCTGAATGAGGTGACCAACGCCCGCTTCTTCGCGGGCGATGTGCGGCTGGCGATGCGGGAGCTCGTGCAGCGGGCCGGGCGCCCCGACGGTCTGATCGTCGACCCGCCACGGGCCGGGCTCTCGCAGAAGGTCGTACGGCGGATCATCGAGGCCGCCCCCCGTCGGATCGTCTACGTGTCGTGCAACCCGACGACGCTCGCTCCCAACGCGGCGCAGCTGGTTGAGGCGGGTTACGAGTTCCGGCGCGTGCGCCCGGTCGACATGTTCCCTCAGACCCCGCACATCGAGTGCGTGGCCGAATTCGTCAAGATCACGGCGTGAGGTTCCGCTCCGGTCATCCCGCGGCTCTGCTGGCCGCCGCTCTCGCTTCGCTGGCGCTGCTGAGCGGCTGCGGCTCGAGCGGCCCCACCGACCGCCAGCAGATCGCGGCGATCGTCAAGCGTGAGGGCGTCACCCCGGCCAGCCTGTGCGATCACCTGACCCCCTCGCTGTTGGCGCGCGTGGGCGGCAGGGGCGCCTGCCTGCGCCAGGCGGCCACGGCCGCGCCCGATCCCACCACCCACGCCACCGCGGTCAGGATCGACCGCAACACCGCCACGGCGGTTGTCGTCGACCGTGCCGGCGCCCGCACCATCAGCTTCGTCAAGCAGCGGGGCGCGTGGAAGATCGCGGGGGTGAGCTGATGCGGGCGCTCGGCAACTTCGCGGGGGTGAGCTGATGCGGGCGCTCGGCAACTTCGCGGGGGTGAGCTGATGCGGGCGGTCACGGTCCGTGACGGCACCCTGAGCGTCGAGCAGCACCCCGATCCGAAGCCGGGCGCCGGCGAGCTGCTGGTTCGGGTCCGCGCCGCGGGGCTGAACGGCGCCGACATGCTCCAGCGCCGCGGCCGCTATCCCGCCCCGCCGGGCGCGCCCCAGGATATCCCGGGCCTCGAGCTCGCTGGCGAGGTGATCGAGGCCGGCCCCGGCGCGCGGCGCTTCGAAGCCGGCGACCGGGTGATGGCGATCGTCGGCGGAGGCGGCCAGGCGGAGCTGGCGGTCGTGCACGAGCGGGTCCTGATGCCAGTGCCCGACGGGCTCACATGGCCGGAGGCCGGCGGCGTGCCCGAGGTGTTCACGACCGCCCACGACGCGATCTTCACCCAGGCGGGACTGCGCTCAGGAGAGCGGCTGCTGGTCCACGGTGGCGCCGGGGGCGTCGGCACGGCAGCGATCCAGCTGGGACGCGCTGCCGGGGCCACTGTTTACGCGACCGTGCGTAACGCGGATCTGCATGACCGGGTGGCAGAGCTGGGCGCGCAGGTGATCGCCCCCGACGGCTTCGCCGAGCATGGGCCGTTCGACGTGATCCTCGAGCTGGTGGGGGCTCCCAACCTGGCCGAGAACGTGAGCGCGCTGGCCACCGGCGGCCGGATCACGGTGATCGGCATCGGCGCCGGCGCCCAGGGCGAGCTCAACCTCGGCGCACTGATGCAGAAGCGCGCAAGGATCCACGGTTCGACGCTGCGCGCCCGGCCGCTCGAGGAGAAGGCTCTGACCGCTCGGGCGGTGGAGCGCTCGGTGCTCCCGCTGCTCGGCCGGCGGGTGATTCACGTCCCGGTGGCCGCGACGTATCCGCTCGAGCAGGCAGAGGCGGCCTACGAGCGCTTCGCAGCCGGGGCGAAGCTCGGCAAGGTCGTCCTCGAGATGTAGGCGCCGCGCCTACTCCTCGCCGAAGAACCCGCTCTCGTCGACCTCCAGCCCGGGTTCGTCCTCCGCGGCGTGAATTGCGCACAGCGCCGGACCGCCGCTCTCCACCACCGCCTGGATCTCTTCAGGAGTCAGCTTCGCTCCGCACTCCTCGCAGCGCTCGGGAAGCTCCTCGATCGTCTTCTCTTCCAGGCCCACTGAGCGCGAGTCTATCCAGCGCCCGGCGGCTCAGTACGGCGGGAGCTCCTCCCACCACCGCCCGAGCACCCGGAACGCTCGCCAGAACTCCCGCTTGGCGCGCTCGTCGTCGAGCGCCTCATCGATGTTCGGAACATAGAGTGCTTCGATCGTCGGGGTCAGTGCCTGGATCTCGCCGAGCGCGGGTTCCAGCTCACGGCGCAGCGGGATCTCCAGCTCCTGGAGCACCGCCAGCGCCTCGGGACCCATCACCACCACGAGCTTGGGCGAGACGATCGCCAGCTCCTCGACCAGCCGCGCCACGCACGCCGGGTCCGCCATCGCCGGGTCGGGAACCGGGCATTTGGCGCAGAGCGTTCCGTACACGGCCAGCGGGTCGATGTTCAGCCGCTTGAGCGATTTCATCAGCGCGTTGCCCGACCGCCCGTAGAAGGCCACGCCCTCCTCGACCTCCGAGGGCCGCGGCGAGTACTTGAGCAGGAAGATCTCCGCCTGGGGATGCCCGGAGCCCAGCACCGGCATCAGCGCCCCCCGAGGGCAGTGCTGGCAGGCCTGCACCTCACGGGCGAACGCGCCCAGCTCGCGGATCGCACGCTCGAGGTACTTCTCGCGGATCTCGTCGTCGGTGGCCGGCATCTCCGTCGGATTGGACGGCGGCCCGGCTTGTCCTTGCCGATGCATCAGGACTTGCGCCGTCCGCGCGCCGCCAGCCCGCGATCGCGCCCGGTGACGCGACGCACGCGCCGGTCCCGCGCCGCCCGCCGGGCGCCTGGCGGCAGCGCGCGCGTCTGGAGGAATTTCAGCGCCTGCACGTAGAGCAGGCTGGCCGGGTTGCGGATGATGTCGGCGTCCCGCAGCGACTGGAGGAACTCCTCGGGCCCGTCGAAGTCCTGCATCCGGATCCGCACCGACCCGAGCCCCTGGGGCACGTGGGCGTCTGACCCGGCGCCGGCCGCAATCCGGTACTTGGCGGCAAACCGCACCGCCTCGTCGTTGAACTCCGAGATCGCCACCCGGGGGTTGAACACCTCGATCGCGTCGATCTGGTCGAGCACCGGGAGCAGGTGCTCGTAGTCGGGCACCGAGTGCAGCCGGTCAAACGGGTGCGGCACGTAGACCAGCCCCCCCTGGCGCTTGATCTCCGCGATCGTCTCCTCGAGCGTCAGCCCGCGCGGAATCTTCTCCTCGATGAACAGGCCGATGACCTCGCCCTGCTCGGCGGTCTTGATCTCCTCGGCGACGATCACCTTGATCCCCTCCGCCTTGCCGGCCGCCTCGTGAGCTCCCGAGACCTCGTTGTGATCGGTGATCGCGATCGCTCCCAACCCCCGCGCCCGCGCCTCGGACAGCAGCACCTCGACCGGCGTGGCGCAGTCGAACGAGTGGTCGGTGTGCATGTGCAGGTCGACGTCGATCAGCCGACGGGGGGCCAGGCGCGCCCGCAGCTGTGCGCTGCCCCCCTGATCTCGCCGGCGAGCCACCAGCTCGCCGTACACCTGCTCGAGCTCCTCGGCCACCCGGCTCCAGGCGAACCGTCCGCGCAGGCCGGCCACGCGCGCTCGCATCTGGGCCAGGCGCTCCGGCTCGGCGATCAGCCGCTCGAGCTGCCGCGTCAGCGTCTGGACGTCTCCGGGCTGGAACTGAAGCCCGTAGTCCCCCCCGTCCAGGAGCTCGTAGTAGACCGGCACCGCGGCGGCCACCGGCACCATCCCCGCTGCCAGCGCCCGCACCAACGTTCCCGGCGCCGGGCGCAGCCCCTCGGAGGCGAACACGCCGATGTCGGCGCGGGCGAGAGCCTGGGCCTCAGGCAGCGCCGCCGCGTCGACCACGTCGACCCGGTCTCGCAGCCGGGTTCCGAGCATCGCCGGCAGCGCCATCGCGCCGCGTGACCAGATCGTGGCGTGCCAGTCGAGCGATTCCGGAAGCGCACGCAGTGCGCGCAGCAGCACCCGCAGCCCGGCGCGCTCCTCGTCGGCGGTGGCGAACAGCTCCACCCGGCCGCCCGGCGAGTGCGCCCGCACGACCTCCGCGCCCGGCAGGATCAACCGGTACTCCCCGGGGAAATACCCTGCCATCAGCTCGCGCGTCGCGCGGTAGCTGGCGATGCGGGCGTCGAGGCGCCCGAACAGCAGCCGAGTCAGCGGCCGCGCGAGCTGCGTGGAGAGCACGCGCTCGGTGGGGGTATGAAAGCCTCCGACGTTGAGCGCGCGCGAGGTGCGCAGCGCGGCGCTGGCGGCGCTGGGGGCGAACGGCTCGTGCACATGGACGACATCCAGCGGCAGCTGCTCGAGCGCCTGCTCGATCGTCCGCGCGACGTCGAGCGGCAGCGAGGGCGCCCGCCGCCGGCTGGGAGCAAACGACAGAACCTCGCCGACCCCGACGACCACCGGGCGTTCCGCGGCCTGCTCGAGCAGCGCCTGCGGCTCCTTGCGCAGCGCGCGCCGCGTCTCCCGCACCAGCTCCGCCGATTGCGAGGGCGCCATGATCAGGACCGAGTGGCCACGCCGGGCCAGCTCGTCGGACGCGCGCGCCACGTACTCGTTGACCTCGCTCGGCGCCTCCCAGGCGAACGGGGTGACCTGCACGATCGCCAGGGGGGCGGGCACGCCGAGATTTTATGGGGGCCGCACCTTTGGGTGCGGCCCTGTTTAGGCCGTCGTCGCCGACCCGCGCTTGGTCCC
This sequence comes from Solirubrobacteraceae bacterium, assembly GCA_036788555.1. GTDB lineage: Bacteria > Actinomycetota > Thermoleophilia > Solirubrobacterales > Solirubrobacteraceae > Palsa-465. The sequence goes on along the minus strand of DAIQND010000042.1, from coordinate 350 downwards.
GGTGGGCAGCGGCTTGCGGGCGTACTTCCTGATGAACGCCTCGGTGAGCTCCCGCGCCTCGTCATCGGGCCGCTGATGCATCGGCGACTTCATCAGATACGAGCTCGGGCCATCGAGCTGTCCCGACAGGCCGTTGTTGAGCGCCAGCTTGCAGCAACGCGTGGCGTCGATCACGATGCCGGCCGAGTTGGGCGAGTCCCACACCTCGAGCTTCAGCTCGGCGGTCAGCGGGACGTCGCCGAACGCCCGGCCCTCGAGCCGGATGTGGGCCCACTTGCGGTCGGTCAGCCACGGGACGTAGTCCGACGGGCCCACGTGCACGCTCTCGGCCGGGAGCTCATGGCCCATGA
>DAIQND010000041.1:0-14727 GCA_036788555.1 Solirubrobacteraceae bacterium | reverse complement strand
GCCCCGTGGCCGCCGGCGTAGCAGTACGAGGTGTCGATGATCTGGTTGGCCGCCGCGACGATCGCGGCGACGGTCGAGGGCGCGCCGGCCGGGGCGGTGGCCGTGCCGTCGGAGTTGATCCGGGTGGTGCCGGTGGCCGGCTCGGCCTGCACGGTGGCCACCGCGTTCCGCAGCAGGGAGGCGAGCTTGAAGTTGACGATGCCGTTCGGTGCCAGCCCCTTGGCGGTCTGGAAGGCGACGACGCTCTGCTTGGTCAGCGGCCCGAAGTCGCCGTCGACCGCGGTTCCGTAGCCGGCGATCGTCAGATAGGTCTGAAGCATGCGCACGTCGTGTCCCCGCATCCCCATATGCAGGACACGGTTGCCGAGCTGCTTTGAGCCGCCCTTCCATGGGCTGCCGAGGTTCGAGTTCGGAATGCCGGCGATGAACGCGGCCCCGCCGGTGGAGTAGGTGGTCGAGGTGGTGGTGTCCTTCGCCCGGCGTGGCTTTGACTTGGCCTGGGCCGAGCAGACCACGGCCAGCATCGCCAGAGCGGTCGCCAAGCCCGCATAGCGTCCTGCACGTGACAACGCGATCGACACCTACTCCATCCCTTCTCTCTGACGCCTACGGGGTTAGCTGTCGGGCTCGCGCAGAAAGAGATCGCGCTACGCCACAAAACTTGCGGCGATTCGCCCCATGGAGTTGTGCTCCGGTGGGTTCCCCGTTCCCGAGCGCCAGGGCCGCCCGGGATTTGGCTGGGTTATGTTGGCGCGGCAGACTAGCGGATCTGGCGGCGGCGTGTCGATAGGCTCGGCTCAGTGGACTACACCGCCCAGCAGGTGGCCGACCTCCTCGCCCAGCGCAGGGTCCGGCTGGTCGACGTCCGGGAGGCCTACGAGTACGACGCCGGGCGGATCGCCGGGGCCGAACACATCCAGCTCGGCGAACTCGCGGCCGCGGCCGAGACACTCGGCGGCGACCGCCCGATCGTCTTCTACTGCCGCAGCGGCGGCCGCTCGGCGATGGCCGCGCAGGCGTTCGCCCGCGCCGGCTTCGACGCCCACAACATGCTCGGCGGCCTCCTGGCGTGGGAAGCGGCGGGGCTACCGCTCGAGCCCGAGGACGGGCGCGTGGCCGAGCACTAGCGGGTGGGGCCGCCGCGACGCTCTACGCGGGCGGGGCCGCCACGACGCTCCACCGGGGTGGGGCCGGCACGACGCTCCACCGCGCACCCCGGCGATCTCCGCGAAGCGCCCCGCGGGCGCCCCCGCGCGCGGCGCGGGGCTCACCCCCCGCGGACCCCAGCGCCCTACGCGACCGTCCAGGTGTCACCGCGCTGGAGCAGCTCCGCGAGCTGGTCGTCGGTGACGGGGTCGGGGAGGATCTTGCTCGGGCGGCCGTAGACCGGCCGCGCGACATCCCGGAAGATCCCGATCGGCGTGGGCGCGGTCGGGTCCTCGGCCAGCCGCGCGAGCGAGAACGCCAGGCCAGGGTCGCGCTTGGCGGGGTCGTGGACGATCAGCGCGTCCTCGCCCACCTCCTCGACGGCGACGATCTGCAGCCCGCCGTCGGCGCCGCGGGCGACGCCGCGCTCGCCATCGACCCCGAAGCGGATCGGCTGCCCGGCCTCGAGCCGGATCTGGTTTGCCTCCTTGACCCCCTTGTCGGTGAGGGCGGCAAACGCGCCGTCGTTGAACACCGGGCAGTTCTGGTAGATCTCGACCAAGGCGGCGCCCTCGTGCTGGGCCGCGGCGCGCAGCACGTGGGTGAGGTGGTGGCGGTCGCGGTCGATCGTCCGCGCGACGAAGCTCGCCTCCGCCCCCAGCGCGAGCGCCACCGGGTTGAACGGCTGGTCGGCCACCCCGAACGGCGTCGACTTGGTGATCTTGCCCAGCTCGGAGGTCGGCGAGGCCTGGCCCTTGGTCAGCCCGTAGATCTGGTTGTTGAACAGCAGGATCTTCACCGGGACGTTGCGCCGCAGCGCGTGGATCAGATGGTTGCCGCCGATCGAGAGCGAATCGCCGTCGCCGGTGACCACCCAGATCGAGAGGTCCTCCCGGCTCGCGGCGAGCCCGGTGGCGAGCGCCGGAGCCCGGCCGTGGATCCCATGCATCCCGTAGGTGTTCATGTAGTACGCAAACCGCCCCGCGCAGCCGATCCCGGTGATGAACACGATCCGCTCGGGCGGGATCCCCAGCTCGGGCATGAACTGCTGCACCGCGGACAGCACCGCGTAGTCGCCGCAGCCCGGGCACCAGCGCGTCTCCTGGTCTGACTGAAAGTCCGCCTTGGTCAGCTCCACCGGCGAGCCGCCGTTGCCGTTGCCCGCATGTCCGTTTACCGTCGCGCTCACTGCCTCGCCTCGATCTCGGCTTCGACCTCCGCCGCAAACAGCGGCTGGCCCTGCACCTTGCAGAACGACTCGACGTCCACCAGGAACCTGCCCCGCAGCACCTGGGCCAGCTGGCCGGTGTTCATCTCCGGCACCAGCACGCGGTCGAATGACCGCAGCACCTGGCCGGTGTTGGCGGGCAGCGGGTTCAGGTGGCGCAGATGCGCGCAGGCGACGCGGTGGCCCGCCTCGCGCGCGCGGCGCACTCCAGCCCGGATCGCGCCCTCGCTCGATCCCCAGCCCAGCACCAGGACCCGCGCGCCGGGTTCGGAATCGACCGCGAGCGCCGGGACGTCGCGGCTGATCCCCTCGATCTTCGCCGCCCGCAGCTCGGTCATGCGGGCGTGGTTGGCGGCGCCGTAGGAGATGTTGCCGGTCACGTCCGCCTTCTCAAGCCCTCCGATCCGGTGCTGCAACCCGGGCGTTCCCGGCAGCGCCCACGGCCGGGCCAGTCGCTCATCCCGCGCATACGGCATGAATGGGCCATCCTCCTCGCCGCGGGGCTCGGCGAACGCCGGGTCGAGCTCGGGCAGCCCGGCGACATCCGGGATCCGCCACGGCTCCGAGGATGACGCCAGGAAGGTGTCGGACAGGATGATCACCGGCGTGCGGTAGCGAAGCGCGATCTGCACCGCCTCGAACGCCACGTCGAAGCATCCGGCCGGCGTGCTCGGGGCCACCACCGGCAGCGGCGACTCGCCGTGGCGCCCGTAGAGCGCCATCAGCAGATCCGATTGCTCGGTCTTGGTCGGCATCCCGGTCGACGGGCCGGCGCGCTGCACGTCGATCACGATCATCGGCAGTTCCAGCGCGACCGCCAGGCCGATGGTCTCCGCCTTCAGATCCATCCCGGGGCCGCTGGTGGCGGTCACTCCGAGCCGGCCGCCGAAGGCCGCGCCGAGCGCCATCCCGGCGGCGGCGATCTCATCCTCGGCCTGGATCGTGGTGACGCCAAAGCTTGCGTGGCGGCTGAGCTCGTGCAACAGCTCCGAGGCCGGGGTGATCGGATAGCTGGCGAGCAGCAGGGGCAGCCGGCTGCGCGCGCTCGCCGCGATCAGCCCGAGCGCCAGCGCGGTCGTCCCGTTGACGTTCCGGTAGGTGCCGGGCGCGACATCGGTGGCCGGCTTGACCCGGTACTGGACGTCGAGCAGCTCGGTGGTCTCGCCAAACGACCAGCCGGCGTTGAACGCCGCCAGGTTCGCCTTCAGCACCGGCGGGTTGCGCGCGAACTTCTGCTCGATCCAGCGCTCGGTCACATCGACCGGGCGTCCGTAGAGCCAGGAGAGCACCCCGAGCGCGAAGAAGTTCTTGGCCCGCCCGGCGTCACGCGTCGAGGCGTCCTCGATCGCCTCCACCGCCCGCGTCGTCAAGGTGGTCATCGGGATGCGGTGCACACGGTGACCGTCCAGCGACCCATCCTCGAGCGGATTGGCCTCATATCCCGCCTTCTCCAGGTTGCGCTTGGAGAAGGCGTCCTCGTTGACGATGATCGTCGCGCCCCGGTCGATCTCGGCCAGGTTGGCCCTGAGCGCGGCCGGGTTCATCGCCACCAGCACATTGGGGGCATCCCCCGGCGTCAGGATGTCGCTCGAGGCGAAGTGAATCTGAAACGCCGAGACGCCGGCGAGGGTTCCCGCCGGCGCGCGGATCTCAGCCGGGAAGTTCGGGAGCGTGGCCAGATCGTTGCCCAGCACCGCGGTGGCGTCGGTGAACCGGCTGCCCGCCAGCTGCATCCCGTCCCCGGAATCCCCCGCGAAGCGGATCACAACCCGCTCGCGCTCTTCGATCGTCTTAGTCATCCGTCCAGTCGGTCGGCCCGGCCCCTCTCACCCATTGTAAGCACCCGCCGGACGAACCCCAAGCCGGCTCGGACGCGCCGCCCATCCGGCGGCGCCGGACCCGCCGGCAGCGAGCCTCCCCCTCGACTAGATCTTCGAGACGTTGACCGCCTTGGGGCCCTTGGGGCCCTCCTCCTCCTCGTAGGAGACGCGGCTGCCTTCAGCCAGCGAGCGATAGCCGTCAACGTTGATGTTGGTGTGGTGGACGAACAGGTCACGGCCCCCGTCGTCCGAGGCGATGAACCCGAAGCCCTTCTCGTCGTTGAACCACTTGACGGTTCCGGTCGGCATCTGACTGCTTCCTCCTTGGTGGTACACGGCAACCCGGAGGACGTCTCTGCCGCTACCCCGGCCTGCACCCAGTTTGCACCGGTCGCGGTGCTCTTGCAGGCGGGGACCGTACCACGGCAGGCGGCGAAACGGTCCTCGCGCACGCGCCCGCGCGCGAGGACACGCAGCATCGGCCGCACGCCCGCGCGCCGCGCCGGCAGCATCGCCCGCGCGCCGCGCCGCCGCGCCGGCCGCACGCCCGCCCACGCGCGCCAGCGGGCATCCTTACCGGCGATGGACGATCCGATGGAGCTCGGCCGCGGCGTGCGGCTGCCGCTGCGCGAGGTGACGATCCGGACCTCGCGATCCTCGGGCCCCGGCGGCCAGCACGCCAACGTCACCGCCTCGCGCGTGGAGGCGACCTTCGACGTCGCCGCCTCGCAGGCGCTGAGCGCCGAGCAGAAGCGGCGGGTGATCGCGCGCTACGGGCCGCGGGTCACCGCGGTGGCGCAGGACGCGCGCAGTCAGACGCGCAACCGCGAGCTGGCGCTCGAACGCCTGCGCACGCGCCTCAGCGCCGCGCTCGTGATCCCGCGCCAGCGCGTCGCCACCCGCCCCACCCGCTCGGCTGTGCAGCGCCGGCTTGACCGCAAGCGCCACCGGTCAGAGCGCAAGCGCGCGCGGCGCCGGCCCCGCGAGGAAGACGCCTGAGCGTGCGCTGGATCGTCGACGGCATGAACGTGATCGGCACCCGGCCGGACGCCTGGTGGAAGGACCGCGACGCGGCGATGCTGCGGCTGGTCGACCTGCTCGAGCGGTGGGCCGCCGCCAGTGGCGAGGACGTGACGGTGGTGTTCGAGCGCCCACCCTCGCCGCCGATCCGCTCAACCTTGGTCGAGGTGCGCCACGCCCCCAAGCCCAAGGCCGATGCCGCCGACGATGAGATCGTCCGCCTGCTCGAGTCCGACCCGCATCCGACGGCCATCCGCGTGGTGACCTCCGACCGCTGGCTGGCCGACCGGGCATGGGCGATAGGAGCGACGGTCGAGGGCGCGCGATCGTTCCGCGCCCGCCTGGAGGAGGGCTAGCCGCGGCCGCCCGGGAGCGTTGGCGGCTTACCGACTCCGGCCCCGACCGACTGCGGGCGCAGAATTCTGGGCAGTAACCCGCAGAGCCCCTGCCACAATCCAGTCAGATGGCCGACCAAACCCCCTCCAGACCAGAACCCGCGCGGCGCGGGACCGCCCCGCCTGACGGCGGGCGCCGAGGCCCGAGCCAGCCCAACGGGCAGGGGCGCGGGCCCGGGCGACCATTACCCGGCTGGCGCGTAACTCCCGCGCCCGATGGCCGCGGCGGCGCCAACAACCAGCCCGGGCAGCGGCCGCCCCGCGGCCCGAACGCCCGGTGGCTGATCGTGCTGCTGGTGCTGGGGCTGCTGGCGCTGAACCTCTACATCTCCAACAGCGCGCTGCAGCCCGCCTCGCGCGTGCAGATCCCCTACAGCCCCACGTTCCTGAGCCAGGTCCAGAACAACAACGTCAGCTCGATCTCCTCCACCGGCGACTCGATCCAGGGAACGTTCCGCAGCGCGATCACGTATCCGTCGAACAGCAAGACCGCGCAGCCCACCACGCGGTTCTCGACGCAGATTCCATCGTTTGCCAACAACGCGGCGCTGTTCAATCTGCTGGCCAAGCACAGGGTCACGATCAACGCCCACCCGGTCCAGAACAACCCGTCGCTGGTCTCTGAGCTGCTGTTCGGCTTCGGCCCGACGATCCTGCTCGTGCTGCTGTTCGTGTGGCTGATGCGCCGGGCGGCCAGCGGCGGCGGCGCCGGTGGCCTGATGGGCTTTGGCCGCTCACGCGCGCGGCGGGTGGAGGCCTCTGACCAGCACGTGACGTTCGCCGACGTCGCGGGGATCGACGAGGCCAAGGAGGAGCTGACAGAGATCGTCGACTTCCTCAAGAACCCCGACAAGTACGTGCGCCTGGGCGGGAAGATCCCGCGCGGCGTGCTGCTGAGCGGTGCGCCCGGCACCGGCAAGACGCTGCTGGCCCGCGCCGTGGCCGGCGAGGCGGGGGTGCCGTTCTTCCAGATGTCGGCGTCCGAGTTCGTCGAGATGATCGTCGGCGTGGGCGCCTCGCGCGTGCGCGACCTGTTCGCCCAGGCCAAGGCGGCGGCGCCCGCGATCATCTTCATCGACGAGCTCGACGCGATCGGCCGCTCGCGCGCCTCGAGCGCTGCCAACATCTCGGGCGGCCACGACGAGCGCGAGCAGACGCTCAACCAGATCCTCACCGAAATGGACGGCTTTGATCCGCGCACCGGGGTGATCGTGCTCGGCGCCACCAACCGCCCGGAGGTTCTCGACCAGGCGCTGCTGCGCCCCGGCCGGTTTGACCGCCGCGTATCCGTGCAGCCGCCCGATCGCGCCGGGCGGGAGGCGATCCTCCGGGTGCACACGCGCGGGGTGCCCCTCGATTCGACCGTCGACCTGGGCGCGATTGCCGCCTCCACTCCGGGAATGGTCGGCGCCGATCTCGCCAACCTGGTCAACGAGGCGGCGCTGCTGGCCGCGCGCCGCGAGCATCAGCGGGTCACCAACCCCGACTTCACCGAGGCGCTCGAGCGGATCGTGCTGGGCGCCGAGCGCAAGGTGATGCTGAGCGAGGACGACCGCCGGCGCACCGCCTACCACGAGGCCGGTCACGCGATCGTGGGGATGCTCACCCCGGGCGCCGACCCCGTCCGCAAGGTGTCGCTCATCCCGCGTCGCCAGTCGCTCGGGGTGACCTTCTCCTCGCCGGATGCCGATCGCTTCAACTTCGACGAGCAGTACCTGCTGGCGCAGATCAAGGTCGCGCTGGGCGGCCGCGTGGCGGAAGAGGTCGTGTTCGGCAACATCACGACTGGCGCCGAGTCAGACATCCAGCACCTGACCGAGATCGCCCGCCGGATGGTCGGGCGGTGGGGCATGAGCCCGGCCATCGGACCGATCGCCGTGCTGCCCTCCGACGGCAACGGCCCGCTGTTCCCCGGCGCCTCGGAGGCGTCGGAGACGACGCAGCGGCTGGTCGACGAGGAGGTACGGAGGATCGTCGAAAGCGCGCACCGGGAGGTGACCGAGCTGCTCGGCGACCACCGGGACAACCTGGATTCGCTGGTCACCGGCCTGCTCGAGCACGAGACGCTCGATGAAACCGACGCCTACCAGGCCGCCGGCCTACCCCGCAACGCGCTGGCCCGCGGCGCCCCGGTGCCGCCCGTCGTCAGCTAGCGCCGCGACCGGCAACGATCCGGCTCTAGTCCCCGAGCCGCGTCATCCGCGCGAGTGCCTCGTGGCACGCCACAACGCGCTGCTTGACCGGGTCCGCATCCGGGCGGTCGTGCACCAGATCCCACGTCCGGTCAGCGATCTCGCGCGCGTTCTCGGCATTCGCGCTCTGCCACAGCCGATCGACCAGCGTCAGCTCAAAGCTCTGGATCTGCTCGGCGGGGTCGCCGGGCGGCATGCGGGGCAGCGGCTCGGCCACCGCCTCCTTCCACATCGACGTGGCGACGAGCAGGCGGTTTCGCAGTGTTATGGGGTCAGCGGTCGACATCGCTTTAGAGGGAGTCATAGCTTACGTCGGTGGCGGTTCCTGTTTCAGGCTGAGCACAGGCGCGAACAGATCGCCCTGCTCCCGCACCCGGCGAAGCACCTCGTGGACGTCGAAGCTGAGGAGCGCCGCGTCTTGCGCCTCCCGGCACCCTTCCACCTCCTCCCAGCTCACCGGAGTCGAGACCGTCGGCCGTTCACGTGCCCGAACCGAGTACACGTTGACCGTCGTCTTGTGCTCGTCGTTCTGGCTCCAGTCGACCAGCACCTTGCCCGGCCGCAGCTGCTTGGTCATCTTCGACACCACCAGATCGGGCATCCGCTGCTCGAGCAGCTCGGCGATCCTGCGGGCCAGCGGCTTGGTCTGCCCGTAGTCCACCGGCACGTTGAGCGGCACGTACACCTGAAGCCCCTTGGACCCCGAGGTCTTGGCGAAGCTCTCGAGCCCCAGCTGCGTGAACAGCCCGTGCAGCACCGCGGCCACCTCGCAGCACTGAACGATGTCCGCACCCGGGCCCGGGTCGAGATCGAACACGAGCATCGTCGGCTGTGCGGGCGAGTGCGCGTAGGCGAGCGAGGTGTGGAGCTCGATGTCGGCGAGGTTGGCCAGCCACACGAGCGTCGGGCGGTCCTGCGCCAGCGTGTACTCGATCTCCCCCACGCGGGCCGTCTGCACCCATTCGGGCCGGTGGCGGGGTGACTGCTTCTCATAGAAGTACTGGGCCTCAACCCCGTTGGGGTAGCGCTTCAGCGTGAGCGGGCGATCGTGCAGGTGGGGCAGCACGATCGGCGCGATCCGCGCGTAGTAGGCGATCAGATCGCCCTTCGTGAACCCGGTCTGCGGGTAGAGCACCTTCTCCCAATTGGAGATTTTCAGTGTCTCTCCGTCCAGGGCCACGCTCAGCGTTCCGTCGGACAGGCGCCGCACGTCATCGAACAGCGCCTCGGGCGAATCCGCCTCGGCCGGCTCGCCGCCGGGCTCACGCACCGCCGCGCGCGCCGGCTTGTCGTCGCGCAGGCCCTTGAACGACGGCGCGCGCAGGATCCCCTCTCGGGTCCAGGCGCGGAACTCCACCTCGGCCACCAGCCGAGGCTCGACGAACATCGCCTCGCGCGGCAGCCGCGGCGCGCGGTCAAACGGCGAGCGCTCGCGGCGCAGCGACGCCAGCCGCCTGCCGAGATCATCCAGCGTGGCCTCGGTGAAGCCGGTTCCCACCCGCCCGGCGTAGACGAGCACGTCAGCCTCGTAGTAGCCGACCAGCAGCGCCCCGATCCGCCTGGTCCGCCGTCCCTCTCCGGGCAGCCAGCCGCCGATCACGAACTCCTGGCGCTGCGTGTGCTTGATCTTCACCCACGCCCCGGAGCGCCGCCCCGGCTCGTAGCGGCAGTCAAGCCGCTTGGCCACGATTCCCTCGAGACCCTGCTCGGCGGTCGCCTCGAGCAGCCGCTGGCCGTCGCCGCGGTGCGACCCGGGCACCCGCCAGGCGCGGCCGCCGAGGTCGAGCCGCTCAAGCCGCGCCCGGCGCTCGGTGTAGGGCAGATCGATCAGCGAATGCCCGTCGAGGTAGAGGAGGTCGAAGATCGCGTAGACGACCGGAACGCTCGCCATCAGCCGCTTGACCGCCGACGGGGAGCTCACGTGCATCCGGCGCTGGAGGCGCTCGAAGCTCGGCTTGCCCTGCTCGTCGAAGGCCACGATCTCGCCGTCGAGCACCGCCTCGTGCATTGCGGTTTGGTCGAGCAGGCCGCGCACCTCGGGGTAGGCGTCGGTGATCTCGTTGAGGTTTCGGCTCTCGAGCCGCAGCCGTCCCGGCTGCGCGTAGGCGATCGCGCGTACGCCGTCCCACTTGACCTCGAACGCCCAGCGGCCCGGATCGCGAGGAAGCTCGCCGCTGCGCGCCAGCATCGGCAGCACGCGCTCGGGCATCGGCTCGCGCTCGGGATCCTCGGGCGGATCCATCCGGTGGATCATCCAGTCGTTCTTCGCCGCGCCCTCCCGGCCGATCGGGAACAGCCCGTAGCGCCCGCGCAGCCGCTCGCCGTGGAACGTCACCTCGACCTTGCGCTCCTCCCACTTGTGCACCTCAAAGGTGCCGTGATCCCAGATCGTCATCGTCCCCGCGCCGTACTGGCCCTTGGGGATCTCGCCGTGGAACTCGAGGTATTCGAGCGGGTGATCCTCGGTCCGCACCGCCAGCCGGTTCTCCGCCGGGTCGGCCGGGATCCCGTTGGGGACCGCCCACGAGGCAAGCGCCCCCTCGTGCTCCAGGCGCAGATCCCAGTGAAGGCGCGTGGCGTGGTGCTGCTGGACGACGAACCGCGGGGCGGTGGCCGTCTGCTCCTTGCCACCGCCGGCCGGCTCCGGCGTGGCCGTGAAGTCGCGCTTGGCCTCGTATTCCCTCAGCTTCTTGGGGGGCACGGGTTGATGATGACGAGGTCAGCTCTTCATCACCTTTTACGCGTAGGCGCCATCATTCAGCCAGGCATGGCTCCCCGTGTCCTGGTGGTCGACGACGAGCCCGCGGTGCGTCGGGCGCTTGAGCGTGCGCTGACACTGGACAACTACACGGTCGAGCTCGCCGCGGATGGTCAGGAGGCGCTCGACGCGCTGGCCGAGGCACCCGCCGACGCGGTGGTGCTGGACATCGCGATGCCGAGGATCGACGGGCTTGAGGTGGCGCGGCGGATGCGCCGCGCCGGCGACCGCACGCCGATCCTGATGCTGACCGCACGCGACGCGATCGACGACCGCGTCACCGGCCTGGACGTCGGCGCCGACGACTACCTGGTCAAGCCGTTCGCGCTTCGCGAGCTCCAGGCCCGTCTGCGGGCGCTGCTGCGGCGCAGCGGCGAGGGAACCGGGGACGAGGTCCTGCGCTTCGGCGACCTGCTGATGGATATCTCGGCGCACGAGGTCAGGCGCGGCCAGCGGCCGATCGAGCTCACCCGGACCGAGTTTCTGCTGCTCGAGCTGTTCCTGCGCCACCCGCGCCAGGTGCTGAGTCGTTCTCAGATCTTCGAGCATGTCTGGGGCTATGACTTCGGCCCCATGTCGAACGCCCTCGGCGTCTACATGGGTTACCTGCGCCGCAAGACCGAGGCCGGCGGCGAGCCGCGACTGCTGCACACCGTGCGCGGCGTCGGCTACATCCTGCGCGACTGATGACGCTCCGGCGGCGAGTCGGGATGGCGGCGGCGCTCGCGGTGGCGATCGCGGTTCTGGCCGTCGCGCTCGTCAGCTACTTCGCCGTCCGCGATCAGCTGCGCGGGCAGGTCGACAGCGCGCTGAAGGCGCAGGCGGCGGCGATTCAGCAGCACCCTGATCCTCACAGCTTCCTGCCGGTGATCCCCCCCAGCGCCGGCGGCCCCGCTCCCTACGCGCAGCTGCTGCAGGCCGATGGCAGGGTGTTTCCCATCGAGGGCAACGTCACGCTGCCGTCAGACGCCCGCGACATGGCGGTCGCGGCCGGAAACGCCTCGACCTACCTGACCGACGTCCGCGTCGGCGGCAGTCACCTCCGGGAGATCACGTTCCCGATTCCGGTCCCCGTCGGCGGCCAGCCGGCCGCGATCCAGCTCGCCCGCCCGCTCAACTCCGTCGACCACGTCCTCTCCACGCTGCGCGTGATCCTCCTCGTCCTGTGCCTGGGCGGCGTCGGGCTCGCGGTCGTCCTCGGGCGCCTGGCGGCCAGCCGCGTGCTCGCGCCGCTGGCGGAGGTCGCCGCCACCGCGCAGCACATCGGCGAGACCGAGGACCTCACCTCGCGCATTCACGTGCAGACCGACGATGAGGTGGGCCGGCTGGCCACCCGCTTCAACGCGATGCTCGAGCGCCTCGAGGCATCTCGCCAGGCCCTCGACGAGTCCGCCCGCGCCCAGCGCCAGCTGGTGGCTGACGCCTCACATGAGCTGCGCACACCCGTCACCAGCCTGCGCACCAACATCGAGCTGCTGCTCGAGCACGAGCACCTCGACCCCGAGGAGCGCCGCCGCATGCTCTCCGACGTGGTCGAGCAGACCGAGGAGCTGACCGCGCTCGTCGGCGACCTGATCGAGGTCGCCCGCGGAGACCTGCCGGCCGGCCCGGCGGAGGACGTGCGGCTGGATCAGGTGGTTGGCGAGGCGGTCCGCCGGGCCGAGCGGAACTTCCCGCAGGTCAGCTTCGAGACCCGGCTCGCCCCGGCCCTGGTCGAGGGAATGCCCGACCGGCTGAGCCGCGTGATCAACAACCTGCTGGACAACGCCGCGCGCCACTCGCCTCCGGACGGCGCGATCGAGGTATCGGCGCACCCTGTCGCGGATGAGGCGGTGGTGTGCGTCCGTGACCACGGCGACGGTGTGGCCGAAGCCGACCTGCCGCACGTCTTCGATCGCTTCTACCGCGGGGCCAGCTCCCGGGGCAGGCAGGGCAGCGGGCTCGGGCTGTCGATCGTCCGCCAGGTGGTCCAGCAGCATGGCGGCTCGGTCAGCGCCGAAAACGCGCCCGGCGGCGGGGCGGCCTTCACGGTCAGGCTCCCGCTGGCGGCTCAGGAACCTGCCGGCGCCTCAGGCTCCCGGTGGCCGGGCGATCCGGGCGTGCCGGGCGACGCGGAAGCGCTTGCGCAGGAGCACGAAGCACACGCCGAACACGGGGATCACGACCACGAACAGCAGGCTGCGGCTCAGCGAGCCGCCGACTAGCGCGATCATCGCGATGCCGGCCCCGATCGCCGGGGCGGCGGCCAGCAGCGTCGTATGCGAGCGGTAGCCGGAGAAGTGCTCGCGCACCGTGAACTCGCCGACGCCGAGGACGCACGCGATCAGTCCGGCGGCCAGCGCCGCGGGGGCGCCGCCGACGAGGCCGTACACCGTCGCGATCGCGCCGACGAAGATCAGAACCTCGGAGATCGGCAGGCCGCCGAACGGGCTCTCCGGTCGCTCGCCGTAGGCGCCCATCATGCTGTCGCGCTGGCGTTCGGCGGCGGCCCGGCCCGGCCCCGCCTGCGGGCCGCGCCGCGGCCGCGGAGGCGGCCTCAGCGCCTCGCGCGCGGACCTCGGGATGACCTCCAGCGGGACGCCTGCCTGATCGGCGTCCGGGGCGACCATGGCGGCGGCCTGCCCGGGGCCGGTGAGACGCGGGACCGGCTTACGACGCTTTCGGGAGTGACGCCCTGACTTCGGCGTGGCCATCGTCAGGTCAGGATAGTGGGCGGGCGCGCGGGCTACAGATCACGCGGCCGGCGCCGGCTCGTTCGGCGCGTGCGAGGCGTCGGCGAACTCGCGGAACAGGCCGGTGACCACGAACACCACCTGCTCGGCGATATCGACCGCGTTGTCGCCGATGCGCTCCAGGCAGCGGGCGACCAGGACCATGAACATCGCCCACTCGCGCAGCTCGACGTTGTCGCAGGCGTCGACGGAGCGGCGGAAGATCTCGCGGTTCATCTGGTTGATCTCGCGATCCTGTCTGAGGAGGTCTCGAGCCATCTCGGCGTTGCGGCTGGCAAACGCCGCCTTGGCCTCGGCCACCTCGGCCCGCGCCCGCTGCCCCATCCGCTCGATCAGATCGAGGATGTCCTTGTCCTTGGGAGCCTCGTGGCCGGAAAGCGGCACCAGCTTGGCGATGTTGACGCACTGATCGCCCATCCGCTCCATGCAGCGCAGGGAGTGCAGCAGCGCGGCGACGACCCGCAGGTCGCCGGCCACCGGCGCCTGGCGCGCGAGCAGCGACAGGATTCCCTGGTGCACCTCCAGGTAGCGGCCGTCGATGCGGTCATCGTCGGCGACCACCATCGCCGCCAGCTCGACGTCCTGGTAGCTCAGCGACTCGAGTGCGCGGTCGAGCTGCCCGACGACCATGTCCAGGCCGCCGAGCGTCTGCTCCTCGAGTTGCCTGAGGTCCTCCCGGAACTGATGGCGCACCTCCTGCACGAACGCTCCTACCCGAACTTCCCGGTGACGTACTGCTCGGTCCGCTCATCCCGGGGGGTGGTGAAGATCTCCGTCGTAGGTCCGTGCTCGATCAGCTCGCCGTCCAGCAGAAAGGCCGTCGAGTCGGCCACGCGCGCCGCCTGCTGCATGTTGTGGGTCACGATCACGATCGTGAAGCGCTCCTTGAGCGCGTCGATCAGCTCCTCGATCCTCAGGGTGGCGACCGGGTCGAGCGCCGAGCACGGCTCGTCCATCAGGATCACCTCGGGTTCGATCGCGATCGTGCGGGCGATGCACAGCCGCTGTTGCTGACCGCCGGACAGGCTCGTCCCGGCATGGCCCAGGCGGTCCTTGACCTCGTCCCAGAGGCCGACCGAGCGCAGCGACTGCTCGACCCGCTCGCGCACGCGGCCGCCGCGGATCCCCGCCAGCTTGAGCCCGGCGGCCACGTTGTCCTGGATCGACATCGTCGGGAACGGGTTGGGCTTCTGGAACACCATCCCCACCAGCCGCCGCACCGCGGTGACGTCCACCCGGGGATCGTAGATATCGACGCCGTCGAGCCGGATGGACCCGTCGGCGCGGGCGCCTGGGATCTCCTCGTGCATCCGGTTGATGCAGCGCACGATCGTCGACTTCCCGGAACCCGACGGTCCGATCAGGGCGGTCACGTGGTTGGGGCGGAACTCGATGCTGAGGTCCCTGATGACCTGGCGCTGGCCGTAGTAGGCGTT
>DAIQND010000040.1:0-14890 GCA_036788555.1 Solirubrobacteraceae bacterium | reverse complement strand
ACGAAGCGCTGAAGGCCGGCGCCAGCGGGTTCTTGGTCAAGGACACCGAACCCGAGGAGCTGCTCCGGGCGATCCGGGTGGTCGCCCGGGGTGACGCACTGCTCTCGCCGGGGGTCACTCGCCGCCTGATCGCCGATATCGCTGCGCGAGGCCCATCCATGCGCCTGCCAGATCCGGGGCTCTCAGAGTTGACCGAGCGCGAGCGGGAGATCATGTCGCTGGTCGCCCAGGGCCTGTCCAACGACCAGATCGCCGGTCAGCTGTTCCTCAGCCCGCTCACCGTCAAGACTCACGTCAGCCGCACGATGCTCAAGCTGGGCGCGCGCGACCGCGCCCAGCTGGTAGTGATCGCCTACCAGACCGGACTCGTCATCCCCGGGCAGTGAGGCTCTGCGCGATCACCGCCAACCAGCAGGTGCTCCTCCCCGCCGACCCCTCTTCGGTATTCCCGCGGGCGCGTTCCGGCTCGCACCGCCAAGCCCGCCGGGGGACTTGAACCCCCAACCCCTTGATTACAAATCAAGTGCTCTGCCAATTGAGCTAGGCGGGCGAGGAGCGCAGTGTGGCAGGTGCGTGGGTCGGCGCCGAGGTGCTAATCCGGCAGCAGCGGGACCCAGGGTCCGGGGTCACGGCCGACCATGACCGCTCGCGTGATCGCGGCGCTGCCGAAGCGGTCGCGAATCTCGTCGAGGACACCGTCGAGCTGGCGCGAGCGGTCCAGGGGCAGCACCAGCTGCACTGCGCCCTGGTCGCTCAGGTTCGTCAACGCCACGCCGATCAGGGTGAGGCCGCGGCGCTCGATCAGTGGCATGGACCGCGAGAGCAGGTCGAGCGCGGTGGCGAGGATCGCCTGCGTGTGTGCGGTGGATTCGGCCATCGTGTGGGACCGGGTGACGCGGGCGTAATCGGAGAAGCGGAGGCGCAGTACGACCGTCCGGCAGGCCCGGTGCGCGCTGCGCAGCCGGCGCGTGACGCGGTCAACCAGCCCGGTGAGGGCTGTCGGGATCTCGCTGGGCCGCGTGCGCCGGCCGAGGGCGCACTGGGCCCCGATCGAGCGGCGGCGCGCGCGGCGGACGACGGGCCGGGAATCCCGGTTGTGAGCCAGTGCGTGGAGCTGGCGCCCGGCGGCCCGGCCGAGCATCGCGATCAGCGCAGCCTCGTCGATCCGGGCGACCTCGGCGACGGTCGTGATGTGGTGGCGACGGAGCTTGGCCGCGGTGACCCTTCCGACGCCCCAGAGGAGCTCCACCGGAAGCGGATGCAGGAAGTCGAGCTCTGATTCGGGATCGACGAGGAGAAGTCCTTCCGGCTTGGCGACGCGGCTGGCGACCTTGGCGAGGAACTTCGTGCGCGCGATCCCGACGGTGATCGGAAGCCCGACCTCCTGGCGGATCTCGCGCCGCAGCCGCGCGGCGATCTCGGCCGGGCTGCCAGAGATGTGCTGAAGACCGCGAACGTCGAGGAAGGCTTCGTCGATCGAGAGCGCCTCGACCACAGGCGCGGTGCGCTCGAACACGCGGAACACCGCGCGGCTCGCGTTGCTGTAAGCCTCCATCCGAGGCGGCACCACGACGGCGTGCGGACATAGCTGCCGCGCGCGAGCACCGCCCATCGCCGTCCGCACGCCATGTGCCTTGGCCTCATAGCTCGCCGCCAGCACGACGCCGCCGCCGACGATCACCGGTCGCCCGCGCAAACGCGGATCGTCGCGCTGCTCGACCGACGCGTAGAAGGCGTCGAGGTCAGCGTGGAGGATCGTCGCGCGGCCGGACACGAACGTATGTTCCTGCCCGGTGCGGATGGATGGGCGTGCTCGGCGGCGAGGGCCGGCGGAGGGCTCGGTCCTATCCCGCTCGGGTTTGCGGGGGCTCGCCGGGAGCGGTCAGCTCGAGCTCGCCGGCATCGCGTGCTCGAGCGAGCCGTGGCCGTTGCTTGAGATCTCGGTCTCGGTGAGCAGCGCCGCCGGCTCAGGCGTCGCGTTGAGCCGGCGCTCGAGCTCGCCGAGCACGACTCCGAAGAGAAGATGGCGAACGGTCGCCTGGGCAAACGCCCGGCGGTTGCCGGCCAGCTCGGGCAGCTGCTCGCGCGCGGGGTGAAATCGGTCGCAGACGAGGGTCAGCGGCCACAGGGCGAGGTGCTCGGTCAGGGCGATCGCGGGACCGCGCAGGACCGGCGGGAGCGGCAGGGCCGGCGCCAGGTTGGAGTAGATGGCGCCGAACAGCGCCCCGTTACCCGTGTGCAGCGCGAGCCCGGCCGGATACCACGCGCCGTTGCGGGCCACGGCCAGGCCAAGCAGCTCGACGTCGTCGTAGCGACTGCTGAACAGCAGCTTGTCGAGCGGCTGCTCGACCGCCCACAGGACTGCGGCGACGGCGCCGCAGAACGCTCCTCTCAGGGTCCGGGTGCGGGCGGCTGGGCTGGACAACTGTGGCAACTGTAACGTGCGCCCTCACAGCGGGTACCCAAGGGCGATGGATCATGACGCACTTCACCGGCGTGCCCGCGAGCGCGGCGTCAACCTGCTCGTCTACCTGATCGTCCGGGGCCTGTGCCAGCCCTTCTTTCACATCTACCTGCGGATGGTCCGGATCGGCCGGGAGCACATCCCGGCTGACGGGCCGGTGATCATCGCCGCCAACCACCGGAGCTTTTTGGATCCGTTCGTGATCGGGACGATGACGCGCCGGCCGATGTACTACGTGGCCAAGCAGGAGCTGTTCCGCCACCGCTGGCAGGCGTGGGTGCTCAACGCGCTGGGCGCGTTTCCCGTCCGCCGGGGACAGAGCGATGAGGACATGATCAGCACCGCCAAGGCGATTCTCGAGCGCGGCGACATCGTGCTGATCTTCCCCGAGGGCACGCGCACGCGCCCGGGATCGCTCGGCAAACCCAAGCGCGGCGTAGGTCGCTTGGCCCTCGAGAGCGGCGCGCCGGTTGTGCCGGTGGCGGTGATCGGGACCGAGGATGTGCGGCGAGGCTGGCGGATCCGCCCGCGCAAGGTCCGGATTCGCGCTGGCCGTGCCCTGCGCTTCCCGCAGGTGGAGCACGCCTCGCCCTCGCTGGCCGGTGCGGTCACCGATCGCATCTGGCCGTGCGTGATGCTGCAGTGGGAATGGCTCGGTGGGCTGCCGCCGCTCCGGCGGGCGGCGGTGATCGGCGCCGGGACCTGGGGGACCGGCGTCGCCGTGGCTCTCGCCCGCGCGGGGCTCGAGGTCGAACTCGGCTGCCGCACCCACGAGCAGGTGGCGGAGCTGAGCGAGGCGCGCGTCAACGCGGCATACCTGCCGGGCGTGGAACTGCCGGACTCGATCAAAGCGGTGCGGGCGTCCGAGCTCGAGCTCGGCGGCCACGACCTGATCTGTCTGGCGGTGCCGGCCCGGGCGCTGCCGAACGTGATGGCCGCTCACGGCGAGCGGATCCCCCCCCGCGCGGGAGTGCTTGTGCTGTCAAAGGGCCTCGTTCCGCCGCTCGGGACGTTGCCCTCGGCGTTCGTATCCGAGCGCTGCGCGGCGCGTGCGGTGGCATCGGTTGGCGGACCCGCCCACTCGGCCGAGGCGCTCGAGAACGGCGCTGCGGTTGTCGTGGCCACGGTTGACCGGGCGTTCGCGCGCCAGCTCGCGGAGGTGCTGCGAGGCGCTCGCCTTGACGTGTCGATCAGCTCCGATGTCACCGGCGTCGAGCTGGCCGGATGCGCAAAGAACGCGGCTGCGCTGGCGGCGGCGGCCGCTGCTTCGGCCGGACCCAACATCGCCGGGGCCGCGGCGGGCAAGGTGTTCGCCGAAGTCGACGCGCTGGCCCGCCGGCGCGGCGGGCGACCCGAGACATTCGCCGGGCTGGCCGGCGTGGGGGACCTGGTGGCGACGGTCGGATCATCGAGCTCGCGCAACCGTCGCGCCGGCGAGCTCCTGGCGCAGGGAGTGCCGGCCGAGGAGATCGCAAAGGCGCTTGGGCAGACCGCGGAGGCGGTCGATGCGGTCCCGTTGCTGGCCCACGTGGCGCGCGACGAGCATGTAGATACGCCGGCGCTGAACAGCCTGGCTGCGTTGGTGGAGGGGAGGATCGCGCCCGATCGCTGGACGGCGATGATCGCGAATCCCGGGCCGCCGCGAAAGCGGGGCACTGTCCGCGCGGCCTGAGCCCGAGTAGATTGATGGTGTGCTCGAGCTCCAACCGAAGACCAAGGCGGAGCTCGACGCACGCTTCACCGAGGTCTACCGCGCGCATCTGCGCGACGTCTACTCCTACAGCTACTACCGGGTGGGAAACCACCACGACGCCGAGGACCTCACCGAGCAGACGTTCCTACAGGCCTACCGGCACTTCGAGCGGGCGCTGCGCGAATCGAACGGTCGCCCGCTGCGTCCATGGCTCATCCGGATCGCCCACAACCTGGCCGCCAACTTCTACCGCGACCGTTCGCGCCACCCGGAGTCCGCGATCGAGGACGCCGACCTCGTGTCCTCTCCGCATACGACCGAGGCTCTCGTCGAGGGCCGGGAAGAGCTCGAAGCGGTTCTGGCCGGGGTCCAGCAGCTGCCCGACGATCGGCGTGAGGCGCTGATCATGAGATTCGCCCTCGGCATGGATAATCGGGAGATTGCGCGCGCGCTGGGTCGCTCCGACGGCGCGACGAAGGTGCTGCTGCACCGAGCGATCCGTCAGCTCGAAGGCATCGTGTCCGGCGGCGCCAGCAGCTCGGACAACGGCGACGCGGGCGTGGCCGCCCTGCGGGAGGAGCGATGAGCGCGGGCGCGGCTGAGTTCGAATCGCTGCTTCAGCGAGCACTCAGCCCGGTGGAGCCGCCGGCGGGTCTCGACAAGCGTCTTGAACACACGCTGGTCAGCCTCACCGAGCTGGCCCAGGATGAGCTTGACTCCTGGGAGCTCTCGGCGATGCGCGACCCGCGCAATTGGGTGCGTCCCGCGGCGGCCACGGTGGTCGGCGCCAGCGCGGGCGCCGCGCTCGTCGTGCTACGGGTGCGGGCGCGGCACCGAACGCGGCTCCAGCAATCCGCGAGCCTCGCCGACCTCACCCGCCGCACCCTGCACGACGTCGCCGACGAGGCGCGGCGGATCCTTCCCAAGCGCTGAGCCGGCCGGCCGCCCACCCGGGATCCGGCGGGGCCGCTGATAGCGTCATCCGCATGGATGTCTGTTACCGACACCGCACCCGTGAAACGGGGGTGTCGTGCTCGTCGTGCGGAAGGCCGATCTGCCCGGACTGCATGACGCCGACGTCCGTCGGCATGCGCTGCCCCGAGTGCTCCCGCGACCGCACGCGAGTGCAGCGACTCCCGCGCCGGACCGCGGTCGGGGTCCCGGTGGTCACGCGGGGGCTGATCGCGCTCAACATCCTCGTGTTCATCGCCGAGACGGCCACCGGCGCGCCGCTGGGCGGAAACGGTGGCGGCAGCGTGTGGTTGCACGGACTGCTGTGGGGCCCCTACGTCGCCCACTCGCACCAGTACTACCGCCTGCTGACCGCGGGCTTTCTGCACGACGGGCTGTTCCACATCCTGATCAACATGGTTTCGCTCTACTGGGTGGGCATGGTGCTCGAGCCGGCGATCGGCAGCGCGTACTTCACCGCGATTTACTTCGCGTCTCTGTTTGCGGGGTCGTTCGGGGCGCTGCTGTTCTCGCCGATGATCGCGACGGTCGGAGCTTCCGGCGCGATCTTCGGGATCTTCGGTGCCCTGATCGTCATCGCCCACCGGCGCGGGATCCCGATCTGGCAGACCGGCCTGGGGTTTGTGCTCGTGCTGAACCTGGTCGTTTCGGTCAGCTTCCGCGGGATCTCACTTGGTGATCATCTCGGAGGCCTGGTGGCTGGGGTGATCGCGGGGCTGATGGTGGTGGAGTGGGGCGAGCGGCGGCGGATGCGCTCGCTGGTTCTGGTCGGGTGCGCGGCCCTGGCGGTGGCCAGCATCGCTGGGGCGATCGCGGTGGCGGGTGCCCACGGGCTCGCGCCCAACGGCATCGGTTTCGCCTAGCCGGGGCGGCCGGCCCAGAGGTCGACGGTCAGCGCCTCACCGGGCGCGTCGGGCACGAGCTGCGGGTGCAGGACGCTGGCGAGCAGCTCGAGACCCTCGACGATGCGAGGCCCGGGGCGGGAGAAGTAGGCGGCTGCGTCCACCGCCACCACCTCACCGGCTCCGACCGCCGCGAGCTCGTCCCGGTGCATCTCCGCCTCGCGGTAGGCGAGCTGGGCGTCAAAACCGCAGGGCATCACCACCACGATGTCGGGCCGCGCCAGACGCACCTCCTCCCACGTCCGCTCCTCTGAATGCTCGCCGGGAAAGCCCAGCACATCCTCCCCGCCGGCGTACTCGATCAGCTGGGGGGTCCAGTGACCGGCGGCGAACGGAGGGTCGAGCCACTCGAGCGCGGCAACGCGCGGGCGGCGCCTGACCTCGCGGGTGGCCAGCCGGATGCGGTCGATGCGGGCCGAAGCGGCGCGGACGAGCTCGACCGCGGCGTCCTTGCGGTCGGTCGCCTGAGCCAGCGTCCTGGCGTCGCCAAGCACCTCGCCGAGCGTGTGCGGATCGAGCGAGATCACCCGTGGACGGGTTTCGATCTGCTCCGCGATCTGGCGTACATCGTCGTAGGAGACGGCGCACACCGCGCACAGCGCCTGGGTGACGATCAGGTCCGGCCGGAGGTCACGGAGCAATTCGGTGTCGAGCTCGTAGATCGACTCGCCGGCGAGGGTCCGTTCCTTGACCGCCGCGTCGATTTCGGCGGAGCTGAGTCCGGGCGGGAGCACATCTCGCGTCACGCGCGGCAGCTCGAGGGCGGCCTCGGGATAGTCGCACTCATGGGTGACCGCGATGACGTCGTCGCCCAGCCCGAGGGCGAACAGCATCTCCGTGGCGGAGGGGACGAGGCTGACGATCCGCATCAGCGGTGTTTGCGCGCAGCGCGCAGATGGGAAGCTGGACGATGAGCGGGCACCATCAGCAACCAGGGAGAAGACATGGCACAGCTCCTGAGCGAAGATGAGATTGCTTCAAGGCTAGAAGGGAGCCAGTGGCACCGGGAGCAGGACGAGATTGTGCGGGAGTGGCAGCTGGAGGATTTCGGCCAAGCCATGCAGTTCGTCAACCGGGTCGCGGAGGAGGCGGAGGAGGCCAACCACCATCCGGACATCTTCGTCCATGGCTGGAACAAGGTCCGGCTGTCGCTGACCAACCACTCGGCGGGGGGATTGACGGCGGCGGACTTCGATATGGCTGAGCGGATTGACCGTCTCGGCTAGAGGCTCGCATTTCCGCGATCCTGGCTGCTACCTTTCGCCGCAGTCGCTGAATGAACGACGACCCACCCCGAAGTAGCGGCGCGACGCGAGAGGGCACAAGCGCGCCGCCGATCAGAAAGGGCCTGAGCACGCCACAGCCGTGAAGGTCCTGTTCGTGATCCTGACCGGCGTTCTCGTGCTGGTCAATTCGTTCTTCGTGATCGCCGAGTACGCGCTGGTCCGCTCACGCCGGACGCGCCTTGAGGCGATCGCCGACGAGGGGGTGCGGGGCGCCCGCCTGGCGCTCTCGCAGATCGACAACATCGGCGATTACCTGGCCACGTGCCAGGTGGGCATCACGATGGCCTCGATCGGAATCGGGGCGCTCGGCGAACCCGCGATCGCCCATCTGCTCGAAGGCGCGTTCGGCAAAAAGGCCGACGCCGCTGCGGTGGCGATATCGGTGGTGATCGCCTACGTCCTGATCACGAGCGCTCAGAGCGTGATCGGGGAGATCGTCCCCAAGCTGTACACGATCCAGCACGCCGAGAGCCTGGCTCGGTGGATCGCGCGGCCGCTGCGGCTCTTCCGCGTGCTCTTCTATCCGTTCATCGTCCTGCTCAACGCCGCCTCGTTCTCGCTGGTGCGGATGCTCGGAACCGACCCCAAGGCCGGGCCAGAGGAGGGAACCCCGGAAGAGATCAAGCGGCTGATCGCCCACTCCACGACCGGCGGTCACCTCGACGTGGGAGAGGCGAGCATGCTGACCGGGGTATTTCACCTCCACGAGCAGGAGGCGCGCAACGTGATGACGCCGATTCCGGCCGTGGTCACGGTGGATGTGGCCGAGACGGTGGAGGCGGCGGTTCGCCGCTGCGTCGACTCGGGCCACTCGCGGCTGGTCGTCACCGAGGAGAACAACCAGGACCGTGTCAAGGGGATCGTCCACGTCAACCAGCTGATCAAGCTGATGATGGCCGAGGGTCCGGAGGCGCATTTCGAGCGGCAGGTGCGCCAGGCGCCGCTGGTGCCGGAAACCAAGCCGCTGGACGACCTGCTGGCGGACCTGCAGCGTGAGCGGACCGAGCTGGCGATCGTGATCGACGAGTACGGGCGTACCGCCGGGATCGTGACGATCGAGGACATCATCGAGGAGGTGGTGGGGGAGATCCTCGATGAGACCGATCCGGCCGGCGGCGCCGTGCGTCAGCTCGCCAACGGCGATTGGTTCGTGCGCGGCCACGTCGCGGTCTCTGACCTTGAGGACTACGGCCTCGAGTTGCCCGTCGACACCGACGCCTACAACTCGGTCGGCGGGTTCGTGTTCGCGGAGCTGGGGCGGCTGCCCAAGCGTGGCGACACGATCTCCGCCAACGGTTACTCGATCCGCGTCGAGTCCGTGCGCCAGAACCGGGTCGAGGCGGTGCGGATCAGGCAGCGCCGTCAGCCGGCGCCCAACGGTTCGCACTAGACCGCAGCTCGCGCCATTCGTTACATTTCTCGCACAGCAACGCCGGGGAGACGCTGTAGCGCCACTGTTTGCCCGGTGGTTGAGAGGAGAGTGAAGCCGGCCCCCTGGGGGCCGGCTTCGACCGCTGAAGGCGGCTGACGCGGCTCGCGCCCCAAAAAAGAGCCGACCCATCTCTGGGCCGGCTCGGTGCTTCTGGGGAGGAGGTGCTGCTATGAGGTACGTCGCAGCCGGGAGTCTGCGCTCAGCAGATGAACGGGCCCTAAAAAGTTCGTCTGAGGTTCGTGAATCCCCCGGGGTTTGGATTGTTACCTCCGACGTTACGCGCGCGCGTGTGCGGGAAGCAATCGGGGTGATGAGCGACGATGCCCAGCAGACCGAGGTGCGGGAGGTGCGGGCTGACGATCCGGCGCTCTCGCCGGAGGTCAACCAGCGGCTGACGAGCGAATTGCGAGAGGTGGTT
This sequence comes from Solirubrobacteraceae bacterium, assembly GCA_036788555.1. Lineage (GTDB taxonomy): Bacteria > Actinomycetota > Thermoleophilia > Solirubrobacterales > Solirubrobacteraceae > Palsa-465. Next base: position 5,723 of record DAIQND010000040.1, on the reverse strand, counting down.
GGCACCAGCAGCGTGCGCGTGCCGGCCGATCGGCCGCACGCCAGCCGAGGAGAGATGGCCGAACGGCGGGGCGCCCTGGAGTTCATGAATATGCACCGGCTGGTGCTGGTGCTGACGTTCGTCGCGACGCTGACCTTCGGGGCCGTGATCGCGCTGATCACCAACGACTGGTGGCTGCTGATCCTGGCCGCCGCAGTGCACGCGACGGCGACGATGACCGTGACGCTGACCGTTGTGCGGATGACAACGATCACCGAGCATCCCTCGCCCGAGCTGGCGGCGGCGCTGACCGAGCAGGGTGTCGGCAGCCCGGACGAGCGCTTCTCGCGGATGGTCGACGAATTCCGGGCCGGTCCGCAGCGCGGCACGACCGACGTGCTCTCGCCGGGTCACAACGAACGGACGGTGCAGGCCGGCAGCGACCCGGCGGCCGCGGCGGCCGAGCAAAGCTCGGCCATGACCCCCACGGCGGATCCGTCACCGAGCGGCGGCGAGGGCGGGGCACCCGACATCTTGATCTGGTCGGTGGCGGGTGCGCTGTTTCTTTTCAGCGTGGTGCTGCCGGCGTTCCTGGGGGGCGGCTGGATGTGGCTGCTACCGGGCGTGATGGTCCCGCTGATCGCCGGATGGATGACGCTCCAGTGGCTGATGATCAAACGCGCGGAGCACATGCAGATGCGCGGCAAGGCCCCGCTGATCACGATCGTCGTCTGCACGGCGGCGGCCGTGGCGATCTTCTGCACGGTGGTCGCGGTCGCCTATACAGGCTGAGCGGCCCCCCGCGGAGGTTCAGTCGTAGGGGTAGAACCCCTCCCCGGTCTTGCGTCCCAGCTTGCCGGCGCGGACCAGCTCCAGCAGCCGGTAGGGGACGCGGGCGCTGATCGATTCGCCGATCGCCTGCGCCACGTCGAGCCCCACGTAGTCGAGCAGCGCGATCGGTCCCATAGGCATTCCCGCGCCCAGCATCATGCAGCGGTCCACGTCCTCAGGGTCGAGGCCGTTCTTGGCCATCAGCTCAACTGCCGAGAACAGGTAGGGAAACAGCAGGCGGTTGACCACGAAGCCGGGGGCATCCGGCACGTCGACCGGTGTCTTGCCAAGCGCCTCGGCGAGCGCCCGGGACCGCTGACGCGTCACCTCGGTCGCCTCGGGCGGGAAGGCGAGCTCGACCAGCTTCATGCGCGGCACCGGGTTGAACGGGTGAAAGCCGACGAATCGCTCGGGATGCCCGCTGGCCTTGGCCAGCTCCGCGATCGACAGCGAGGAGGTTGTGGTTGCGAGGATCGCGTCGGCGCCGGCATGTCGTGAGAGCTCCCCGAGCTCAGCCAGCACCTCCGCCTTGAGGCCGTGATGCTCGACCACCGCCTCGAGCAGAAACGTAGCCTCGCGGAGCTCGTCGATGTCGCCGACGATCTGGACCCGGTCCGGGTCGACCTCGCCGCCGAACAGCTTCGCGCAGCTTCGCGCGATCGAGGCATGAGCGCGCTTGGCCGACTCCGGCGAGCGCGCCCAGAGCAGGACCTCGCCGGCTCTGGCGGCGGTGGCCGCCAGGCCACAGGCGATGGTTCCCGAACCGGCGATTCCGAGTCGTTCCTGCACGGCGTCTCCTCTGTCTAAGCCTCTGACCGGCCTGGCGTAGCCAGTCGCCGGGGTACAGTACGTGATGGTTGCTTTGCACGGGCCGCCACGGGGCGGCCCGGCGTTTTCCCCAGCGACAAGGAGATTGAATGCCTGCAGACCGAGGCCGCGAAGTTGTGATCGTTGAGGCTGTCCGGACCCCGATCGGGCGCGGGCACAGGGAGAAGGGCTACTACAAGGACACCCACCCCAACGAGCTGCTCGGCCGCTGCTACACCGAGGTCATCGACCGCGCCGGGATACCCGCCGAAGAGGTGGAGGACGTGATCGCGGGATGCGTGCAGCAATACGGCGAGCAGATGTTCAACGTGGCGCGAAACGCCTGGCTGCAGGCGGGGCTGCCGGTGGAGACGCCGGCGACGACGGTCGACCGGCAGTGCGGGTCGGCCCAGCAGGCGGTGAACTTCGCCGCGGCGCTGATCGCGGCGGGGGTTCACGACGTGGTGATCGGCTCGGGCGTCGAGCACATGGGCCACATCCCGATGGGGGTCGGCTTCAACTGGACCGACCAGGTGGGCTCTCCGTGGCCCCAGGAGCTGATGGAGCGCTACAACCTGATTCCCCAGGGCCTCTCGGCCGAGATGATCGCCGACCAGTGGGAGATCCCGCGCTCGGAGCTGGATGAGCTCGCGCTGCGCTCGCATCAACTCGCTCATCGCGCCACCGAGGAGGGGCGCTTTGAGCGCGAAACCGTGCCGATGAAGGTCAACGGCTCGACGTATGTCGCCGACCAGGGAATCCGCCCCGACACCAACCTCGAGGCGCTGGCGCAGCTGAAGCCGGCATTCAAGCCCGACGGCAAGGTGACCGCCGGCAACAGCTCGCAGATCTCCGACGGAGTCGCGGCGGTGCTGCTGATGGCGCGGGAGAAGGCCGACGCGCTCGGCCTCTCAGCCCGGGCGCGGATCGTGGATCAGACGACGGTCGGCGTCGATCCTGTGATCATGCTGACGGGTCCGATCCCCGCCACCCAGCGGCTGCTGGAGCGCAACAAGATGCAGATCGGCGACCTCGACCTGATCGAGATCAACGAAGCGTTTGCGCCCGTGGTAGCCGCCTGGCGTCGCGAGCTTGACCCCGACATGGACCGGGTCAATGTCAACGGCGGAGCGATGGCGCTCGGCCATCCGCTTGGCTCAACCGGCGCCCGGCTCATCACGACCCTGCTGCACGAGCTGGAGCGCTCAGACCGGGAGATGGGTCTGGTGACGATGTGCTGTGGCGGCGGCCTGGGCACGGGGACGCTGATTCAGCGCGTGTAGAGGGAACGGCTCGGATCACGAGGATCTCCTCCTCATCTCCGGCGAGGAGGAGTCCGCGCTGGCGCAGCCACTGCGCCCGGGAGCGCAGGAGCGGGCCCAGCGCTCCCCGGTGCCGCGCCACCACCGCCGGCTTCAGGGCGCCGGACTCGAGCAGGCCGAGCGTCTGCGCCTCGCCGCACACGGTCGAGCAGACGAGCAGCAACACGCCGTCGGCGGTCAGGTGGGCGCGCGCGCCGCGCGCGATCCGCTCGATGAACGCGCGGCCAGACGGGCCGCCCTCCCAGGCCCGTGCCAGGCGCGCCCCCGAGCTTTGATCCGGGTCGCCCGGGAGGTACGGAGGATTGGAGACGATGAGATCGAAGCGCCTGCCCGTGACCGGCGTGAACAGATCGCCGCGGAGCGCCTCGATCCGCACCCCGTTGATCCACCCGTTCAGCCTGACTGCGAGCACCGCGCGCCGGGAGACGTCGACCGCCGTAACGTGCGCCGCACCTTCGAGCGCGGCGGAAATCGCCAGAATCCCGCTCCCCGTGCACAGATCGAGGACGTTGCACCCTGACCGGAGGGGCTCCTGGCGCAGCCGCTCGGCGAGCATCCAGGCGTCGCTGGGGGGCCTAAAGACGCCGGGGAGACGTAGGAGGCGCATCGGGGCGGACACCTATCCCGAGCGCGCGGGCGGCAAACCTTGAGCTCGGAGAGCCCCAGCCGGCCACCCTCGGGCGAGGAACTGACGGCCGCGTTTGAGCGGGCCCCGCGGTACACGGTGGGGATCGAGGAGGAGCTGATGCTGCTTGACCCGGTGTCGCTCGAGCCGGCGGCGCGCGCCGCCCAGCTGCTGCGGGCGCTTGACCACGATCCTCCCTTCCAGCCGGAGCTGCCGGCGGCGCAGATCGAGATCGTCACCGCACCCCGGGCCACGGCGCACCAAGCCGCTGCCGAGCTGATGAGCGCCCGCTCGGAGCTTGCGCGGCGCGCCGAGGGGATGGTCCGAGCCGTGGGTGCGGGGGTGAGCCCGCTGGGGCCGGGCAGCGGCACCGTCACCCCGTTGCCGCGCTACCAGCGGACGCTGCGGGAGTACGGGCCGGTGGCCAGGCGCCAGCTGGTTGCCGCGCTCCAGGTGCATGTGGCGGTTCCGGGCGCCGAGCGTGCGCTGGCCGTCTACAACCACGCCCGTACATACCTGCCCCACGTGGCGGCGCTTGCCGCCAACGCGCGCTTCTACGAGGGCCGGGACACCGGGCTGGCGTCGGTCCGCCCCAAGCTGTCGGAGCTTCTGCCACGCCAGGGAATACCTCCGGCGTTTGAAAGCTGGGAGCAGTACGCCGACGCGCTGCGCTGGGGCGCTGCCGCAGGCGCGCTGTCGCATCCCGGGAGCTGGTGGTGGGAGCTGCGGCCGCATCCGAGGTTGGGCACGCTGGAGTTCAGGGTGCCCGACACCCAGGCTACGGTCGGCGAGGCGGCTGCTGTCACGGCGATGATCCAGGCGCTCGTGGTATGGCTCGGCGAGCGCTACGACGCCGGTGAGCAATTGCCGGTGGCCGACACCTGGCGGCTCGAGGAGAACCGCTGGTCGGCCTGTCGTCACGGCGTGGAGGGACATATGAGCGACCCGCACAGTGGCGAGGGCCGCAGCACGCGCGAGCAGCTGAGATGGCTGCTCGATACGCTGGGCGACGCCGCCGAGCGGATGCAGACCGCCTCCGGGCTCGAGCAGGCGGCGAGAATGGTCGAGGTGAACGGATCGATCGGTCAGCGGCGAGCCGGCGAGCATGGGGGCGCTCGAACCGTCGCCGTATGGCTGGCGGAGCGATTCCTGGAGCCGTGGGCGGGGTAGCAACAGGCTCCATGCAGGCACTCCCGTCACCGAGGGGGGCCGTGAGTGAGATGTTGCAGGCGGAGCTCGCGCGTGAGCCCCACGAGCTGCCGCGGGCGGCGTTGCCCTCAGAGGGCGATCCACTGCTCGATGAGGACCTCCAGCTCTCGCTGTATCTCTGCTACGAGCTGCATTACCGCGGGCTGCCGGGGACGGACGAGCGCTGGGAATGGGACCCGTCGCTGCTCGCGCTGCGGCGCGAGCTCGAGCGCACGTTCGAGCAGGCTCTGCGCGCCGTCGTACCGGTGAGCGACGAGCGCGTCGCGGCCGAGGAGATCGACCTGGCACTGCGGGCGATCGCTGAGCGCGAGGCCGGCTCCTCGCTGTCGTCCTACATTCGCCGCCAGGCGAGCCTCGAACAGGCGCGCGAGTTCGTGATCCACCGCTCGGCCTACCAGCTCAAGGAGGCCGATCCGCACTCCTGGGCGATTCCGCGGCTCTGGGGGGCTCCGAAGGCGGCCCTGATCGAGATCCAGGCCGACGAATACGGCCAAGGCCGGGTGGAGTGGATGCACGCAGAGCTGTTTGCGCGGACGATGCGGGCGCTCGGGCTCGACCCGGGCTACGGCGCCTACCTTGACCAGATCCCCGCGGTCACGCTGGCGACGGTGAATCTGATGTCGCTGTTCGGGCTGCACCGGCGGTGGCGCGGTGCGCTCGTCGGACACCTGGCGCTGTTCGAGATGACCTCCTCGATTCCCAACGGCCGCTACGCGCAGGGGCTGCGCCGGCTCGGATTCGGCGAGGAGGCGACGCTGTTCTTCGACGAGCACGTGACCGCCGACGCTGTGCACGAGAACATCGCGGCGGTCGATCTGGCGGGAGGTCTGGTCCGGCAGGATCCGGCGAGCTGTCGAGCAATCCTGTGGGGGGCACGCGTGCTCGACCACGTCGACCGGCGCTGGTCTGAGTACCTGCTGGAGTGCTGGAGCGCCGGTCGCACGTCGCTG
>DAIQND010000039.1:12770-15301 GCA_036788555.1 Solirubrobacteraceae bacterium | reverse complement strand
CGGCCTCCGATGCTGCTGGGCGGCAGTGCGATAGCGCTGGCCGCCGCGGCGCTTTCCGGGCTGACGCCCACCACGCCGGCGCCCTTGCTGCTCGGCGCCTACTTTCTGTTCGGGAGCGGGAGCGGGTTGATGAATCCGCCGATCACCAACACCGCGGTCTCGGGGATGCCGGGCGAGCAGGCGGGGGTGGCGGCGGCCATCGCCTCCACCAGCCGGCAGGTGGGAATGACGCTCGGGGTGGCGGTGATCGGAGCGATCTCCGGCGGCACGCTGGCCGGCGCAATTGGCAAGACGTTTGCCGGCGCCACGCATCCGGGCTGGTGGATCATCGTCGCGCTCGGTGCGCTGATCGTGGTCGGCGGGGTCGTCTCGACCAGCGCCAGGGCCGAACGCACGGCCCGAGCGACCGCGGAGAGCGTCGGCCAGCGGGCGCGCCGGGCGCAGCAGGTGGCGGCCTCAGCAGCCGCCGCCCCCGAGTCGTCCTGATCGGTGACCCCGGAGTGGCCCAGATGTGACAGCTTGTTGGCAGTGCCTCCTTCTGGCCGACGCATCCATCGAACCGGCTGATGCGGATCCTGCTCACCGGAGCCAGCGGCTTCATAGGGTCACATGTGGCCGCCGAGCTCGCCGCGAGTGGCGGGGAGGTAGTCGGCTTCTGCCGCTCAGAGCCTCCATCGGAGGCTCACCTGCACGACTGGGTGGCCGGTGACCTACGGGACGCGGCGGCCCTCAGACGTGCGCTCAGCGGCTGCGCGGCGGTCGTTCACACGGCCGCGCACTACAGCTATGACCGTGCCGAGGCCGCCACGATGCACGAGGTCAACGTCACCGGGACCCGCAACGTGGTGGAGGCGGCGCGGGCGGCGGGAATCCGCCGGCTCGTGCTGACCTCGAGCTCGGCGACCTGCGGTCCGGTGGCCGGACGCCCGGCCACCGAGTATGACCGGCCCCCGAGCTGGGAGCTTGCCGTGCCCTACAAGCGGACGAAGCTTCTGGCCGAGCAGGTGGCGCTCCGGGCGGGGGCGGAGCCGACCGAGGTGGTGGCGGTCAATCCGACGACGGTGGTGGGCCCGGGCGACCGCAGACCCACCCCGAGCGGAAAGATGATCCGCGACCTCGTCCAGAGGCGGATCATCGGCTACATGCGCGGCGCGGGAATCAACGTCGTGAGCGTCGCGGACGTGGCCCGCGGACACCGGCTGGCGCTCGAGCACGGGCGCGCCGGGGAGCGCTACATCCTCGGCGGCGAGAACCTGTCGCTGCGCGAAGCCTTCGGGCACATGGCTCGAGCGATCGGCCAGCCGCCCCCCTCGGTGCCGGTGCCGTGGTCGGCGGCGTACGTGGCCGCGCTGACGGCGAACTGGGGTGGGCAGCTGCTGGGGCGCCCGCCCCGCCTGCTGGTGCTCGATGAGGTGAGGCTGGCGCGCACGCCCCTGTTCTTCTCCAGCGAGAAGGCGCGCGGCGAACTCGGGTACGTCGCTGGCCCGGCCGCCGACGCGTTGGCCGCAGCCGCCCGCTGGTTTGAGCAGGCGATGGGGCAGCCCGCCGGCGCCGGGCGGTCGCGAGCCCTGGCGCGCCTACGAGGCCCGGTTCTGCGCCGTCCGGCAGGGCACTGGTAGCGCTAGGGTCGCGCCATCTCGGCTTCGGCTTCCTGGGAGGCCGCGGCGGTCGCCACATCGCGGGGGTACGTCCGCCTGGCGCGCAGCAGGAACAGCCCGGCGGCCACCAGCGACAGGAGCATGAACAGAAATGTGAGCTCGAGCCCGCGGGCGATGCTCGGCGACACCACGCCCGGATGGGCGCCGGCCGGGATCTGGGCCGGAACCACGCCCGCGAGCAGCTCTGAGATCCCCCCGAAGGCCAGCGGCGCGGCCGCCTGCGCGAGCGAGCGCAGGAAGGTTCGCGCGCTTTCGGCCCGCCCCCACAGCTTGGCCGGCATGATGTCCAGCCGCGCGGCATCAAGCCCCGGATTCGCCGCGGTCAGCAGCGCCGCGCCAACCACGTCGAACAGGATGGCGCTGCCGACGCTTCCCGCGAGGATCCCCGGGACCAGCACCCCGGCCGCGGCCAGATAGCAGACGGTGGGAACGTACACACGCGCGGAGAGGACGCCGCGGCGCAGCAGGTAGTCGGTCAGCCGGCCTGAGATCAGGGTCCCGACCACGGCCCCGACCACGAGCAGCGCCAGCACCGCCTCGGCCATCGGCTGGGAGGCGTGGTAGTGGCCGCGGACGAACAGCACCGCGAAGGTCTGCAGCCCCGCGAAGTAGAAATAGCCGAGGGCCGAGCTGACGATCAGGACGATGTTGCTGGGGATGCGCAGCGTGTAGCGGATCGCGCGCACGACGCCCATCCGGTCCGGGTCGTCTCGGAGCACGAGGTCCGGGTCAGGCTCCACGCCGCGCGCCCGCGCCACCTGCCGCGCCATCTCCTCCGAAGGGGCAGGGGCAGGCTCCTGAGCGTCCGCCGCCGGCGCCGGGCGGCGCTCGCCGGCCTGCGCCCGGCTCACCACCGCCTCGAGGTCGACCTCT
>DAIQND010000039.1:0-12760 GCA_036788555.1 Solirubrobacteraceae bacterium | reverse complement strand
CCAGCTGAGCCCGAGGATCGTCATCGGCCGGATTGCGATCACGTCCTCGCCGTCGGCCCCGGCGACGACGACCGGCCGCTTCACCACCGCCTCGAGGTCGACCTCTCCCGCCTCGAGCAGGCTCTGGCCGCCGCGCAGCGGCTCGGGCACCGTGCGCCACAGCGCGCGCGCCAGGAACAGCCCCGGCACGCCCAGCAACACGAACGCGCCGCGCCACGAGGTGAGGCTGGCGATGGTGCCGCTGAGGATGAACCCCGCCGCCGACCCCGCCGATTCTCCGGCCAGGATGTAGGCGTAGACGCGGCCGCGCTCGCGCGCGGGAAAGTAGTCGCCGGTCAGCGAGGCGATCGCCGGGCCGGCAGTGGCGGTCACCGCGCCCAGCGCGAGCCGGGTCAGGAGCAGCATCTCGTAGCTGGTGGAGAACGCGCTGGCGAATGACGTGACGCTCCACAGCAAGACGCTTCCCGCCAGCAGCGGGATCCGCTTGAAGCGGTCGACCAGCAGCCCGGCGGGGATCACGAACACCGCCCCCACCAGTAGCGACACGGAACTCAGCAGCCCGATCTTGGTGTTCCCGATGTGCAACGCGTGCTCGAGTTGGGGCGCGACCGCGCCCACCGTGCTCGCGTCAGCCGTGCTGAGGCCCAGCACCACCGCGAACAGGGTGATCACGCGGGCGCGCGCCGGACCGCCGATCGCGTCCACCACCTGGCCCCGGACGGCACGCGCGCCCCGCCCCAGCAGACGCGCCGCGCCGCGCCCGGCCCGTCGCGGCAGCCCGGGCCCCCTCTCAGCCTCCTCGCGGCCAGTCATCGCTTGCCAGCACGGGAGCCCGCAGCCGGTCGCCTGCGTTGTTCCCGCGCGCGGCGGCGTCGGCGCGCGCGCCGGCCTCGCCGATCTCCCCGCGAACACGATTGATCCACGATGGATTCGGGCTGCATCCCCGGCAGCCGCCGACCGCGTCGAGATCGGGAACCCCCATGCCACCGGAGATCCTGGCCACCGCGCTGGAGCGGCCGAGGATCGCCGCGCCGGCGGCGATCATCGCCAGCCCGACGATCATCTCCGGGAGCCGCCGTGGCTGCGAGCCCCACACGGTGATGCCGGCCCATAGCGCCATCAGCACCGGCAGTGGGTCGTGAATCGCGCCGATCACCGGTGCCACCGTCACCGCCGGGCGGCGCTGGAGCGCCGTCGTCTCCTCGAGGAAGGCGAGCGCTCCAAAGCCGACGGTGGCCACGAGCCACAGGATCGCGGAGACCGGACGACCACCGGACAGCGCGTTGGCCAGGAGCTTGTTGGCGAAGTCGACCCAGGCGTACGAGAAGCCGGCGCCGATGATCAGCGCCATCGGCACGCTCGGCCGGACCCGGCCGCTGATGTAGAGCACCGCGGCCAGGCCGCCCACCACGGCGAGCGGTACCGCCACACGGGCGGCGGCGACGTGCTGGAGGCTGTGATGAGGCGCGGCCCACTCCACGGTTCCCACGCCGCCGACGATCGCCAGCGCCCCCAGCGCCTCGAAGCGCCCCACGTGCTCGCGGAGCTTTACCCGCGCCATCGCCAGCAGCACGAGTTGGGTCGTGGCCAGCAGCGGCTGCACCACGGTCAGTGGCGCCAGCGCCAGCGACGCGATCTGAAGTGGCCAGGCCAACACCATCAGCGCCGTGCCGGCCACCCAGCGCGGACGGTGCGCGAGGTGGATCAGCAGCGAAAACCGGCCGCCCTGGCTGAGCGGCGCCTGCCGGTCCTCCGCGGCCTGGAGCACGATCGCGAAAGCGTTCGCGATCGCTGCCGCGCAGGCGATCCCGATGCCCGCCGCTGTCACCGGGCCACCCCACCCGCGTTGGCCGGCAGGCGCACCGTCTGAGCCGCCTCAGCCAGCGGCATGCACGCCGACGCCGGCTCGGTGGCACGGGCCAGGGTGCCCCGCAGCCGCACGAACGCGTGTGCACCGAGCAGACCCGGAACCCACAGGGAGACGGCGTGGTACACGAGCACGGCCGCGGTCGCCGCGGCCACGGGCTGGTGGTATAGGACGAAGGCTCCGATCAGACCGGCGTCCAAACCGAGGATCCCGCCCGGGATCGGGATGTTGCCCCCAAGCTGACCGATCAGGTAGGCCACCACTACGACGCCCACCGGTGGCGCCGCGCCGAACGCCCTGAAGCACACGCCGAGCACCAACAGATCAAACCCCATCACGCCAAACGAGCCGAAGAAGACGCCGAACGGGCGCTGGCGCATCAGCTTCAGCGCGTCGCGCACTCCCTGGCCCAGCGAGTTGCGCACAAACCGCGCGAGCGTCCTGATCCGTCCGGTGAGCGTCGGGGCCGGCTCCCGCGGCGGCCTGGGCGCCAGCCGGGGCAGGCCGAGCATCACGATCAGCGTCCCGGCCAGTCCCGCCGCCCCGAACGCGTAGGTGACTACGTTGCGGTCGTAGCCGAACGCCCCAGCGGCGAAGAGCACGGCGAACACGACCAGCGTCCAGACGTTCGCCAGGCTGGTGAGAAAGAAGATGGCCACGGTCCGCCGCGCGATGTGCTCCGTGCTCATCCCAGCGCGACGCAGCGCCCATGCGCCGAGGGCCAGGCCCCCGGCACCGCTGACCGACAGCACCGAGTTGGCGCCCTGCTCCGCCATGCCTATCTGATAGCTCATCCGCCAACTCATCTGCGGGCAGAAGACCGCCCGGAAGATCACCACGTAGCACAGGACGGAGAAGATCTCGAGCACCAGCGCGATCACGAGCCAGGTCGCCGAGGCATGACCGACCTGCGCGCGCAGACTGCCAAGACCCGGGCCGACCAGAACCACCACAGCTACGAAGACCCCGACGGCGGCGAACTCGATCAGCCGCCGCCGAAGCCGCCGCGGATTGAGCTCGGGCGGCATTGCCTCGGTTGACGAGCGTGGCGTGGGAATGGGCATACGCTTTCGCAGCGCGCCATCGCGCTACTTCAGAAATGTAAGCTACTAACTAAGGGTCAGCTTAGCCTCTCGCGTGGCGCAAATCACCCGGGAGGGCGACGCGCGCCCGCCGAGCAGGGGCGGCTGCAGCGGACCGCGCGTGGCTGCCGGGCAACACCGCGATCGCGGCGCTCGGCTCGGGCCAGCCGACGCCGAGCGGCGGCGCCTCGGATCTCAGATCTCGACGCCGCGTTCAGCCAGCCACTCGCTGACCGTCTCCGGCGGATCGCCCTTCCATTCGGCCCGAGTCGCAAGGCGCAGGATCGTTTCCGGGTCGTCGTCGAGCTCGTCGCGCCGCCGGGCCAGGTAGAGGATGGTGGCCGCCGCCAGCGAGACCGCGGGGTCCTCGATTTCGACGTCCACTCCCTCGACTGCGATCGCGACCCGCTCCTCGAGGTCCTCGATCGCCGTCACGGGCTCGTCGGCGTCCTCGAACTGCATCAGCAGCTCGCCGAGACGCGCGTCAGACCCGGCCGGGTCGCTGATCTCGACCGCTCGCTTGGCGACTTCAAAGAGGGTGATCGGCGCGGGCTCGGTGGGCATCGCGGACGGTGATGATGTTCCCACACCGGGCGAGCACAGACCGTAGAGTGCGCCCGTGCGATCGCGCCCGCCATCTGAGACGAGCTCCGTCCTAACGCGCTGGATGGGGATCGAGGACGCCAACACCGCGGGCTACGTGCACGGCGGGGTGATCATGCGACTGTGCGACGAGGTCGCGGGAATCGCCGCGATCCGCCATTGCGGGATGCGCGTGGTCACCGCGGGAATGGATCGGATGACCTTCATTGACCCCGTGCACGTCGGCCAGCTGGTCACGTTCCTCGCCACGGTCAACGCGGCTTGGCACACCTCGATGGAGGTCGGCGTCCGAGTCGAGTCTGAGGACGTGCGGACCCGGCAGATCGCCCACACCTCCACCGCGTACCTGACGATGGTCGCGCTCGACGACGATGGCCGTCCGGCGTGGGTCCCGCCGCTCGAGCCCGCCACACCGGAGGAGCGCCGCCGTGAGCAGGAGGCCCAGCTACGGCGCGACAACCGGCTGGCCGAGCGCGAGGCGATCCTCCGCGTGCGCGGCGAACGAGCATAGCCCCGCCGAACCCGCGGTTGGGGGGCGTAATGTTCGAAAGGTGAGCTGCACGCACCTCGACCAGATCGCCGTACTCGAGCTTCCCGAGAGTGCCGACGGCTGCGAGGAATGCCTGCGGAGCGGAGGTGTGTGGATGCACCTGCGCATCTGCCTGGTCTGCGGCCACGTCGGCTGCTGCGACGATTCGCCGAACAAACACGCGACCGGGCACTACCACGAGACCGACCACCCGCTGATTCGCTCGCTGGAGCCCGGCGAGGAGTGGAGCTGGTGCTACGTCGATGAGGCGGCGATGATCATCCCGGAGATCCGCGGGCACACGCGGATTCCACCCTCTCCGATGCTGAGCCGGTAAGCCGCGCCGTTCTGAGCCGGTAGCCCCACCGATGCTGAGCCGGTAGCCCCGCCGATGCTGAGCCGGTAGCCCCGGGGATTATCGTTTCCTGGATGGAAGGCGACGAAGCGGAACAACCCCTCGCCGGTCCCCGTTTCACCGCCGTGGCTCAGGCCGCATTCTCTGGTAGCGAGCAGGCTCTCTACATCGTCGTCGGCCTCCTGTTGGTCCTCGCCGCGGTGCTGGTGGCGCTGGGCACGCTCGACGGCGTCGTCACCGGCATTCCTCGTGCGGCGCAGCGGCCCGTCGGACTATGACCCGGAGGATCCGCCGGCGAGCTACGCCCCCGACGCCCGAGCGGCGAGCGTTGGCTGAGCCATGAACGACTCGCGGATCACGCCCAGCGTGCTCTACCGGATGGTCGGGCTGGCCTTCCTGCTGGTGGTGGGGGGCCTCATCTTCCAGCAGCTGGCCACGGTCTTGGTCGGGGCGCTGATCGTGGCGATCTTCGCCACCGCGCTCTCCGGCTGGGCTGATCTGCTCGAGCGCATCAGAATCCATCGCAGCGTCGGCGCCGTAATCGGCTTGCTGCTGTTCCTCGCTGCCCTGGGCGGACTGCTCACGCTGCTGATACCGGTGTTCAGCAGCGAGATCCATCAGTTCGTCAACGCCGCCCCCGGCATCGTCTCCTCGCTGCTGCACCGCGTGGCCCGCCTGACCGGGAGCTCGCCGCACCGGATCGGCAATCAGGTCCAGTCGTTCCTCAACACCTACACCCAGCATCCGAGCAAGCTGCTCGGACCACTGAGCTCGGTCGGCACCAGCGCGGTGACGATCGTGACGACGATCATCATCCTCGTGCTCTCGACGCTCTACGCGGCGATCTTTCCCGACCCGTTGATCAGCGGCATCGTCAGGCTGTGGCCGCCCCAGCGGCGCGGAACCGCCCGCGTGATCATCAGGCGGCTCCACGACGCGTACCTGGGCTGGCTCGGAGGGCTTTTGATCGGGATGCTCGTGCTGGGCGGCCTCACCTACGGAGGCCTGATGGTGATCGGGCTGCGCTACGCGGTGTTCTTCGCCTTCTTCACCGCGATCGCGATGATCGTCCCGTACTACGGGTCACTGATCAGCTCGATCGTTCCGATCCTCTATGCGCTGACGATCTCGGTCAGCAAGGCGGTGGTCGTGGCGATCCTCTACGTCGTCGCCCACCAGGTGGACAGCAACGTGATCGAGCCGTTGATCGTGGCGCGGACGGTCAAGCTTCACCCGGCGGTGGTGGCACTCGGGGTGGTGGCGGTGGGTGCGCTGTTCGGATTCGTGGGGCTGATCATCTCGGTGCCGATCATGGGCACGATCAAGATCCTCGTCGAGGAGCTGTGGATCAACCCCATGGAGCGCCGCGACGCACATCTGATCGTGGCGGAGCCGGCGGGCCGGCACTCGGACGTAGTCTCGATCACCGCGCCCAGCCCCCCGCCTGTCGAGCATGACACAGCGGATTAGCCCGAAGTTCCCGTCAACCGGAACTTCGGATTAGCCGGCGGTGAAGCGCAGCGGCCGGCCCTGGACCAGGCCAAGGAGATCTCCCCGGAGGTGGCGGTGCAGGATGCCTCACGGGGCTGGCAGACAGCGCGCGCCCAATCCGGCGCTGACGGCGGGGGCCTTCGTCGCCGGATTCCTGCTCGGCCGGTTCACGAAGCGCTGATCGGGCGCAGTGGCTAGCCCGGGGGGACGATTTCCAGCAGCCCGCGGTCGTGGACAGAGCCGCGTCGAGCGTCTTGTAGCCGACGCTGTCGAACACGACGACGACCTGACCGTCCTCCACGGTCCCGACGGTACCCTCCCCCCACGCGCTGTGGGTGACGCGGTCGCCGGCGGAGAAGTGGGACCGCGAATCGTCGGTCTCCGAGTGGCCGGCCTCGTCGTTGTCGCAGTTGCCGCACGGCGGCTCCAAAGCCTCGCCGAAGTAGCCGAGGATGAACGCGCGCCGGCAGCCGCGCCGCTCGGCGTAAGCCCGCATCATGTCCACACGCGATCGGTCAAACGCGTGGCGCTCCTCAGCTGCCCGCGCCGAGTCCTGCACCGCCTGCTCGACCTCGGCCGGCGATGCCGTGGCTTTGACCGCGCCGGCCTCGGTCACGGTGACCGCGCCGGCGTGCTCGAGGTCGTGCAGGATCGTCGCCAGCCTCGTCCGCGAGATCGAGAGCTCGTCGACGAGCACTGCCGGGTCCACCGGCTGGCGGGCCTCCAGCAGCCGCTCAGCCACCTTTTCGACCTCGTCGAGCTTGGCGGCGCCGCCGGCGAAGAACCGTCGCAGCCCGAGATCCTCCGGGCGGTAGAACAGGATCGCTCTAGCCGGCTGGCCGTCCCGGCCCGCGCGCCCGATCTCCTGATAGTAGGAGTCGACCGAGTCGCTGACCTGCTCGTGGTAGATCCAGCGGACGTTGGGCTTGTCGACGCCCATCCCGAACGCCACGGTGGCCACCACCACCTGACAGCCGTCGCCGGACATGAAGTCCTCCTGGACCTGGGTCCGGCGGCCCGCCGCGAGGCCGGCGTGGTAGGCGCAGGCATCGATGCCGCGCGCCGCGAGCTCCTCCGCCAGCTGGTCGGCGGCGCGCCGCGTGCCGACGTAGACGATCCCCGGCGGCTCGCTCGCCGCCACCGCGTCCAGTAGCGCTCGGCGCTTGTGCGCGGCGTCGTGAAAGCGCTGCACCGCCAGGTGGATGTTGGGGCGATCGAACCCCTTGACGATGGTCGCCGGGTCGCGCAGGGCCAGCGTCGAGACGATGTCCGCGCGGACCGGCGGCGCCGCCGTCGCGGTCAGTGCCAGCACCGGCGGGCGGCCGATTGCCGCGATCGCCGCCGCCAGCTCGAGGTAGTCGGGCCGGAAATCGTGGCCCCACTGCGAGACGCAGTGGGCCTCGTCCACCACCACGAGCGCCGGACGAGCCTGGCGCAGGTCTTCCAGCACCTCCTCCTTGGTCAGCTGCTCGGGGGCGAGCAGCAGGAACCCGACCCCGCGGCGCTCGGCTTCCTCGAGGGTCTCCTCACGCGCTTTGTCGCTGAGCGTCGAATTCAGCATGGCGGCCGCGGCGCCCTCCTCCTCCATCGACTCGAGCTGGTCGCGCTGCAGGGCGATCAGTGGCGAGACCACGACCGACGGCCCGTCCAGCATCAGCCCGGCCAGCTGGTAGATGGCCGACTTTCCGTAGCCGGTCGCCATCACGCACAGCGTGTCCCGGCCCGACAGCACCGACTGCACCGCCTCGAGCTGCCCCGGCCGCAGTTCCTCCAGCCCCAGGCGCTCGCGCGCGAGCTCGCGGATTTCGGCTGCGCGCTCGGTCATCAAGCGCCGGTGCGTGCTCAGCCGGCTCTGGGAGCCAGTTCGGCACCCCGCATCGGAACCTGCGCCGCGGCGTAAGCGTCTGCCGCGTCGAGCGTCTCGGCCCGTAGCAGCGCGTGCGCGAGGTTGTCGAGCTGATCGCGATGCTCGGAGAGCAGCTGGGTCACCTCCACGTGCGCCTCGTCGACGATGCGGTGCACCTCCTCGTCGACCAGCCACTGCGTCTGGGGCGAGGTCTCGCTGGCACCCGGGAACAGCGGCCCCTGGCTGTCGCTCGGCATCAGGGTGATCGGCCCCAGCTTGTCGCTCATCCCCCAGCGGCCGACCATGTGGCGGGCGATCTGCGTGAGCTGCTGGAGGTCAGACTCCGCACCCGTGGAGATATCCCCGAAGATCACCTCCTCGGCCGCGCGGCCGCCGAGCGCGACCCTGATCTGGGCGTCAAGCTCCTCACGCCGGTAGTTGACGCGGTCAGCGTCCGGAGTCGAGAGCGTGACGCCGAGCGCCTGCCCCCGCGGGATGATCGAAACCTTGCGCACCGGGTCCGCGCCGGGAGTGAGCATCCCCACGAGTGCGTGCCCTGACTCGTGATACGCCGTCCGCTCCCGGTCGGCGGGGCTCAGCATGATTCCGCGTGGGGCGCCGAGCATGATCTTCTCGAGCGAGTCGGTGAAGTCGGCCATCTGGACGCTGTCGTGATCGCGCCGGGCGGCCAGCAGCGCCGCCTCATTGGCCAGGTTGGCCAGGTCCGCGCCCACCATCCCGGGAGTGGTCGAAGCCAGCGCCGCCAGGTCGACGTCCTCGGCGAGCGGCATCGAGCGCGTGTGGACCCGGAGGATCTGTGCCCGACCGTCACGGTCGGGCGGCTGGATCGCCACCCGTCGGTCGAAGCGCCCGGGCCTGAGCAGCGCCGGATCGAGGATCTCTGGGCGGTTGGTGGCGCCGATCACCACCACCGCCTCGGCCGGCTCGAAACCGTCCATCTCGGTGAGGATCTGGTCGAGCGTCTGCTCGCGCTCGTCGTTGGCGCCGGTGATGTTCACGTTGCCCTGCCGCGAGCGACCCACCGCGTCGAGCTCGTCGATGAAGATGATCGATGGGGCGGCGGCCTTGGCCTTGGCGAACATGTCGCGCACGCGGGCCGCCCCCACACCGACGATCGCCTCGATGAACTCCGAGGCGGCGATCGAGAAGAAGGCGGCATGTGCCTCGCCGGCCACCGCCCGGGCGAGCAGCGTCTTGCCGGTGCCCGGCGGCCCGAACAGCAGCACACCATGCGGCATCCGCCCGCCGAGGCGCAAGTAGCGGTCGGGCGTGCGCAGGAAGTCGACGATCTCGGTCAGCTCGCTCTTGGCCTCGTCGATCCCGGCCACGTCGGCGAACGTCACCCTGATGCTGTGCGGATCGACCTGGCGGGCCTGCGAGCGACCGAAGTTGCCGAGCGCTCCCATCCCGCCGCCGCGGGTCGCCCGGCGCGCCAGGTACCAGAACAGCCCGATCAACAGCAGCGTGGGGCCGAACCCGAGCAGGATCTCCGCGATCACCGAGGTCCCGGGGTTCGGGTTGTTGGCGTTGACCTGGACGTGGTTGTCCTGGAGCAGCGCCGCCAGCTGGTTGTCGTTCCAGAACGACGGGACCTGGGTTGAGAACAGCGTGGTCGCCGTCGCCTTGGCGTCGCCCGCGGGGTAGCGGGTCTTGCTTATGAAGGTGCCGTTGATCTGGTCGCTGGTCGACGAGATCGACTTGACCTGATGATTTTTGACCGCATTGATGAAGTACGGGCTGAAAGGAACCTTCACCCGCGGCTGACTCGACGGCTGGGCGGCCAGGACGATCGCCCAGTTGGCGATCAGCAGGACCGCGAAGACGATCCAGAAGCCACGCAGACGGTGCGGTGGCTGCGGCTGGTGCTGCTGGGGGGTCCCGCGCCCGTCGGGCGCCGGCGCGACCCGCCACCCGCCCTGGTCCTGCGGCATCGGCGGGGGGGGGACCCGCCCGGCCTCCCCCGCCTCCGGGGTTTTGGCCCCCGCCGGTCCTCGCCGGCCTCGGGCTTTGAGCCACGGCGCTCGAGCGGTACGCCATCGGCGCCCGGGGATCGCGGATTTGGATCGTCGCTCAACTAGTGCCCCAGCGTTGGGGACAAGCCTACGCCACCGACGCTGAGCCCGCTTGACTTCACCCTGGCCGCCGGTAACGTTACGCACTCTCTCGGGACCACTGCGATTTGCACGAGGGGCATATGGAGGCAGCGACCGCAACCGTGCAGCTACGCCGGCCTGTCGGTGGCTGGCCGAGGTCGCCTAACCTTGGACGCTCGGGCCCAGGTACCGCTGGTGAACCTGATCGCGACCATCTGGGTCGCGCTCTGCGTGATCATCTTCCGCCTGCCCTTCTCGCCCGCCGGCGTGTTCTTCAAGAAGGGCTCCGACTGGAAGTTCGTCAACTACGCCCCGGTGGTGATAACCGCCAGCGTAGCCAGGGTCACGCGCTTCTCCCGCCCGGGGCCAACGCAGTCGAGGGTGTCTACGACTTTTCCAGGAGGTAACGATGTTGATGGCATCTCATCCGGAGCGGCCGGCTGACCACCAGACGGTCAGGCTCAGCCGGGGCAAGCACACCGGCCCGCAGCAGGGCGCCTGCGTGATGGAACTCGCCTCGCTGCTCGCCGGGGAGCCGTTCAGCGATCATCCAATCTCCGTCTGCCCGGTGATCGGGTCGCTGCTGCGCGCGTATAACGACTCGATCGACGACCGGCGCCGGCAAGATCTGTACGCCTACGCCTCGGAGGTCGTCGGCAGCCGGGGCTCGCCGGATGTACAACGGGCACGTTGCGATCGCGTGGTCGAGTGGACGACGGAGATGCTCGGCCGTCGTCGGCTGAACAGGCTAGTCAGGCCGCTGCTTGATCGCGGGCGCCGCCGGGTCCCGACGATCGACACGATCGGGCCTCATGCCGTGCGAGCCATCGCGCGGCACAACGACGAGAGCCACGCGGCGATGCTTGCGCTGCTCGACGAGTTGCTGGCGATCGGCGCTCAGGCCGTCCGGTCGTCGCGGACCGCGAGCATCACGCCCAGCGTCAGCGATGTGGTGAACGTGCGAAGGTCCTCTGCGGAGTACCGGAACCGGCGAAGCAGCGGCTCGGCCGCAGCGAGCGCAGCCGCTGGTGTCGCCGACGAGGGGTTGTCGATGATCCAGATGCGCCGGTAGAGCGCGAACACCTTGACCACCCGCGGGTCGGTCATTCCGAAGAAGGTGAGCTTCGGTCTCAGCAACCGAAGGTCGTAATAGAAGATCGGGATGTCGGTCAGCGGGAAACCGGGAGACAGCATGAACTCGGCCGGTTGCTCACGCGTGGCGATGTACCCGACCGCCTGGCGCGTCGGCGCATAGAACCCGGACGGGCTGTGGTTTTCAGCCAGCCCGGCGGCCGCCACCGCCACGGCGCCGGCGGCCAGCGCCGCGGCAGCGCTCCGGCGAAGGCTGGCGCACGCAGCAGCGATCACGGTGACCAGGAACGGCGCCGTGATCACCGTGTAGCGGGTGATCAGGATGTGCTTGCCGGCGAGGTCGAGGCCCAGCGCCCCCAGGATGCCCACGACCCCCAGCGCCACCAGCAGCCCCCGCGCGCTGACGCGCTGGCTGCGGGAGACGAGCAGGACGACGACGGCCACGAGCACGATCACCGCGCCGGCGACCGAGCGGATGTTGAAAGGCGTGCCGACCCGCGTCCCGAACGGCGTTCCGAGTACCGAAACGACGTTGTTCCAGTTGATCGCGCCGGCGATCGCCCCCCCGTTGGGAAACCGCGAGTACTGCTCGAGCAGCAGCGGCAGGACGCTCGCCACGCCCGCAACGCAGACCGCAATGAAACCCACCCGCTGGCGACGCGTGAGCTCCGGCCGCGTCCCCACCCATGCGGCCAGCGGCAGCATCACCGACACGGCGATGTAGTGCAGCCAGATTGAGAGAAACATGAACAGCGCGCCGACCGACAGCAGCAGGAGACGCCGCTCGGTGACCCGGACCGCCCGGACGGTGGCGCCAACCGAAATCGTCGCGGCCAGCAGCAGGAACACGTACACCCGAGTCTCCTGTGCGTAGCTCTGGATCAGGGGGCTGAGCGCAGCCAATCCCGCCGCGCCAAGCGCGACCTGACGCTGGGCGAACGCGTTGGCCATCCAATACACACACGCCACGAGCACCACCCCCGCGACCGCCGAGGGAAACCGGGTCACCCACGCCGCCTGCGACCCCGTCCGCCGTAGCCACTCGTGGAGGAACAGGAAGTAGGTGTAGGGCGTCGTCTCGGTGGTGTTGACGAGGTGGACCAGCCTGTGAAGCGACGGCAGCGCGTGCAAAACGCTGAAAGCCTCGTCGGTGAAGTAGCTCGAGGATCCGAGCTGCCAGAAGAAGTTAAGCCCGGCGACGAGCAGGATCGCCGGAAGCGCCCAGCGGGCGATTCGCGCTCGTGACAGCTGGAAAGCTCCGCCATCCAGATTGGCGGCGGCGAGGTTAGTGGCGGCGCTCACCCGGATTCACCAAGCGCACTCTGCCGCCCCGGATTTGTCTGGCATAAAGAAAGGCCGTCCTGGAATGATCGGCGTGTGAGCGCCGGCAACGCGGGTACGCGCTGGATTGAGCTGGACGGCGCCGTAAACGCGCGGGCGGTGGTCCCGGGCGCGCTGCTCCGTGCCGACAACCTGCAGTCGCTCAGCACCCGGGACGTCGGAGTCCTGGTGGATCAGGAGCAGGTCGAGGCGGTGCTCGACCTGAGAACCGACGTCGAGGTCAGACTGGAGGGCCCCGGGCCGTTGACGCATGACCCGCGAGTGCGGATCGAGCACCGGTCGCTGTATCCCGATTCCGGCGGCAACACCGACCTCGAGCTGCCCACGGTCAGCCTACGGGACGAACCGTCCGAGCTCGAGTTCGCCAGCGAGCCCCCGGTGATCCGGGCGTACACCAGCTACCTGAGCCGCCGCCCGGATTCGGTCGTCGGCTCGATCCG
>DAIQND010000038.1:2016-15704 GCA_036788555.1 Solirubrobacteraceae bacterium | reverse complement strand
CGATCGCCGAGATGAAGACGGGCGAGGGCAAGACCCTCACCGCGCCCCTGCCCGTCGTCCTCAATTCGCTGGGCGGGCGTGGCGTCCACGTGGTCACGGTCAACGACTACCTGGCGCGGCGCGACGCGATGTGGATGAAGCCGGTGTACGAGATGCTCGGCGTATCGGTCGGGATCCTGCAGAACATGCAGCCCTACGAGGAGAAGCGTGAGGCGTACGCCGCCGACGTCACCTACGGCACGAACTCCGAGTTCGGGTTCGACTACCTGCGCGACAACATGGCCACCTCGCTGGAGGAGAAGGTCCAGCACGGCGGCCGGCCCAAGCCCGAGGAGGGCAAGTCCCCCTACCACACCTACGCGATCGTCGACGAGGTCGACAACATCCTGATCGACGAGGCGCGCACGCCGCTGATCATCTC
Source organism: Solirubrobacteraceae bacterium (assembly GCA_036788555.1). Taxonomy (GTDB): domain Bacteria; phylum Actinomycetota; class Thermoleophilia; order Solirubrobacterales; family Solirubrobacteraceae; genus Palsa-465. Next base: position 15,283 of record DAIQND010000038.1, on the reverse strand, counting down.
CGGCGCCCCCGAGCAGGCAGCCGACCTCTACGCCAAGTTCGCCCAGCTGGCCCCGCGGCTGGAGGCGGGCAAGACGCCCGATGGGATGGACCCGCGGACCAAGAAGGAGTTCGTGGCGGACTTCGACTACGAATTCGACGAGAAGCACAAGACGGTTTCGGTGACCGAGCGCGGCGTCGCCAAGGCCGAGCGATTTCTCGGGATCGATCACCTCTACCGCGCCGAGAACGGCCACCTGGTCAACCACCTGATCCAGGCGCTGAAGGCGCAGTCGCTGTTCAAGCGCGACGTCGACTACGCCGTGATCGACGGCGAGGTGAAGATCGTCGACGAGTTCACGGGCCGCATCCTCGAGGGCCGCCGCTGGTCGGAGGGCCTGCACCAGGCGGTGGAGGCCAAGGAGGGCGTGCGGGTTCAGGAGGAGAACCAGACGCTGGCCACGATCACCCTGCAGAACTACTTCCGCATGTACGACAAGCTCGCCGGGATGACCGGGACGGCGATCACCGAGGCCACCGAGTTCATGAAGATCTACGAGCTCCCGGTGGTTCAGATCCCCACCAACCGGCCGATGGTCCGCCAGGACCGCAACGACCAGGTCTACAAGACCAAGGACGGCAAGTGGACCGCCGTGGTCAACGAGATCGTGGCGCGGCACGAGGCGGGGCAGCCGGTGCTGGTGGGGACGATCTCGGTCGAGGTCTCAGAGCTTCTCTCCGCTGCGCTCAAGCGCAGGGGCATCGCGCACACGGTGCTGAACGCCAAGCCCGAGCACGCCGAGCGCGAGGGCGAGACGATCGCCGAGGCCGGGGCCCCCGGGGCCGTCACGATCGCGACCAACATGGCCGGGCGAGGTGTCGACATCAAGCTGGGCGGAAACGAGGAGCATCTGGCGCAGCTGGAGGTGGCCAAGCTGGGGCTGAAGCCCGACGAGCCCGACTACGAGCGCCACTACGAGCAGGTGCTGCCGAAGATCCGCGCCCAGGTGGCCATCCGCCGCCAAGAGGTGCTCGACGCGGGCGGTCTGTTCATCCTCGGCACCGAGCGCCACGAGTCGCGCCGGATCGACAACCAGCTACGAGGCCGGGCCGGCCGCCAGGGGGACCCGGGCGAGAGCCGCTTCTTCCTCAGTGCCCAGGACGACCTCGTGCGGCTGTTCGCCGGCGAGCGGATCTACAAGATCCTCGACCGGCTGGGAACCGTCGACGAGGAGGGCAACGAGGAGCCGATCGAGGCCGGGATGCTCTCCAAGCAGATCGAGAAGGCGCAGCGGAAGGTCGAGGAGCAGCACTTCCTGATGCGCAAGCACACGCTCGAGTACGACGATGTGCTCAACCAGCAGCGCGAGGTGATCTACAACTATCGCGACGAGATCCTCGAGGGCCGGGACATGAGCGAGGCCGCCCGGGAAGAGGTGGCCAACATGGTCGAGCGGCTGGTGGAGGAGTACACCGCCGGCGACTACGTCGAGGAGTGGGACATCGAGGGCCTGCTGCGGCGGATGGAGGAGATCCTCCCGGCCACCGACGCGCTGCACGAGGTCGACCCCCAGAGCGCCGACCGCGACTACCTGATCTCGCTCCTGCAGGAAGAGGCGATGGCGCAATACGACCGGCGCGAGGAGGAGTTCGGCGAGGAGCTGATGCGCCAGATCGAGCGCTACCTGCTGCTCGAGATCATCGATCAGCGCTGGAAGGAGCACCTCTACGACATGGACTACCTGCGCGAGGGCATCCACCTCCGCGGGTTCGCCCAGATCGAGCCGCTGGTGGCCTACAAGAACGAGGCCTTCGACCTGTTCCGCGACCTGATGAACACGGTCTGGGGCGACTTCGCGCAGATGATCTACCACGTCGAGGTGACCCCGGTCGACGCCAACGGCCAGCCGCTGGCCGCGCCCCCGCCGCCGCCTCAGCAGCGGCGCCCGGCCGCGGCCGCCAGCTCATCCACCGGCGGCGGGCGCGTCACCTACTCAGGCGGGACGGTGGCCCAGGGCGCGGTGGCGATGGCCGCCGCGGCGAGCGGCGCCGGCGTGGCCGAGAACGGCGCCCCGATCGAGGAGCCACTGCTCGGCGCCCCCGTCGCACAGCGGCGCGTCGACGAAGCCCACCAGCTCGGCCGCAACGACCCGTGCTGGTGCGGGTCGGGCAAGAAGTTCAAGAAGTGCCACGGGGCGTAGGCGCGGGCGGCCGCTGATCCGGCCGCCGGGCGCGATGCTCTGGCATCTGATCCCGCGGGGCGCCAGCAAATGCCAACGCTTCGCCCGGGCGCATGGCCCTCGCCCCGCGAACGGCGTACATTTCTCCCGAGGTGGAGGCGTTTGGGCAAATCAGGGTCTCCGATGAGCAGCGCGAGCACGCGGCGCGGGAGCTGCGTGAGCACTTCGCCGCCGGGCGGCTGACCCAGGACGAGCTCGACGAGCGGGTGCAGCAGGCGTACGCCGCCCGCACCGAGCCGCAGCTGCGGGCGCTGATGGCGGATCTGCCGCGGCTACCGGTCAGCGCACAGGAGCAGAAGGCGGCGCTGGCACTGAGGCGCAGTCAGCTCCAGCGGCGGCTGGTTCAGGAGATGGGTGGCGGGATCGTCCTGTTTGCGGTCTGCGTCGCCGTCTGGGTCACCGACGGCGCGCAGGGCCAGTTCTGGCCGATCTGGGTGGCGATCGTCGCGCTGATCCCGCTGTTGCGCAACGGCTGGCGGCTGTACGGCCCGGCGCCGGATTTCGACCGCGTGGAGCGCGAGCTCGAACGCCGCGCGCGCTCGGCCGACCGGCGCCGGCACCGTCGCGGGCGCTAGTTGCGTATAGGCCGGGAACCCGCCGGGCCGCTACTGCTTTACGTGCCGTACGTGCGTCGGCTCGATCACGAACTTGATCCGCTCCTCGCCCGGCTGGCGGTAGGGATATTCGTCCTGACCGATGTACTTCTTGGCCAGTGCGTTGATGTGCTCGTCCGCGCCCTCGGTGGTTCCGGTGGCGGTACCGCGGATCTCCACGAAGTTGTACGGGTTGCCTGACTCGTAGACGAGCACCGCGACGTGAGGGTCGCGCTCCAGGTTCGTCGGCCACAGGCGCCCGACGGCGCTGTTCACCGCCACCCGGTCGCCCTCGACGCTGATCCACACCATCGTGCTGTGGATCGAGCCATCGTGGTTGACGGTGGATACGACTGCGTAGTTGGGCTGCTCGAGCAGCTCCTTGACGGGTTGGTCGTTGAGGGAAGCCATGCCATGACTCTACCCGTGTCCGGTGGCGGACGCCACCGCTGCTAGGGTTGCTGCGATGGCCAGCGTGCACTCCGAGCCGCTCGCGCAGCGCCTCGCGTCGATCCGCGAGCAGTTGAAGCTGCTCGCGGACTACCTTTGACCCCGCTCTACTGAGCGAGCGCGTTCAGGCGCTCGAGGAGCAGATGGGCGAGCCGGGGTTCTGGGATGACCAGGAACAGGCGGCGAAAACCGGGGCCGAGCACGCGCGGGCGAGCAAGCGGCTGGCCCTCTACCGCAACCTCGAACGCGACGTCGAGGACCTCGAGCCGCTGGGAGAGCTGGCCGAGGAGGACCCGGACATCGCGCGCGAGCTCGAAGAGCAGATCACCCAGGTGCAGGACCGCCTGGCCGAGCTCGAGGAGCAGCGGCTGTTCTCCGGGAGCTATGACTCCGGCGACGCGCTCGTGACGGTCAACGCGGGCGCGGGCGGGACCGACGCTCAGGACTGGGCCGAGATGGTGCTGCGGATGGAGATGCGCTGGGCCGAGAAACGCGGCTTCCAGGCCGAGCTGCTCGAGGTCTCCCCGGGGGAGGAGGCGGGGATCAAGTCGGCCACGGTGATGGTCAGGGGCGAGAACGCCTACGGGCTCTTCTCCAGCGAGAAGGGGGTTCACCGCCTGGTGCGCCTGTCGCCGTTCGACGCTGCGCACCGGCGCCAGACGAGCTTTGCCGGGGTGGAGGTCTCGCCCGTCGTCGACGACATCGACGAGGTGGAAATCGACGACGACGACCTCCAGATCGACACCTACCGGGCCAGTGGCGCCGGCGGCCAGCACGTCAACAAGACCGATTCCGCGGTGCGGATCACCCACAGGCCGACCGGGATCGTCGTCCAGTGCCAGAACGAGCGCTCCCAGTCCTCCAACAAAGCCGAGGCGATGACGATGCTCCGCTCCAAGCTGCTCGAGCTCCAGGAACGCCAGCGGCGCGAGGAAATCGCGCGCGAGAAGGGGGAGGCCCAGGACGTCAACTTCGGCTCGCAGATCCGCTCCTACGTGCTGCACCCCTACACGATGGTCAAGGACCACCGCACCGACTTCGAGATGGGCGACGCCGGCCGCGTCCTCGACGGCGACCTCGACGGATTCGCGCGGGCCTACCTCCACCAGGCGGCGAAGTGACCGACGTCGAGGCGGCTGCCACCGGGATCGATAGCGGCGAGGGCGGCAACCTCACCGATGTCCCGTCCCGGGCGGGCCCGCGGACCTCGATGCAGCCGACGGCTCCCTACCTGGAGGCGGTCACCGCCTATGGCTTCAGGGGCTCCACCCGCTTCCATGTCCCCGGCCACAAGGGCGGCGAAGGCGCTGACCCAGGCCTGCGGATGGCCTTCGGTGAGCGGGCGCTGTTGCTCGACGTCCCCCAGGACATCGAGGGCATCGACGTAGGCGACTCGCCGACGCCCTACGAGCGCGCCGAACGCCTGGCCGCGGAGGCCTACGGGGCCAGGCAGACGTGGTTTCTGACCAACGGCGCCACGCAGGGCAATCACGCGCTGTGTCTCGCCCTGGCGCCGCCGGGGACCCGCGTCGTGCTCCAGCGCAACTCGCACGCCAGCATGATCGACGGCCTGATCCTGAGCGGCGGGATCCCGACGTGGCTCGCGCCCGAGTACGACCCCGAGCTGGGCATGGCCCATGGCGTCACGCCCGAGGCGCTCGAGGCGGCGCTGGCCCGCACCCCCGAGGCGCGGACCGCGTTCATCGTCTCGCCGACCTACTACGGGATGGCGGCTGACGTGGAGGGCTGTGCCGAGGTGGCGCACCGCGCCGGGGCGGCGCTCGTGGTCGACAACGCCTGGGGCTCGCACTTCGGCTTTCACCCCCGGCTTCCCCGCTCGCCGCTCGAGCTGGGGGCTGATGCCATGCTCGCCTCGACCCACAAGATCGTCGGCAGCCTCACGCAGTCGGCGATGCTGATGGTGGCGCGGACCGGGCGGATCGAGCCGGCGGCGATCGCCCGGGCGGTCCGGCTGGTGCGCTCCACCAGCCCCAGCTCGCTGCTGATGGCCTCCCTCGACGCCGCCCGGCGCCAGCTCGCGATCCACGGCGAGGAGTTGCTCGAGCGCACGATTCGCGCCGCCGAACGCGCGCGGGCGGCGATCGACGCCGTGCCCGGCTGCTCGGTCGTCGGCGCCGGGCTCGTGGGGCAGCCCGGAGTCGCGGGGTGGGATCCGCTGCGGATCGTGATCGACGTGCGCGGGACCGGGCGCACCGGCTACGACGTCGCGGCCTCGCTTCGCTCCACCGACGACATCTACGTCGAGCTGGCCACGCACGCGACGCTGGTGCTGGTGCTGGGGATCGGCCAGCCGGTCTTGCCGCTCGAGCGCCTCGCGCACGATTTCGCCGAGAACGTGCGCCAGATCTCCCAGCCCGGGCGCTCGCCTGCGCTGGCGCGCTCGCCGGCGGCGCTCGAGCTCGACACGGTGGTCTCGCCCAGGGACGCGTTCCTGGGCGCGGGGGAAACCGTGGCCGTAGAGCAGGCGATCGGCCGGATCTCGGCCGAGAGCATCGCCGGCTACCCGCCGGGGATCCCGGCTCTGCTTCCGGGCGAGCGGATCACCGCCGAGGTGGTCGCGTACCTGCGGGAGCTCACCTCGGCCGGGGCGCGCCTGCACGGCGCCGCCGATCCCACCTTCGAAACCGTGCGGGTGATGGTTGGCGCGTAACCGCAGGCGGGGACTCGGGTGATGGAGGCGGTAGGGGAGATAGCGGCGCGTGCGCTGGCCGAGGACATCGGCGAGGGCGACGTGACGACCGAGGCGACCGTGCCGGCGGGCGCGCGCGCCCGGGCGCTGATCAGCCAGAAAGCCCCCGGCGTGATCTTCGGCCTCGCGGCGGCCGAGGCGACGTTCCGCCAGCTCGACTCGCAGGTCCGGATGACGCGCCTGGTCGAGGAGGGCGAGTGGCGGCAGGGCGGGCCGGTGCTCGAGATCGAGGGGACGGCCCGGGCGATCCTCACCGGCGAGCGGACGGCGCTCAATTTCCTGCAGCGGCTCTCCGGCGTCGCCACGCTGACCGCGCTCTACGTCCGCGCGGTCGCCGGCAGCGGGGCGGTGATCCTCGACACCCGCAAGACGACACCCGGGCTACGGGCGCTGGAGAAGGCGGCGGTGGCCGCGGGGGGCGGCGTCAACCACCGCACGGGGCTCTACGACGCGATCCTGATCAAGGAGAACCACGCGGCAATCGCCGGCGGCGTCGGGGAGGCGGTGCGACGCGCGCGCGCGGCGGCGGGTGAGCTTTCGCTCGAGGTCGAGTGCCGCAGCCTGGACGAGCTCGACCAGGCGCTGGCCGCGGGCGCGGAGCGGATCCTGCTCGACAATATGACCCCGGGTCAGCTGCGTGAGGCGGCCGAGCGGGTGGCGGGCCGTGCCGAGCTCGAGGCCAGCGGCGGGGTGAACCTCGAGACGGTGGGGGAAATCGCGCGGACCGGCGTAAACTTCGTGTCGGTGGGCGCACTCACCCACAGCGCTCCGGCGCTTGACCTCAGCCTGATCCTCGAACCGCTTCCATGAACCTGCCGATGCTCGCCGCCGGTGCGGCGCCGTTGATGCTCGAGAACATCCCTGCCCTCCAGGAAGAGGTCAGAGAGCTGGCGCGCGAGCACGACGCGGTCATCCTCGCCCACAACTACCAGCTCCCGGAAATCCAGGACATCGCCCACTATGTCGGCGACTCGCTCGGGCTCTCCCAGCAGGCGGCGGCGGCCGAGGCCGAGACGATCGTGTTCTGCGGCGTGCACTTCATGGCCGAAACCGCGTCGATCCTCTGTCCGGACAAGCGGGTGCTGATCCCGGATGCCGGAGCCGGCTGCTCGCTGGCCGACTCGATCACCGCCGAGCAGCTGCGGCGCTGGAAGGCGCGTCACCCGCGGGCGGTCGTCGTCATGTACGTCAACACCAGCGCCGAGGTCAAGGCCGAGACCGACTATTGCTGCACTTCGGCCAACGCCGTCGAGGTGGTGGAGCACATCCTGCGTGAGCACGGCGCTGAGGTGGAGATCCTCTTCGGCCCCGACATGTTCCTCGGCGCCTATGTGGAGAAGCGGATCGGCCGTCCGATGCACGTCTGGGACGGGGAGTGCCATGTCCACGCGGGGATCCGTCCCGCCGACATCGCCGCGGTCCGAGCCGCCCATCCCGGCGCCGACTTCCTGATCCACCCCGAGTGCGGCTGCTCGACCAGCGTCATGGAGTACGTGGCCGCGGGCGATCTCGATCCCGAGGGGGTCCACATGCTCTCGACGGGCGGGATGCTCCGCTACGCGCGCCAGAGCCATGGCGGCGCGGCGATCGTCGCCACGGAGACCGGGATGCTCCATCCCCTGCGCCAGAACGCCCCCGACACCGAGTTCATCGCCGCCAACGAGGCCGCGTCCTGCCGGTTCATGAAGATGATCACGCTGCCCAAGCTGCGCGACTCGCTGCGCGACGGCCAGCACGAGGTCAAGGTCCCGCCGGCGATCGCCGACCGGGCGCGGGTGGCGATCGAGCGGATGGTCGCGATCGCCTAAGCGCCGATCAGCTCCAGCCCGTGCTCGGCGGCGCGGCGCACGACGGGCAGCGTCGCGCGCTTGCGCTCGAATTCGGCGGGCGTGTAGCAGTGCACATCGGCCGGGGCGCCCATCTCCAGCGCGTCCCACAGGGCGCCGGCATGGTAGACCCGCTCGAGCCACGGCATGCCGTCGTACGCGGTGGACACCAGGATCACGATGTACTCGGGTCCTCGCTCGCGTTGGGGCGGCGCGCCCCGGGTGTCGGCGAGCCGCGCGCCCTCGAGGATCGCGCGCTCGATCGGCCAGCGGTCATCGACGCGGTTCAGGTACCTGCGAAGCTCGGGCTGGTTGAGCTCGTCGGCGGCTGTCACGGCGCGATTCTCGCGCTCGGGCCGGACCGCTGCCAACCGCCTGGCTAAGCCGACTCGAACTCCTCGACGCTATGCGGGCCGACACACGCCACCGCGAGCCGGTCCTCGACAAGCCGGGCCGCCTCCATCACCTCGTCGTAGCTCACCTCGTCCAGCATCCGGATCGCCCGGTCGGGGTCGACATCCTCGCGGTAGACGATCAGCTGCTGAGCCGCGTGGCGGGCGACCGCGCCGCTGTTCTCGAAGCCGATCGCGCGAGCTCCGGCGGCGTACGCCCGCGCCCGCTCGACCTCCTCGACGGTCGGGCCCTGCTCACGCAGCTCGGTGACGATGTCGCGCATGCGGCGGTAGGCCTCGACCGCCTTCTGTGAGTCCAGCCCGGCCGACAGCTGGAGCACGGGGACGTCGGCGTGGGCGTGCGCGATCGAGTGCACCGAGTAGGCCAGCCCGCGCTGCTCACGGATCTCGTCGAACAGCCGCGAGGCCATCGAGCCGCCCAGCAGCGTCGAGTAGATCTGAAGCGCCGCCCGGCGGCGGGGGTCGGAGATCTCGACCGCCGGCCGGTAGGACATCCGCAGATGCGACTGGTTGGAATCGCGCTGCTTGACCATCACCCGCCCCTCGAGCGGCGGCGCCGCCTCGAACGGCTCGGGCTCGGGCTCGGGCGGGAAGCGCTCGAACAGCTCGTTGACCTCGCCGTTGCCGAGGTGCTCGAGGTTGCCGACCAGGAACGCGCCCGCCCGGGAGGGAGCCCAGCGGCGGGAGCGGAAGTTGACGATCCCCTCCCGGGTGAACAGCTCGCGAATGTGCTCGGCGGGCCCGAGCACCGGGCGCCCAAGAGGGTGATCGCCGAAGGCTGCTTCGTCGATCAGGTGCTCGGCCATCACCGCCGGCTGGTCGTTGGCGCGGGCGATCTCCTGGACGACCACCCCGCGCTCGCGCTCGAGCTCGTCGGCGTCGATCCTGGGCCGGGCCACGAAGTCGGTCAGCAGGTCGGCCGCCTCGAGCGCCCGCTCCGCCCGAGCGGTGATGTGAAAGGCGACCAGGTCGTGGCTGGTGTAGGCGTTCAGCACCGCCCCGATGCCCTCCGCCGCCTGGTTGACGTCGCGGTAGGTGGGGTACTTCTCGCCGCCCTTGAACACCAGGTGCTCGAGGAAGTGAGCCATGCCGTTCTCGTCGGGGCGCTCGCTGCGGGCGCCGGCGTCAAAGGCGATCAGAATCGTCAGCGACCGGGTTCCCGGAATCGCGATCCGGTACAGCGGCAAGCCGTTCTCGAGCGTCGTGTCGGTGATCGAGGCCACCCGACTACGGTAGCGACGCTGGTGCAAACGGCGTTGCAAGGCCGGCTCGGGGACGCGTGTCGCCATTGGCAGCGGTAGCCTGCCTCTCCCATGTCGACCTCCTCTCCGCGGTCGAGGGACCGAAGCCGCGTCGCCGCGCGGGTTTCCGCCCCGGCCGCCCACGCGACCGCGCAGGACCGGCGCCACTCCGCTACGCCGGTGATCGAGTTCCGCAATGTCTCCAAACGCTATTCCAGCGGCGATCTGGGGCTCGAGGGTGCCACCTTCTCGGTCGGTCGCGGCGAGTTCGTGTTCCTGGTCGGCGCCACAGGCTCGGGCAAGTCGACCGTGATCCGCCTGCTGATCAAGGAGGTCGATCCAACCGAGGGGATCGTCCGCGTCGCCGGCCACGACCTGCGCGACATCGGGCGCAAGCGGATCCCCTTCTACCGCCGCAACATCGGGGTCGTGTTCCAGGACTTCAAGCTGCTGCCCTCGCGCACGGTCTATGACAACGTCGCCTATGCGCTGCAGGTGACGGGTGGAACGCGCAAGGAGATCCGGGCCAAGGTGCCGGACATCCTGCGCCTGACGGGGCTGTCGCTGAAGCTCCACAACTATCCCGACCAGCTGTCGGGCGGCGAGCAGCAGCGGGTCTCGATCGCCCGCGCGTTCGTCAACCACCCCTCGCTGCTGCTGGCCGACGAGCCGACGGGAAACCTGGACCCGGAGACCAGCATCGACATCATGCGCCTGCTCTACCGGATCAACCGCACGGGTACGACGGTGCTCGTCGCCACGCACGACCAGGCGATGGTCGACAAGATGAGACGCCGGGTGCTCGAGCTCTCGGAGGGCCGGATCGTGCGTGACGAGTCCGCCGGGCTCTACGCGCGTGAGGAGTCCACGCGCGAGTTCGCCACCCGGATGCGCTCGCCCACCACGCTGCCCCCGGGGGTCGACCTGGGGCCGCCGCCGCCCGGGGAGGAGCCGGCCGCGCCCGACGAGGATCGCTGACGCATGCGGCTTGCGTTCTTCGTCCGGGAGGCGGTGCGTTCGATGCGCCGTAACGCGGCGCCGAGCTTCGCGGCGCTGGCCACGGTGCTGGTGACGATGCTGGTCGTCGGCGTGTTCATCCCTGCGGTCGAGGTGACCAACGACGCCGCCAACAGCGTTCGCGGCCGGCTGATCGTCGACGTCTACATGAAGCCCAGCGCGTCCAGCTCGGAGGAGGCCAGGGTGCGCGACGAGCTGCTCGCGCTGCCGCACGTCAGGACCGTGCAGTTCGAGTCAAAGGCCCAGGCGTTCAAGCAGCAGGCCGCGCAAAATCCCGCCGCCTACCAGCTGCTGTCGAACAACCCGCTGCCCGACACGTTTCACGTGATCCCCGCCAACCCGGCCTACGTGCTGATGATCCACGACGAGCTGACCCCGCGCGGCGGGGTGATCGACCCGGCGGTCGAGAGCGTGTCCTACAAGAAGAGCTACACCAAGAAGGCGCTCGAGCTGACCTCGGCCGTGAAGTGGGGCGGCCTCGCGTTCGCCGTGCTGCTGACGATCGCCTCGATCCTGCTGATTGCCAACACGATCCGCCTGTCGCTGTACGCGCGCCGGCGCGAGGTCGAGGTGATGAAGCTCGTGGGGGCCACCGACTGGTTCATCCGCTGGCCGTTCGTGATCGAGGGCGTGATCGTTGGAGCGGCCGGCGGGCTGCTCGCGGTGGTGGTGCTGGCGGTCGCCAAGGTGGCGCTGCTCGACCCGCTGTTCTCCGGCTGGTCGCTGGTCAGCCAGATCAGGACGATCGCCTTCCCGGCGCTGATCGTGGTGCTGCTCGCGGCCAGCGCGCTGGTTTCCGCCGTCGGGTCGGGGCTCTCGTTGCGGCGCTTCCTGCGCGTCTGAGCGTCCGGAGGTCCGGCCTGGGGCTGCCGGACGGCCGCCGGCACCCGGCTACTCTCCGCTGATGATGCCCCGTTCGCCCCGCCCTTTCCGGCTGCTCTTGCAGATCCTCGGTGGGCTGCTGCTGCTGGTCATCGGACTGTGGCTGGGCGGCCACCCGGGCTGGATGCCGAACGCGTTCAGCGACGTCTTCGAGAGCAACTCGGGCACCCAGGTGCTCAATCAGGAGCTGAACCTCATCACCGGGCAGTACTACCGACCGGTCAGCCGCAGCTCGCTGCTCAACAAGGGGATGGCCGCGATGGTGGCGAGCCTCAACGATCCCTACTCGCGCTACTACAGCCCGGCGCAGTACCGCGGCTTCCTGAACCAGTCAAACCCGCATCTCAGCGGCATCGGGATCGACGCCCTTGGCGTATCCCGCGGGCTGGAGGTGATCGACGTGTTCCCGCGCTCGCCTGCGGCACGAGCCGGATTGATGCACGGTGATCTGATCATCAAGGTCGGCGGCACGTCGCTTGCCGGGCGCTCGCAGAGCTTTGCCTCCAACCTGATCAAGGGGCCGGCCGGAACGAAGGTGGTGCTGACGGTGCTGCGCGGCCGTGGCACGCGCGTGTTCACGATCATCCGGGCGAGCGTGGTGGTTCCGGTAGCGAGCGAGTCGATGACGACCTACCACGGCGTCCGGATCGGCGAGCTGCAGCTGACCGCGTTCACGGCTGGTTCGGGCGCTGAGTTGCGAGGTGACGTGCAGAGGGCGCTGCGGAGCGGGGCCCAGGCGCTGATCCTCGACCTGCGTGAGAACGGCGGTGGACTGCTCAACGAGGCGGTCAACGTGGCGAGCATCTTCATCCCGGACGGCACGATCGTCTCGACCTCCGGGCGCAGCCAGCCGCGCCAGGTGTACCAGGCCCTGGGCGACGCGGTCGCCCCGAAGATCCCGATGGTGGTCCTGGTCGACCGCGACACAGCGTCGGCGGCCGAGATCGTCACCGGGGCGCTCAAGGACCGCGGTCGGGCCAAGGTGGTGGGGACCCATACCTACGGCAAGGGGGTCTTTCAGGAGATCCAGCCCCTGTCCAACGGGGGCGCGCTCGACATCACGGTGGGCGAATACTTCACTCCCAACGGGCAGAACCTGGGCGGCGGCGGCGTCAGGGAAGGCGCTGGGATCACGCCGAACGTATACGCCACGGATGCCCCGGGCGCGACCACCGACCACGCGCTGAACGTCGCCGAGCGGGTCGTCGCCGCCGAGGTCCGGTGAACCCGACGTCGACCCGTCGGCCGCCGGCCGGCGCAACCAGCCCGCGGGTGGTGGTGGTCGAGCGCCGCGGCAAGTTCCTGGTCGCGGAGCCGTTCTTCGGGCCCGGTCCGCGGATGGCGCTCTCTCGCGATCCCCGGGTGCGCGTGGGGGACCTGGCGGTGGTCCGTTCCACCGCGGCTCGGAACGGGCGGCGGGGCGGCCGCGTTCAGGTCGTGCGGCGGATCGGGCGCCCAGACGTGGCCCGCGACGTGATCGAGGCGCTGATGGTCGACCGGGGGCTGCGGCGGTCGTTTGAACCGGCGGTCGAGCACCGGGCGCGCGAAGCGGCCGCGCCCGGCGAGGAGCGGCTGAGCGGCCGCCGCGATCTGCGCTCGCTACCGACGTTCACGATCGATCCCGCGAGCGCCCGCGACTTCGACGATGCGATCTCGGCCCAGCGCGAGGGGGACGAGCGCTGGCGGGTGTGGGTCCACATCGCCGACGTCTCGGCCTTCGTCCGCCCGCGCGACCCGATCGACCGTGAGGCCTACCGGCGCGCAACCAGCGTCTACGTTCCCGGCGCGGTTGAGCCGATGTTGCCGGAGGCGCTGTCGAACGGGGTGTGCTCGCTGGTCCCGGGGCAGGACCGGCTGGCGGTCACGGTCGAGATGGTGCTCGAGCGCGACCGGGGCACCCGGAGCGCGGTTCACCGC
>DAIQND010000038.1:0-2006 GCA_036788555.1 Solirubrobacteraceae bacterium | reverse complement strand
CGGGCCCGGAGCCGACGGCTGCCCCCTGGGGCGAGCCGCTCGCGGCGGCGCGGGCCGCCGCGGCCGGGCTCGCCGCCCGGCGTGCCGCCCAGGCGGCGCTGGTGCTCGAGTCCGCCGAGCCCGACTTCAGCTTCGACCGCGACGGCAACGTGGTGGCCGCCGAGCCGGTGGCGCAGACCGAGTCACACCGACTGATCGAGCACCTGATGATCGCCGCCAACGAGCAGGTCGCCGGGTTTCTGGAGTCCCGTCAGATCCCGGCGCTCTTCCGGGTGCACGAGCGACCGGATGGCGCTTCGGTCGAGCGGCTGGTCGAGCAGCTGGCCTCGCTCGGGGTGCCGACGCCGCCGCTGCCCCGTGGCGCGCTGACGCCGCAGCAGGCGGCCGATGCCGTGGGCGAAGCCTCCCAGCTGGTCGAGGCCTGGGTGACGCGCCAGGGCCACGGTCGCCGCGCGCTGACCAGCCTGGTGCTCCGCTCGCTCAAGCAGGCCTACTACGACCACCGCAACCTGGGTCACGCCGGGCTTCAGTCGCCGCGCTACTGCCACTTCACCTCGCCGATCCGACGCTACCCGGACCTGATCTGCCATCGCGCGCTGCTCTCGGCGCTGACCGGCGAGACGGCGGCTCCCGAGCGTTCGTTTGCCGTCGAGGCCGGCCCGTGGAGCTCGGCGCGGGAGCGCGAGGCGATGGTGATCGAGCGCGACGCCGACGACGTTGCGCTGTGCTTCCTGCTCGAGCGCCAGCTGGCCGAGACCGGGTGGGAGGCGGAGTTCGAGGGAGAGATCGTGGGGCTTGTGGGGGCGGGCGCGTTCGTCGCCTTCGGTCCGGAGCTGACGTTTGAGGGGATGCTCCCGGTCCGGCGGATGCGCGGCGACTGGTGGGAGCTGGGCGAGGAGGGCACGATGCTGATCGGCGCCCATAGCGGGCGCGCGCTGAGGCTCGGCGACCCCATCCGCGTCCGGGTCGATTCGGTCGACGCCGCCCGGGGGCGGGTCGACCTGGTGCCGGCGTGGGAGGAGGATTAGGCGCCGTGGCCAAGACCCGCAAACGCAAGGCCGCCCCCGGCGACGTCGCGACCAACCGCCAGGCCAGCTTTCGCTACCACCTGCTCGAGAGCTTCGAGTGCGGGATCGTCCTCACCGGCACTGAGGTCAAGTCGCTGCGCGAGGGTGGGGCGCAGCTCAAGGACTCCTACGCGGTGGTGCGCGACGGCGAGGTGTGGCTGATCGGGATGTACATCGCGCCCTACGGCCCCGCCTCGCGCGAGAACCACGACCCAGAGCGACCGCGCAAGCTGCTTTTGCACCGCGCAGAGATCGATCGCCTGATCGGGAGCACCCGCGAGCGCGGCCTGACGCTGGTGCCGACGCGGGTTTACTTTGCCGGGCCGGGGTCTCGGGCGAAGGTCGAGATCGCGCTGGCTCGCGGCAAGGACATCCACGACAAGCGCGACGCGATCCGCACCCGCGAGACCCGCCGCGAGGTCGAGCGCGAGCTGCGCGAGGCACGGCGCTAGACGCGCCCGCGTATTCCGCCGGGCGCACGGGTATAACCAACTGATATGACTATCGGGGCAGCGATTGTGCTGATTGCCGTCGGGGCCGTGCTCAAGTGGGCGGTCACCGCGCACGTGAGCGGCTTCGACATCCAGACCGCCGGCACCGTCCTGTTCGTGGTCGGGCTGCTGGGGCTGGTCCTGGCGGTGATGTACACGTTCTACTGGAGCAGCCGCGAGCGCTATCCGGGATACACCGACGAGACCGTCGTCCGGCGCCGGCGCCCCGGTGATCGACCCCCGCCGCCGTACTAGTTGGCCAAGCCCTCCTAGGGCGGGCGCTTTCTCGTGGCCCGAGCGCTTCCGCGGAAGCGCTCGGGCCGACCGCGCGCGCAGGGCGAGGGTTTCGCGCGGGGTGCCGCGCCGAGCCTGCGCTATCCCGCCTGAGTTAGCCGAACGTGCTGGTCAGCGCCGTCGCGTGCATGCCGACCACCAGCAGCGCGATCAG
>DAIQND010000037.1:0-15892 GCA_036788555.1 Solirubrobacteraceae bacterium | reverse complement strand
CCGGGCATGGCACGTCGCTGACCTTCGTGCTCTCGGCGCTCCAGCATCTGCGCCTGTCGCACTTCAATCAGGACTGGATCTTCCTGTGCTTCGCCTTCGCGTTCGCGGTGAAGATGCCGCTGGTCCCGTTCCACGGCTGGCTGGCCGATGCCTACAAGTCGATGCCGATCCCGGTGGTGGCGGTGTTCTCGGGCGTGGTCTCGAAGGTCGCCGCCTACGGGTTCGTCCGGATCGTGCTTCCCCTGTTCCCCTACGCCGCGGTGCACTTCCAGCTGATGATGCTGGTGATCTGCCTGGTCTCGATCGTCTGGGCCACGACCGTCGCCTTCACCACCGCGGATTCGCGGATGGTCGTCGCCTACTCGAGCGTCGCCCAACTCAGCTTCATCACCCTCGGCATCTTCTCGCTCCGCCCCGAAGGCGTTCAGGGCTCGGTCCTGCAGATGGTCAACCACGGCCTGGTCACCGCGCCGCTGTTCTTCATCGTCGCGGTGCTGGCGGCCCGGGTGGGCGGCTCCGAGCGGATCCGCGACATGGGCGGGGTCGCCTTCCGTGCGCCCGTCCTGGCCTCGCTGTTCTTGATCGTCTCGCTGGCGACCCTGGCGATGCCCGGCTCCTCGAACTTCATCGGCGAGTTCATGATCCTGCTCGGCGTGTTCCGCTCCAAGATGCTGATCTCGGCGCTCGCCTTCACCGGGGTGATCGGTGCCGCCTACTACGCGTTGCGGCTCTACATCGTCACGATGCACAACCGCGTCGGGCCCCGGGTGGCCTCGCGTGAGATCCGTTTGGTCGACGCCGCCGCGATCGTCCCGATCATCCTCGCCATCCTCGGCCTGGCCTTCTACCCGCAGTTCGGGCTCAAGCGCTCCGAGGCGACGGTGAGACGCGCGGTCGCCCCCGCCCAGGCGCTCACCGTGGTCAGCCGCTCGGTCAAGGTGGCCTCGCGATGAACTACGTCGCCCACCATCACCACCTCGTCGGCCCGCACATCGACTGGGCTTCGTTCTCGCCGCTCCTGGCAGCGGTGATCGGTGGCCTGGTGGTGCTGCTGATCGGGCTGCTCCCGTTCCGGTTCGTGCGCCACCGGATCGTCCCCGCCACCACGATCGTCGCGCTGCTGGCGATGATCGGGCTCGCCGTCTGGCGCTTTCACCATCCCGCCTCGATCATCTCCGGCGCGCTGCGGATCGATGACCTGGCGCTCGAGGTCGACATGCTGTTCGCGGCCGCCGGGATCGCCGCCGTCCTGCTCTCCTGGCGCTCGATCGCCCCGCAGGAGGCCGGCCATGGTGAGTTCAATGCGTTGCTGCTGTTCAGCATCTTCGGGATGAGCGCGTTTGTCTCGGCGCAGAACCTGGTCACGCTGTTTCTCTCGATCGAGCTCCTGTCGATTCCCCTCTACATCCTGTGCGCCTCCGAGACCCGCCGCGAGAGCTCGCTGGAGGCCGGACTGAAGTACCTCGTCATCGGCTCCGTCGGCTCGGCCACGCTGCTCTACGGGCTGGCGCTCGTCTACGGCGCCACCGGCCACACCGGCTTCGCCGCGATCGGGATGGCCGCCTCGACGAGCAAGCTGGCCGGTGGGATCCTCGGCGATTCGATGCTGTTCGCGGGCATCGGCCTGGTGATCGTCGGCTTCTCGTTCAAGGCCTCGGTGGCGCCGTTTCACCAGTGGACCCCCGACGTCTACGAGGGTGCCCCCACGCCGATCACCGCGTTCATGGCCACCGCCACCAAGGCGGCCGCGCTGGTGGTGTTCCTGCGCTTCTTCGACGTCGCGGCGATCGGCGCGGAGAACACCTGGGCGCCGATGCTCGCCGGCGTGGCCACCGTGACGATCATCGTCGGCAACGTCGGCGCGCTGGGCCAGTCCTCGCTCAAGCGGATGATGGGCTACTCGGGCGTGGCCCAGGCCGGATACCTGCTCTCCGGCGTGGTGGTGGGAACGCAGCTCGGGATCTCGGCCACCATGCTCTACCTGCTGGCCTACCTGGGTATGAACCTGGCGCCGTTTGCGGTGATCGTCGCCGTCGAACGCGAGCGCCCGGAGCTCGGAGATGACATCGCCTCGCTCAGCGGCCTCGGCGCGCGTGACCCGTGGCTCGCGTGGCCGATGACGATCGGGATGCTCGCGCTGGCCGGAATCCCCGGCACCGTCGGGTTCGTCGGCAAGTTCCAGCTGATCCACGCGCTGGTCAACGGCTCTTACACGTGGCTGGCGATCGTGCTCGTCGTCGGCTCGATGATCTCGCTCGGCTACTACCTGCGGGTGGTCGCGATGATCTGGATGCGGCCTCGGCTCACCACCCGGCGCACCGCCTCGGCCGGCACCGCGGCGCTGGCGCCGATCGCCGGCGGATCCCAGCAGGCCGACGACCCGCCGCCGCCGGCCGGCAAAGCCCCGTCAGGCGCCGCCCCGGCGCCCGGCGACTCGCCCACGCCGGTGAGTGGCGGCGTCCCGGACGAGCTCACCGCCGGCGATCTCCCGCACGTCACCGCCGGCATCCTCCAGTTCGAGGTCGCCTACGTGGCGCTGGCCTTCGCGGCGGCGGTGGTCTTCTTCGGGATCATCCCCTCGCCGCTGTTCCATTTCGCCGCGCACGCCGGCCATGCGCTGGCCGGCTTGTTCTAGGCGGCCCAGAACCAGCGGTTTCCCGCCAGCGCGTCAGCGGGTAGCCACGAAGCCATGGAAGAACGACGCAGCGACACCGAGGAGACCTTCGGCGAGGAGCAGGCGCCCGGTTCGGTCTCCAACCAGAACACCGAGGAGCCATCCGGGCCCAGCCAGGAGGGCGGCCCGGGGCCGGACCGCACCGGCGCGGGCGGCGGGGGCGAGCGCGAATCCACCGAGGACCCTGGCTCGGCCAAGGAAGGCGGGCAGTCGACCGGCCAGCCGCAGAACGCGGGCTAGACCCACTTCGGGGCCGAAGGCGGGCGCCGGGGCCGCCGCTACGATCAGGCGCCCGTGGAGTACCCGGTCGAGAGCTTCAGCGAACCCGAACGCCGGCAGCTGCGGCCGCACTGCACCAACCTGGACCGGCCGGTGTTCGCGCTGGTCAACCTGCCCGAGACGGTCAAGGGGGCGCTGTTCGCGCGCTACTCGCGCTATCCGGGCACGCTGCGCCGCCTGTTCCTTGACGAGTTCGCCGCCGGGCTTCCGGCCGCCACCGCCGGCTGGGACGGGGAGGAGGGACGGCGCGCCTCGGAGCTCTACGAGCGGATCTTCGTCGGCTACGGCGATGACTCGGTGGCCCAGCTGGGCGGCGCCCACGTCGCCTGCGAATGGGTCTCGAACATTCTCACGAAGATCCTCCAGCGGCCCCGCCTCGGCGCCTACCTCGAGCAGTCGACGCGCTACATCGCCTACGACCAGCGGATAGCGGACCCGCCGGGCGGCTATCGCTACTACCGCGATCACGAGCTGGGGCCGCGATACACGCAGGCGATGGATCAGCTGTTTTCGATCTACTCGCAGGCGCTGCCCCGCGTCGCCGCCTGGGCGGAGCGCGAGTTCCCCCGTCGCGCCGACGAGCCGGCGGCCGCCCACGAACGGGCGATCCGGGCCAAGGCGCTCGACCTGCTGCGCGGGCTGCTGCCGGCCAGCTCGCTCTCGCACATGGGGATCTTCGCCACCGGTCAGACCTACGAGCAGCTGATCCTCCACCTGCTGGGGCATCCGCTGCCGGAGGCGCGCCGGTACGGGCGGATGATCCTCGAGGAGATCAAGGCGGTGATGCCCAGCTTCGTGGCCAGGGTCGAGCGGCCCGAGCGTGGCGGCGAGTGGATCGGCTACCTCGAGGAGCGCTCGCGCGCGGGACGCCGCTGGGCGCAGCGGCTCGGCCTGGCCGAGGGCATTGCCTGCGACGATGGGCCGTCGGTCAAGCTGCTGCGCGTCGAGGGCGAGGAGGACGACCTGCTCGCCGCGCTGCTCTTCGAATCCGCGGAGGTTTCCGAAGAGGCGATTCGCGACGCCGTGCTCGCGCTCGACGACGTGGAGCGCGCCGAGTTGTTGAGCGCGCTGGTCGGCCGGCGGACCAACCGCCGTCACCGGCCGGGCCGCGGCCTTGAGATGCTCCGCTACCGCTTCGAGATCGTCGCCGACTACGGCGCTTTCCGGGATCTCCAGCGCCACCGGATGCTGACCGTGCAGTGGCAGCCGCTGACGCCCGATCTGGGCGCGGGAGTGCCGGAGCAGGTCGAGCTCGCCGGCTGCGGCGACGCCTACCGCCGCGCCCTCGACATCTCGGCCGGCGAGTACCGGCGCCTGCGGGACGCGGGCCTTGAGCTCGCCGCGCCCTACGCCCTGTGCCTCGGCTACCGGATCCGTTTCATCCTCGATCTCAACGCGCGTGAGGCGATGCAGCTGATCGAGCTGCGCTCAGGGCGCGAGGGGCACCCCAGCTACCGTGCGGTGGCGCACGAGATGCACGCCCAGATCGCCTCGGTGCATCCGGCGGTGGCGGCCGCCATGGTTCACGTCGACCGCCGGACCGAGCCGCGACTGGAGCGGATCCTCTCGGAGATGCGGGCCCACGCCCGCTCGGGCGGCTGAGCTCGCTAGCGCGCCCTCGCCACCGCCAGCCGGAGCGTCACCGGCTTGGCGGGTGGAGCTGACACCACGGCGATGAGCGCCCACGCCCCGAGGGACACGCGCCGCAGCACCCGCATCTTCGCCGTCGCGCGCCCGCCGCGGATCCGGCCGTGGCCGAGCGCGACCAGCGTTCCGCGCCGGCTCAGGCTGAGCCGCAGGCTGCCGGAGAGCTGACGCTCGCCGGCAAATCGCAGGACCACGCTGACGTCGGCCGCGCCCGTGAAGCTGATCGTCGCGCTCGTCCTCGGCTTCGGCCCGAACGTCCCGCGCGCGGAGATGAACCGCGTGGCGATCGTCCGCGTGTCGCCGTTGCGGTCCTTGAGGGTCCAGATCGCGAGGTAGTCGCCCGGTCGCAGGCCCGGCAACCTGACCCCTCGCGGGGTATCGACGTTGCGAGCCGTCAGGACCTGCCGACCGGTCGCCGTGAGCACCCGCAGCGAGATCGTCGTGATCCCGTCGGTGGGGAGAATCTGCCCGTTGGCCAGAGCGAGGCCGGACTCGGCCAGCGCGGTAAACCCGCCGTAGACGGTCTCGCCCTCGATCGGTGAGGTGTCCTGGATGTCGGGCACCTCGGTTTCGGTCTGCCCGCCGCTCAGCTCGTCGCTCTGCGCGATGGTCGAGCTCGGCAACCCGGCGGCCCGCCCGCTCAGCGGGCAGATCTCGCCGGTGAGCGCCACGCCACCGGTGCTCTGCGGGCTCGGGAGCCCGGCCGCGGCCGTGGTCGGGGCGCTGGTCAGCGGCGCGCCGTAGTAGGCGCCGGGCTGGCAGGTTCCGCCCTCGACGAACTTCTCATCGCCCAGGATCGCCACGCGGAGGTTCGCGACGTGCAGCGTGCTGAGCGTCCGCTCTCCGTTGGAGAGCCTCACCGCGTCGCCGCGACGCACCCGCAGCGGCGCGAACACGGTTCCGCTGCCATCTGCGAGCACGGTGGCTCGCTCACGCCGGTCGACCAGCTTGTACTGCGCGCCGGGCACGAGTCCGCTGCAGCCGACCGCCTGGAGCTCCAGGTCCGCCAGGCAGGTCGGAAAGCCGCCCGGGGTGAACGTCAGGGGGCTGGGGAACGAGGAAACCGATCCAGGCTCCCCCACCGGGACGGTCAGGCTCACGAGGCCCCCGAACAGATTTGGGGTGGGGCTGTTGGGTGCGTCGAAGGCCCGGTTGTCGGTCGACGTCCACGTCACCGTGTCGCCACGGCCGATATGTCCCGCCTGCTGGCTCGCGACGTCGCTCGCCGTGTTGCAGAAGCCATTGGGAGCCTCCGGGGAAGCGACGCCATCGACCGCGAAGCTGAGCGTTCCGGCCTGGAAGCAGGGCGCCAGCGCCAGCGAGGACCCGCTCCCCGAATTGCTCAGCGAGCTGCCGTGGTCCATCGCCACCCACCCCATCCAGCCCGCCTCGGTGAACGGATTGCCGCCGTTGCCGGTCAGGATCACCTGGTGACTCGGCTGCGGCGCTCCCGCACCCGAGTAGTCGACGACGATCTCGTCCCGATCGTCCCCCGGCGCGTGCGGCCACAGCCACACCTGCCAGCTGCCGTCGGCTCCGGTGATCGTCGAGGCATGCGCGACCACCACCGGATCGCCGGCCGGGTTGGCCCGGACCAGCGAGACCCTCACGCCGATCCCGCCGCCTGGCACCCGGTTGACGTTGCCGGTGATCAGCGGGTCGAACTGGCGCAGGCTGACCGCGGGGAGCGGCAGCTGCGTCGAGGTGCTGGCGCTCGCCTGTACGCAGTCGGCGTTGCCGCCCGAGTCGCTGTTGGCCCACTCCTGCTGGAGCAGATACTGGTGGCCGTTGATCACCTGGTTGTAGGGCGAGCCGTCGGGCGCGAAGCCGAGCGGCGTGCCGAGCTGCGGTCCGGTGTCGCACTTGTCGCCGACCTCGAACCCGTTCGGGTCCATCCAGCCGTCGCCGAGCGGATCCGTGATGGCTTCGTTCACCTCGTGGGCGGCGATATCGAGTGCGACCTCGGCGTCGGGGTAGCCCTGGGGATCGCTTCCCGCCGGCACCGGCGTCTCGATGATCGGGTCGATGGCCACGGCGTAGATCGTCGCCCCGTGGCCGGAGACGTTTTCGACCGCGTGGTATCCGGCGAACGAGTTGGTCCCGCACGCGCCTGCGGTGATGCATTCATCGACGCCCGGCGGCAGGAACACGAACCACACGTCGTGCAGCCCGCGGGCGCCGCCGCTGCTCTGCACGACGTGGTCGACCTCGCCGGCCACGGCTTGGTCGGTTATGCAGACGGCGGTTCCGGCGGGCGAGGCGCACTGGCTGGACTTGCTGGGGTACGGATCGGTGTCGTTGATCGAGTCCACGGCCGGGTTGTAGGCGATCGAATAGGTGCCGGGCGTGATCCCGACGACCGAGGTGCCCTGCCCGTACTGGCGCTCGACCGTGAACACGTTGCAATCGCTGGCGCTGCAGGTGCCCGGCGCGGCGCTGTCGACAGCGACGTCCGTGAAGAACTGCCGGATCAGCCCCTCGTAGGTCGGGATCCCGGCTCCCGGCGATCCCTGAAAGGCGAATCCTGACGGCGCCCAGAAGATCGTATGCACGGTGACCCCGCCGCTCATCACCACGCCGCCGTGGTAGAGGACCGGCGTCAGCGCACCGGCGGCCGGGTCGCCCGCCATGAGCGAGGCGTGATGGCCGACCGGCGGGGTCAGCCCCATCGCGCGGCCGATGCGGGGGCGAAAGGCCGTCGGGGATGCCGCGCCGGCGCCCGATCCGGCGCTGACGGACGGTGCCGCCGCGGCGCCGTCAGCAAAAAGCGCGGCGGCGCCAACCACCATGATCGTCGCCACCAGCGCGCCCCAGCGCCCCATCTACCTGCTCCTTTGTGCGTCGAATCCGCCCCGCCTGGCCGCGCGAGCGCCGACGGCGACGGTAGCGGGGAGCGCCGGAGGTTTCAAGCGCCCACCGCACAACGAGGGGGCGCCTCTCGGCGCCCCCTCGCTGCCCTGGATCCTTTCGATCTAGATCCTCTCCACGAACCGGATCACGCTGGAGCGCCGGCCGTCCGTCAGCACGATCGTCACCACGTAGCGGCCGGCCTTGATCGTCCGCAGGCTCCGCAGCCGCACGTGCACGCGTCCCCGGTGCACCGACGCCGTCGTGGCCGCATACGTCGTCCTCCCGCGGGAGATCATCAGGCTCATCACGTCCCGAGCGGCCGAGATGAACGAGCAGCTGATCACCTGGTGGGCCTTCTTGCCCTTCCCGACGGTCTTGACGATGCACTTGGAGGACCGGCCCGCGGGTCCGGGAGGTCCTTGCGGCCCCTGCGGACCGGTTGCGCCCTTGGGCCCAGCCGAACCCTGCGGACCCGTCGCGCCAGTGGGACCGCTGGCTCCGTTCTGGCCCGCGGGACCCTGCGGACCCTGCGGACCGGTGGGACCTGACACGCCATTGATCGCCTCCACCGCAAACGGCACCTGGTAGGCGCTCGTGTCACCGTGTGAGTCGGTGAGTGTCAGGGTCTCGACGTAGCGTCCGGCGCCGAGCCCGCTGATCGTCTCCGTCTCAAACGGACCGACCGAGTCGCTGGCCGGGGTCATGGATCCACCAACTGCAGCGCCTCCGCCGCGCGGGACAATCGACAGCGCCACACTGCCCACCTGGGCGAGCTGTTGCGCGGTCGAGCCGACCCCTGAGATGTCGGTGTAGACGGTGAACGTCCCACCGGCCATCGAGTCGTTGGCCGTCGGGGTCATGTTGAACAGGGTTGGCACGTTCACGACCGTGCTGCTCCCGCTCAGATCGTCGAACTCCGTCGAGACGAATTGGCCCCCGCTGAACGTCCCCCCCGAGGGGCAGACAAACGCGCTCGCCAGCAGCTCGCCCGGCTGGCAGCTGCCGGACGTCCCGGCCTCGCCGACACCGCTGTCGGTGCGGAGGGTCGCAACGTGAACGGTCGCGAGGCTCCGGGTGATACCCGTCTCCGCAAGGGTCACGGTGTCGCCTGACTTGACCCCGCTGAGGAACGCGCTGCCGGAGTAGTCGCCGACGTACGGGCTCGTCCCGGAGGACGTCTGCTGGGTCGACAGGGCGGCCGACGCCGCGCCGTCCGTGACCGTGAACGATCCGGTGTTGAGGCCGTCGCAGCTCACCTGGCCGCTGACCAGATCGACCGAACAAGTCGGCGCGCCCTGGCCATTCGCCTCGCTGGTCCCGGTGCCGAGCAGCCCCACCGGCGACCGCGTCGTCAGGTTGGAGCTGAGCCCCGAGGGGCCGATTTGCTGCGACTGAGTGAAATCCGCCTGGATCACGCTGTTGTCGGTCGCGGCGGTGGTGAGCGTCGCGGCGCAGTTGCCCGCCCCGTCCTGGGAGGTGGGCAGCGGACTCCCGCCGTTCACGATGAAGCTCTGGCCGGAACATGGGCCCGAACCACCGGACTCGCTCGGCATCGCGAGCGTCTTGCCATCGGGCGAGATCGTGCTCGATTCGCCGATGAACAGATTGCCGAACGACTGGTTATACGTGGTAGACGGCGGAAGCGTTGCTGCGCCCGAGTAGCTGACCACCAGCTCATCGCCGGGCGCCCCGAACGCATAGCTGCCGGTGAACGGAGCCTTGGCAGCAAGCGTGGCGCTCCACGCGCCGGTGCTCGAGGTTACGCCCGAGCCCGAGGCGACCGTCACCAGACCGCCGCCTTCGGCGGCGCGCTCGAGGTTGATGGTCGCCGTGACATTCGCCACGTTCTCGCCGATGTTCCCTGAAGCGTTCGGCGAGAACTCGGTCAAGGTGACGCTCGGCAGCGGCACGACCGCCGCTGTCGGCGCGCTCGGCACGGTCGCGGCGCCCCCGGTCGTCTCGTCGGTTCCGATCACGTCACAGACGAGCTGCTTGCCGAGGTCGGCCGCCACCGGGCTGTAGAACGGTGAGGTGTTCTGGTTGGTGTTGCCGGCCAGAGTGTTCGTGCTGCTGTAGACCCACTTGTACGACTGACTGACGTTGTCGTTGGGATTTGAGGGCGTAAACGTAACCGTGCTGCTGTCGCAGTTCAGGCCGTTGTTCTGATTGCCGCTCACCTGCGCCGCACCGGTTACTGTCGGCGCACCGGCCGCGGTCGGGGCTGGGCCTGGCTGGATGGTCCCGCTGGCTGGGCTTTGTGCGGTGGCGTCTGGCGGGATGCCGTCACTTGCCCTTATCTGACAGATCAGCGTGTGGCCGACGTCCTGCACGCTCGGCGTGTACTGGTTCGATCCTTGGAAAACGACCGTTCCGGACGTGGAGTCCTGATACCAGATGTAATCGGTGATCGTCGGGGTCCCGTCACTGGCGGGGCCGTCGCTGACCGTCACACCCGAGGTGCCACAGGTCAGAGTGCTCCCCGCCTGGGCGGTGCCACTGATCGCCGGCGTTCCGGTGATCGTCGTGTCCGCCATCGCAGCCCCCGGAACTCCAAGACTGACCGCACCCACGAGTAGCGCGGCGCGCCATATACGCCTCATGTCGACCTCCCAGTTGCCCTTGCCGCCCCCCGAGCGGGCGTGCCCCAGTCGCGGCCTCGAATTTGCCGAAGCTAATCCGAGGCCGGACCGCCGGCAATAGGCCGCTCAACCCATCGCGGCGCAGGAAATCTGAACGGTCGCGCTACTCGAACTCCCGCTGGCGCAGCTCGATCCGCCGGATCTTGCCGGTCAGCGTCTTCGGCAGGTCGCTCACGAACTCGATCTTGCGCGGATACGCGTAGGCGGAGAGGTGGTCTCGGACGAAGGCCCTGATCTCCTCGGCCAGCGCCTCGGAGGGCTGGTGTCCGGAGGCGACGACGACGAACGCCTTGACGACGTTTCCGCGACGCTCGTCGGGCGAGGCGACGCCCGCCGCTGCGGCGACCGCGGGATGCTCGAGGCAGGCCGACTCGACCTCGAACGGCCCGATCCGGTAGCCGGCGGAGATGATCACGTCATCGGCGCGGCCCTCGTACCAGAAGTAGCCGTCGTCGTCGGCGCGGGCGGCGTCCTTGGTGTGGAACCACTCGCCACCGAACACTTCCTCAGACTCCGCCGGCCGGTTCCAGTAGCCGAGCGGGTAGTGCGGGTTGGAGCGCGCCTTCAGGCAGATCTCACCCCGCGTGCCCGGCAGCACCGGCCGCTCCTCCTCGTCGAGGATCGCCACCTCCCACCCTGGCACCGGCTTGCCCATCGAGCCTTCCCGCACCTCCATGAACGGGTAGTTGCCGACCAGCGGGTAGGACTCGGTCAGACCGTAGTAGTCAAGCACCGTGACGCCGTACTGCTCGCGGAACCAGCGGATCGCCTCGGGGTTCAGCGGCTCGCCGGCGGAGCAGACAATCCGAAAGCGCTGCGGGTAGCGGCTGCGGGCGTCGCCGATCGACATCATCGAGCGGATCGCGGTCGGGGTGGCGAACACGTTGGTGACCTCGTGGCGGGAGAGGAAGTCCAGCTGCTTGTGCGGGTCAAAACCGCCTTCGCGCTGATACACCGCCTGCACCGCTCCGAGCCGCCACGGCCCGAGCAGCGGGCAGATCCCCGCCGCCCACGCCCACTCGCCCATCCCGTGGAAGATCTCGCCCTCGCGCAGGTCGTGGCAGTAGACGAACTCCTCGTGGGCGAGGAGGTAGCGATGGGCGTGCAGGATCCCCTTGGCCAGCCCCGTGGTACCCGACGAGTAGTACAGCTGAGCCGGGTCATCAGCGCTGGTGCCGAGAGGATGAAACGTGGTCGTGCCCTGCTCGAGCAGGCGGTCATCGAGGATCAGAACGCTCTCGGCCAGCGAGCGCTCGATCCGCTCGGCGTTGGCGGCGTTCGTCAGCAGCACCTTGGGCTGCGAGTCGCGCAGGCGGTGGCGGATGCCGTCATCGCCGTAGAGGACGGACATCGACAGCAGGATCGCCCCGGCCTTCCAGGTGGCGAAGAACGCCGCCGCCGTCTCCGGGACGGGCGGCAGCAGCATCGCCACGCGATCGCCGGGCTCCACCCCATGCGCCACCAGCACGTTGGCCAGGCGGTTGGAGGCATCCTGAAGCTCGCCCCAGCTCACCCGCCGGACGGTGCCGTGAAAGTCCTCGTGGATCATCGCCAGCTTGTCGCGCGGGTGGCGGTCGCACACGTCGGCCGCGATGTTGTAGCGCTCGGGGACCTGCCAGCGGTGCGTCGAGCGGGCCTGCTCGTAGGAGGAGATCTGCGTGGGGGAGGTCATGGGCGCATGATCGCGCCGATCGAGGGCGAGGACAACCGCTGCCCACAGGCCCCGATCCGCCGAACCCGCTCCCGGCCCCGGTAAGCTGATGCGCAAGAGATGGATTTCGCTCTCGCGATCCTGTCGGCGGTGGGGGCCGCGGCGGTGCTGGCGGCGGCTTGGGCATGGATCCACGCCAAGCGCTCGCGCCGGGCCCCGGAGGCGAGCGGCATGCAGTCGGCGCTGCATGCAGCCACCGCGACGCTCCCCCACCTTCGCCGAGGCCTCGCCACGCGTAGCGCCGAGCAGGCGGTCCCGTACATCCGGGCGCTGACCGGCGCCGCGGCGATCGCGCTGGCCGACACCCGCGCGGTGCTGGCGATCGACGGCGAGGGGCGCGAGCAGGTCCGCCCGGGGGACCTGCTCTCTCGCCTGCTTGCGCGCACCCCGGACGATCGAATGCACATCGAGCCGCGGCTGATCTCCTCGGACCCCACGTGTCCGCTTCGCTGCGCCGTGCTGTCCCCGCTCATCGTCCAGGGCAAGCGGATGGGCACGCTGATCGCCTTCTACCGCAGCGAAGGCCGCCCGAGCCACTCCGAACTGCGGGTGGTGGAGGAGGCGGCCAGCCTGGTGTCGGCGCAGGTCGAGCTGTCGATCGTCGCCGAGCAGGAGCGGCGACTGGCGCACGCTGAGCTGCGGGCGCTCCGCGCGCAGATCTCCCCGCACTTCATCTACAACGCGCTGGCCGCCGTGGCGGGCGAGATCCATGCCCAGCCCGAACAGGCGCGCGAGCTGTTGATCGACTTCGCGGAGTTCACCCGGTACCTGTTCCGCGACGGCCGCTCATACGTAACGCTGGGCGAGGAGATCGAGCACGTCGAGCGCTACCTGCGACTCGAGCAGGCCCGGTTTCCCGACCTCACGGTGAGAATCGAGATTCCCGATCAGGCGCGAGGCACGATCGTCCCGTCGATGTCGATTCAGCCGCTGGTCGAGAACGCGGTGCGCCACGGCGTGGAGCGGCGCGCCGGATCCGGGCGGGTCGGGATCGTGGCCGAGCTGATCGGGCGCGACGTCGAGCTCCGCGTATCCGACGACGGTTCAGGCATCGAACCCGAGCGGGTGCCGGCGGTGCTGGCCGGCGCCGGTGGGGGGATCGGCGTCTCGAACGTCGACGCGCGGCTGCGGGCCACGTTCGGCGAGCGCTACGCGCTGCGGATCGAATCGGTCCCCGGTGAGGGCACGACCGCGATCATGACGGTCCCCAACCTCCAGGGCGAGCCCGAGGCCACGCAGCTGGCGCAGACCGCAGCCCGATGAGCACGCCGCGGCTGAAGGTTCTCGCCGTGGACGACGAGCGGCCCCAGCTCCAGGACCTGGCGCGGATCCTGCGAGCATCGCCGGCCGTCGAGCGAGTGCAGTGCGCCTCCGACGGCCACGACGCGCTGGTCAAGGCCTCCACCGAATCCTACGACGCGATCTTCCTCGACGTGCGGATGCCCGACCTCGACGGCCTCGAGCTCGCGCGTGTGCTGCGTCGCTTCGCCACCCCGCCCCAGCTCGTATTCGTCACCGCCTATGACACCGCGGCGGTGGACGCCTTCGAGCTGAAGGCCGTCGACTACCTGCTGAAGCCGGTAGCTCGCCGGCGGGTGGAGGAGGCGCTTGAGCGCGTGGCGGCGGGGATGGCCGGGAGCGAGCCGGTCGTACCGGCCAACGGCGCGCAGAAGCCGGCGAGCTCCGAGAGCGAGGTCGTGGCGGTCGACAACGTCCGCTCGGGCACCACGCGCCTGCTGCCGCGCAGCTCGGTCCTCTATCTCCAGTCGCACGGCGACTTCGTGCGGGTGGTCGCCGACGACGGCCGCTACCTGATGCGCACGACGCTGACCGACATCGAACGCCGGTGGGAGCCTCACGGCTTCGCCCGAGTGCACCGTCAGTACGTCGCGAACCTCAACCGGGCAGTCGAGCTTCGCCCCCAGTTCGGCGGCACCGCCGAGATCGCCTTCCCCGACGGCCAGACCATCCCCGTCGCCCGCCGGCACGTCGCCGAGCTCGGCCGCCGCCTGCGCGTCTAGCCGGTTCCTGGGGGGAGGGAGCCTCCGGGCCGCACCGAGGCCGCGGCGAGCGCGAGCCTCAGAAGGGAGCCGGGTGGGCGGGCCGTAAGGAGTCGCGCCCCGCGGCGCCTCCTTGCGGCCCGCTTGCCCATGCTCCTACTCCGACTTGGCCCCGAACTCCTGGATCTCCTTCTCCTCCTCCTTGGAGAGCTTCTGGAGATCCTCGCCGCGCTCCTTCTTGGTGCTCTGCACGTGCTCCTTGATCTCCTCCACGACCTCGGAGTTCGCCAGCGTGGACACGTCGCCCACGTCGGTGAAGTTGGAGATCGCGGCGATCACTCGGCGCATGATCTTGCCGCTTCGCGTCTTGGGCATGTCCGGCACCACCCAGACGTTCTTGGGCCGAGCGATCTTGCCGATGTCGAACTCGATCTGCTTGGCCACCTTCTTGGCGATGTCCTCTTCGCTCGCGTCGACGCCCGGCTTGAGCGCGATGTACATCTCGACGACCTTGCCGCGGGTCTCGTCGAACACCGGGACCGCGGCGGCCTCGGCGACCTCCTCGACCTCGATCGCGGCCGACTCGAGCTCCTTGGTCCCGAGCCGGTGCCCGGCGACGTTGATCACGTCGTCGATCCGCCCGAGGATCCTGAAGTAGCCGTCCTCGGCCTGAACCGCGCCGTCGCCGCACATGAAGGGCCAGTCGCGCCAGTCCTTGCTGTTCGGGTCCTTGTTGAAGCGCTTGTAGTAGGTCTCGATGAAGCGGTCATCCTGTCCCCATACGGTGAGCATCCGGCCCGGCCAGGGGTTGCGCACGCAGATGTAGCCGGCTTTGCCCGAGCCCTTGGGGATCTCCTCGCCGTTCTCGTCGTAGATCACGAGCTGGATCCCGAGCGCGGCCGGCCCGCAGCTGCCCGGCTTCATCGGCTGCAGGAACGGCAGCGTCGAGCCGGTGAACCCACCGGTCTCGGTCATCCACCAGGTGTCGGTGATCGCCGCCTCGCCCTTGCCGACCACCTTCCAGTACCACCGCCACACGTCGGGCTCGATCGGCTCCCCGACGGTGGTCATCGTCTTGAAGTGCAGGTCGTACTTGCCGGGCTCCTCCGGCCCCACCTTCCGCAGCATCCGGATCGTCGTCGGCGCGGTGTGGAAGATGTCCACCCCGAGGTTCTGGGCGATCCGCCACGGCCGCCCGGCATCCGGGTAGGTCGGCACGCCCTCGTACATCACGCTCGTCGTGCCCAGGGCCAGGGGGCCGTAGACGATGTAGGAGTGGCCGGTGATCCAGCCGATGTCGGCGAAGCACCAGTAGGTGTCGTCCGGATGGATGTCCTGGTAGTACTTGGAAGTCCCGGCGACGTAGCTGAGGTACCCGCCGATCGAGTGCTGGGCGCCCTTCGGGCGGCCGGTGGTCCCGCTCGTGTACATGAGGAACAGCGTGTCCTCGGCCTTCATCGACTCGGGCTCGACCTCCCGGCCCTCGTAGTCCTTGAGCAGCTCGTCGACGAAGTAGTCGCGTCCCTCGACCATCTCCGACTCGGAGTGGTACTCGCCCGGGATCCGCCGGAAGACGAGGATCTTCTCGATCTCGATCCCCTCCTTCTTCGCCGCCTCCACCGCGTCGTCGGCCTTGATCTTGTGGTCGATCAGCTCCCCGTTTCGGTAGTAGGCGTCCATCGTCACGAGGATCGTGCTCTTGGCGTCGCCCATCCGCTGGCCCGCCGCGTGGCCGCTGAAGCCACCGAACACCTGCGAATGGATCACGCCGAGACGCGCGCACGCGAGCATCGCCACCGGGAGCTCGGGGACCATCGGCATGTGGAAGGTGACGCGGTCCTGAGGCTTGACCGCGCAGAAGTCCTTCAGGAGCGCCGCGAACTCATTGACGCGACGGTGAAGCTCCCGGTAGGTGATGTGGACCGGCTCGTCGTCCTCGGGCTCGGCGACCCAGATGAGCGCGTCCTTGTCGCCCCGGGACTCCAGGTGACGGTCGACGCAGTTGACGGAGGCGTTCAGCCGGCCGCCGACCCACCACTTGAAGAACGGCGGGTTGCTGGTGTCGACGATCTCATCCCACTTCTTGTCCCAG